>DATAYB010000765.1:0-6877 GCA_036272795.1 Pseudonocardia sp.
CAGCACCTGATGGGCCAGCCCAAGATGCGCGAATGGGCGGGCGGACTGTGGTTCGGGCAGGCTTCACCAAGCCCGGTCCTCTGAGTCCCGCCGCGACTGCCGCCGGCGTGTCCGGTGGGGGTGGGGAACGGTTCTGGTGGGTCGCGCGTTACACTGACAACGGTCGTTTAGTTTCAGTGTTTGTGCTTGCACGCTCGCGGGAACGGTCTCGGTCGCGTGAGCAGCGTGCAATTTGCTGATCAGCGCTATCAGGCTCGGCCAGGGTTTCGCACGGTGCGGAACCCACCAACCTGCTAGGAGCAGATTGCATGGCACAGGGAACTGTTAAGTGGTTCAACGGTGAGAAGGGCTTCGGCTTCATCTCCCAGGACGAGTCCGGCCCGGACGTCTTCGTGCACTACTCGGAGATCGACGGCTCGGGTTTCCGCAGCCTCGAAGAGGGCCAGCGTGTCGAGTTCACCGTCGGCCAGGGCGCCAAGGGCCCCCAGGCCACGGGCGTGCGCGTCGTCTGATCACTGACTCACAGCTCTGACCGGAGCCCGCCTTCCCCTCGGGGGAGGCGGGCTCCCGTTCGTTTCGGGGTGTCTTTGCGCCCGGGCCGTTGTGGTGGGGCCGGATCGCTACACTGATCCCGAACGAAATCGTTCACGATCTGGGTTGGCGCGGTTCGGCGCGGTTCAGTGCGGTTCGGTGGCCGGGGAGGAGACGGCGTGGCGGATGCCGTGGCGGCGTTGCGGCAGGCAATCGTGACCGGGGAGATGGCACCCGGGCAGCGGCTGGTCGAGCCCGAGCTCGCCGAGCAGTTCGGGGTCTCCCGGGGCGCGGTGCGCGCCGCGCTGATCGACCTCACCGGTGAGGGACTGGTCGAGCGCGTGCACAACCGCGGTGCCCGGGTCCGGGTGGTGTCACTGGACGAGGCGGTGGCGATCGTCGAGTGCCGCCAGATGCTGGAGGCGCTCTGCGCGGCCAAGGCGGCGCGCAACGTCAGCGAGGCGGCCGCCGCCGAGCTGGTCGAGCTGGGCGAGCGGATGCGCGCGGCGGTCAGCGACGGCGAACCGGTCCAGTACTCCGCGCTGAACGCCCAGCTGCACCAGCGCGTCCGCGAGTTGGCCGAGCAGCCGGTGGCCACCGACCTGCTGGAGCGGCTGAACGCGCAGATGGTGCGCCACCAGTTCCGCCTGGCGCTGCGCCCGGGACGGCCGCAGCGTTCGCTGCCAGAGCACCTGGCCATCATCGACGCCATCGTCGCCAGGGACGAGCAGGCCGCCGAGGCCGCCGCCCGCGCCCACCTGGCCAGCGTGATCGACGCGCTGCGGGAGAGCGACGTGCCAGCCGCCCAGCGTGCGTAGCCCGGACTCCCGCCCGGCGAGTCGCTGGATTCTGTAGCGCGAGTCGCGGGATTTTGTCAGGGTGTGTCGCGGCTTCCGTCAGCCCACCCCCGCGTGCCCGCCTGAGATCAACAGGGGCTACGACGGCGCCACGGGGCGTTCGGCCGGAGCGGGGTCGGCGCCGAACTCGACGTTGCGGCTCTCCGGCCCGAGCAGGGCGCCGACGAGTACCAGTGCGCCGCCGAGTACGAGCAGCGCGCTCGCCGTGTAGCCGCGCGGCAGGATCGCACCGAGCCAGGTCTGGTAGTAGGCGTAGAACGACGTGAGGATGAGCGGCGTGCTGTAGCCGAGCCCGAAGCCACTGCCACGCAGCGCCGCCGGGAACCGTTCGCACAGGTAGGACGGGGTGACCGCAAACGCGCTGGCACCGGCGATCCGGATCACCGCGGTCAGCGCCAGCACCGAGCCGAACCCCGTCCACCAGCCGGCCGAGATCGTGCCGAACGCCGCCGCGGTGGGCACCCCGATGCCGACGCCGCACCAGGCCAGGAACCGCCGCCGGCCGATCCGTTCGCTCAGCGCACCGAGGTAGGGGAACAGCACGGAGTGCACCGCCTGAACGATCACCAGGGCACCGGTCACCGCCGTGGCGGACACGTGGCCCTGGGTCTGCAGTGCGCTCGGCAGCAGCCCGGACGCCAGGTTCGAGGCGAACCAGATGCCGCTCATCAGCACGAAGACCTGCACGAACTCCCGCCGCGCCGAACCGAACAGCACGTCCCTCACGGGGTTGCGCGACTTGGTCGACTTCGCCCACACCTCGGACTCGGTCACCGAGCGCGCGTAGTAGACGACGAACACCAGGCACAGCAGCGCGCCGATCACGAACGGCACCCGCCAGCCCCACACCGCGTACGGCGAGGTGGCCGAGCCGGCCGGCGCGATCCGCAGGGTCAGCAGCGTGACCAGCGCGATCGCGCAGTACGACAGCGGGAAGCCCATCCCGACGAGCCCGCCGTACCAGCCCCGCCGCCCGGTCGGCACCGACTCCATGGCCAGCGGAGTTGCGCCGGCGTACTCGCCGCCGAGAAAGATCCCGTCGGCCAGCCGCAGCAGGACCAGTAGCGCGACGCCGAGCAGACCGACCTGCGCGTAGCCGGGCAGCACCGCGATCAGGCCGGTGCAGACTCCGCAGCCGGTGACCGCGTACAGGGTGGTCCGGCGCCGCCCGATCTGGTCGGCCAGCCGGCCGAAGATCAGCGAGCCGAGTGGCCTGCCGATCAGCGTTGCGACGAAGATCAGTGAGTTGAGGATGGCGCGGCTGTCCGGGGAGACCGAGGCAGGCAGGAAATAGTCCATCGCCGGGGTCAGCGCGACGACCGGCAGGTACACGTCGAACATGTCGACGAAGAAGCCGAAGGACGCGCCGACGACCGCGGCCCGCGCCGGGCCGCTCAGTCGTCGGTCGGCCCGCTCAGCGGTGCGCGGTCGAGGTCGGGCAGCACTGGCCATACCGCGACGGTAGTCGCCGCGCGGCGATCGTCACAAGAAGTTCCAACGAAATCGTTGACGATCTGCCGGCGGCGCCCCGACACTGGCGTCGGCGAACCACGGAGGTACTGGCATGAGGAATGTGATCATCACGAACCCGCCGAGGGCCGCGCTGGAGCAGGTCGACGAGCTCGCCGGGTTCGGGGTCGCGACCGTGCACGAGGCGCTCGGGCGGACCGGGTACTGCGGACCCGACCTGCGCCCGGTGCAGGCCGGCGCCCGGATCGGCGGCACCGCGGTGACGGCGGTGTGCTGGCCGGGCGACAACCTGATGATCCACGCCGCCGTCGAGCAGTGCCGCCCCGGTGACGTGCTCGTGGTGACCACGACCTCGCCGTGCCGGGACGGGCTGTTCGGCGAGCTGCTGGCCACGTCGCTGGCCCAGCGCGGCGTGCGCGGCGCGGTGCTGACCACCGGCGTGCGCGACGTGGTGGACCTGCGCGCCATGGGATTCCCGGTCTGGTCGGCCGCCGTCAGCGCCCAGGGCACCGTGAAGAGCACAGCGGGGGCGGTGAACGTGCCGGTCGTCCTCGGTGACCAGCTCATCCGGCCCGGCGACGTGGTACTGGCCGACGACGACGGCGTGCAGCACGTGTCGCGCGCCGACGTGGACAGGGGGATCGAGGCGTCCCGGGCGCGGCTGGCGAAGGAGGAGAGCGCACGCGCGGCGTTCCGCGCCGGCGAGCTGGGGCTGGACCTGTACGGGCTGCGCGACACCCTGACCCGGCTCGGGGTGCGGTACGTCGAGTCGGGCCAGGACGCGGGGCAGTAGCCGCTCAGCGCACCTGCAGCACGATCTTGCCGCTGGCCCGCCGCTCGTCGAACTCGCGCAGCGCATCCGCCGCCTTCGTCAGCGGGTAGGACGAGCCGAGCACCGGGTCCAGCGCGCCGGACTCCAGGTGCGGCAGCAGATCCTGCCACTGTTCGCGCAGGTAGCCGGGCTGGCGCGACCAGAACGCGCCCCAGCCGACGCCGACCACGTCGATGTTGTTGAGCAGCAGCCGGTTGACCTTGACCGTGGGGATCTCGCCGGCGGTGAAGCCGATCACGAGCAGCCGACCCTCCGTGGCGAGGCTGCGCAGCGAGTCGGTGAACCGGTCCCCGCCGACCGGGTCGACCACTACGTCGACTCCCTTGCCGCCGGTCAGCTCCTTGACCGCGTCGCGGAAGCCGTCGGCCAGCACCGCCTCGTCCGCCCCGGCCTGCCGGGCCACCGCCGCCTTTGCCTCCGTGGAGACCACCGCCAGCACCCGCGCGCCGAGCGCCCTGGCCAGCTGCACCGCGGCCGTACCGACCCCGCCCGAGGCGCCGTGCACCAGCACGGTCTCGCCGGCCCGCAGCCGGGCGCGGCGGACCAGTGCGAAGTGCACGGTCAGGTAGTTCATCGGGATGCCGGCGCCGGCCACGAAGGACAGCGGCGCCGGCAGCGCGAACACGAGCCGAGGGTCGGTGACCACCTGCTCGGCAAAGCCTCCGAGGCCGGGGAAGGCGGCCACCCGGTCGCCAGGCGCGAACCCGGAGCCCTCGGGGGCGGCGCGCACCACGCCGGCCACCTCGCAGCCCGGCACGAACGGCAGCTCCGGCTTGATCTGGTACAGGCCCCTGGTCTGCAGCAGGTCGGGGAAGCACACGCCCGCGGCGTGTACGTCGATGTGCACCTGGTCGCCGGTGGGAGTCGGGTCGGCGAGCTCGACGACGGTGACCGAGTCCGGTCCGTCGAGCGCGGTGATCTGTACCGCCTGCATGGCTGACTCCTCATTCGCTGTTCAGGGCGTGCCTGTTCAGTGCGTGCCTGTTCCCCGCGTGCCGATGTCCCGCAGGGCCGCGCCCACATCGTGGTGCAGCGACAGGTGGTGGTCCACCCCGGTGGTCCGCAGGGTGCGGTGCGCGGGGCCGTCGGGCGCCACCACGATCTTCAGCGGAACGTGCAGCTGGGCGGCCTGCCAGTGCGCGTCGACCAGCACCGCGATGCCCGTGGAGCCGAGAAAGGTCACCGACGTCAGGTCGACCACGACGGGCACCGGCTCCGGACGTTCGAGCAGCTCGGCCACGGCGGTCCGCAACTTCGGTCCGGTGGCCAGGTCGACCTCGCCGGCCGCGGCCACGACGACCGCACCACCGGCGTCGACCGGGGTGATCCGCAGGAGACCTTCCACGTCCGTTGCCTCGGAATGATCTCGCTCCATGCCCTGCGACATTACCCCGCGCCCGGGCGTCCGGCCGGGGTGTGCGGCGGCCGGAGTGTCGGCCCGGCCGCGGCCGCCGTTCAGTCGATGCCGCCGCCGGCCGTTCAGCCGCTGTCGCTGCTGCCGTCGGTGCTGCTGTCGCTGCCCGGCTCGCCGCCGCCAGCCTCGCCGCCGCCCAGCTCGGCGGCGTAGCTGTGCCCGAACAGTCCCGGCAGGCCGCCGGTGTGCAGGAAGACCGTGCGCTGCCCCGGCCGGATCTCGCCCTCGCGTACGGCCTCGGTCAGCCCGGCGAGTGCCTTGGAGGTGTACACGGGGTCGAGCGCGAGCCCCTCGGTGCGCGCCAGGTCGGACATCGCCTGCCGCGCGGCCGAGGTGAGCCGGCCATAGCCCTCGCCGACCTGGTCACCGCGCAGTCGCAAGCCCTCGGCGGACCCGCCGAGCCCGGTCACCATCTCGCGCACCCGCATTGCCGGGTCGGCCACCGCGCCGGAGTCCACCCCGAGCACGCGGGCCGCACCCAGCCCGGCGACGAGGCCGGCCATCGTGCCGCCTGAGCCGACCGAGACGACCACGTGCGCGAGGTCGGGCGACTGCTCGGTGAGCTCCCGCGCGCAGGTGAGGTAGCCCCGCGAGCCGATGGGACCCGACCCGCCGAACGGCACCAGGTACGGCGAGGCTCCGCCGGCGCGGAGGGTGTCGACCAGCTCGGCGGCGCGGGCTTCCAGGGCGGTGTCGTCGGCGGCCCCGGCCCAGTGCAGCTCGGCGCCGAGCAGGTGGTCAAGCACGAGGTTGCCGGCCGGGACGGCGGGTGGCTCGCCGGCCAGCACGAGCAGGCAGCGCATCCCGAGCCGGGCGGCCGCGGCGGCGGTCGAGCGGGCGTGGTTGCTCTGCGCGGCTCCGGTGGTGACCAGCGTGTCGGCGCCCGCGGCCAGCGCGGCGCCCGCGGTGTGCTCCAGCTTGCGTACCTTGTTGCCGCCGCCGGCCAGCCCGGTGAGGTCGTCGCGCTTGATCCACAGGTCGGCCGGCCGCAGCCCGATCCGTTCGGCGAGCCGCGGCGCCGGCTCCAGCGGGGTCGGCCAGCTGCCCAACGTGGCTATCACCGGGCCGGCGGCGAGCGAGAGGTCCATGCCGCCCAGCTTTCCAGCTCAGCGGCCCCCGAGCCTACGATCAACTTGCACCGCCCGGCAGCGCTCGGCTACAGTCATAAAAAATGACTATCAGTAGTTTGGACTAGTTTCCCGGGGGGATCCACACGATGGCCTACAAGGTCGGATACATCGTCGGCAGCCTGTCGAAGAAGTCCATCAACCGCCGCCTGGCGCGGGCGCTGGTGCAGATCGCGCCGAACGACCTCGAGCTCTTCGAGATCCCGATCGCCGAGCTGCCGCTGTACAACCACGACTACGACAGCGACTACCCGGAGGTCGGCAAGCAGCTCAAGGCGGCCATCGAGGGCGCCGACGCGATCCTGTTCGTGACCCCCGAGTACAACCGCTCGATTCCGGGCGGGCTGAAGAACGCGATCGACTGGGCGACGCGCCCCTGGGGCAAGAACTCGCTGAACCTCAAGCCCGTCGCCGTGATCGGCGCCTCGCCGGGCCTGATCTCCACCGCCGTCGCGCAGCAGCACCTGAAGAGCATCCTGGCCTTCACGAACTCACCGCTGCTCGGCCAGCCCGAGGCCTACATCCAGTACTCCGAAGGCATGATCAACGACGATGGCGAGATCACCAGGGAGAACACCGCCGAGTTCCTCACCCTGTTCCTCGAGGCGTTCCACGGCCACATCAAGCGCAACCTCGGCTAGACCGT
>DATAYB010000766.1:0-14475 GCA_036272795.1 Pseudonocardia sp.
ACGGCGCTACGCCCACAGATCCGTCGACAGGTACTTCAGGCCCGAGTCGGGAATGAGCACCGCGATGGTCGCGCCGGGCAGGTCGTCCCGCAACAGGCGCAGGGCGGCGGCGACGTTGGCTCCCGCTGAGAAGCCGCCGAAGATGCCCTCGCGCGTGGCGAGCAGGCGGGCCGTCGACCGGGCCTGCTCGCCGCTGACCTGGACGTAGCCGTCGATCCGAATATCACCCAGGTGGGTGAGGTCGGCCCGGGAGAATCCGCCGCCCTGGATCGGGTGGTTGGGCTGGGTGGCCGGCTGTCCCGCGAGCACCGCGGCGCCCTCAGGCTCAACGGCGAAACACCGGATGGACGGCCGGTGCTCCTTGAGGGCACGCGTCACGCCCGCCAGACAGCCTCCGGTTCCGACGAAGTCGGCGAAGGCATCGACCGCACCGCCGGTCTGCGTCCAGATCTCCTGCCCCGTGCCCGTGTAGTGGGCGTCCACATTGCTGTGGTTCTCGAACTGGTCCGAGCGGAACGCACCGCGCTTCCTGGTGATCCGCCGCGCCGCCAGCTCGACGAGCTCGAGGTCGCCGCCCGATACCCGGCCGGGGACCGAGCCGGGCAGCTGGTCCACGAGTACGACCTCGGCCCCCAGCGCGGCGATCATCCGGGCGCGCTCGGCGGAGCTGCCCTTCGACAGCACGGCCACAAAGGGATGGCCCGTGACCGCGCAGGCGATGGCGAGCCCCGCTCCCGTGTTGCCGCTGGTGAGCTCGACGACGGGCTGGCCGGGTAGCAGTACGCCGGCAGCTTCGGCGTCCTCGACGATGCGTTTGGCCACCCGGTCCTTCTTGGAGCCGCCGGGGTTGAGGTACTCCAGCTTCGCCAGGATCGTGCCGTCCAGGTCGGCCGTGAGGCGGTCCAGCCGGACCATCGGGGTGGCCCCGATCGCGTCGGCAGCGGACCGCAGGATCCCGCTCGCCGGGTTCGTCACCGCTAGTGACTCCTTGGCGGAAGCGCGCTACTATTATCTCTCATGTTCGACGGTAGCAGTTCCGATAACCTGGCGGATATGCTCCGTGGCGAGCTTCACCGCTACCGGGCCGGCGAGAAGCTGCCGTCGAGCCGGGCCCTCGTCGAACGCTTCGGGGTCGGGCCGGGCACCGTGGCACGCGCACTCGCCACACTCGCCGCCGAGGGGTTGGTGGTGACCCGGCCCGGCGCCGGTGCCTACCGTGCCCAGCACAGCGCCGCCGCCACCTCGGCCGTCGACACCTCCTGGCAGGAGATCGCGCTCACCGCTGAACAGCAGCAGCACGGCGAGCCCGCGCCCCGGATCGTCGATGCCGCCGGCGTCACCGCCAACCTCGCGGTACCGCCGCCCGGTGTGATCGCCTTCAACGGCGGCTACCTGCATCCCTCACTCCAGCCCGAGCACGCGCTCGGTGCCGCCTTCGCCCGTGCCGCCCGACGCCCCGGCACGTGGCAGCGGCCCCCGCTGGAGGGGCTGACCGCGCTGCGCGCCTGGTTCGCCCGCGAGGTGGGCGGGCCCGGCGGTGGCCTCACCCCGGCGCACGTACTCGTCACCGCGGGCGGCCAGGCCGCGCTCACCACCGCCCTGCACGCCCTCGCCGCGCCCGGCTCCCCGGTGCTGGTGGAGTCGCCGACCTATCCCGGAGCGCTGGCCGTCGCCCGGGCGGCCGGCCTGCGCCCGGTGCCGGTGCCCATGGACGACGGCGGTGTGCGCCTCGACCTGCTGGCCGACGCCTTTGCCGCCACCGGCGCCCGCGCCCTCTACTGCCAGCCGCTCTTCCACAACCCGACGGGCACCGTCCTCGCCCCGGACCGCCGCCGCCGGCTGGTCGAGCTCGCGCACGCGGCGGGGGCCTTCGTGATCGAGGACGACTGCGCGCGCCGGCTCGGCCACGGCGGCCAACTCCCGCCGCCGCTGGTCGCCGACGACCCGTACGGCACGGTCGTGCACGTCAGCTCGCTGACCAAGCCCACCTCGCCGAACCTGCGCGTCGGTGCGCTGCTCGCCCGGGGGCCGGTAGTGGAGCGGCTGCGCGCCATCCAGGTCGTCGACAGCTTCTTCGTGCCCCGCCCGCTGCAGGAGTCCGTCCTCGACCTGGTCGGTGCCCCCGCCTGGCCGCGCCACCTGCGCACCATCGCCGCCGGCCTGCGCGACCGCCGCGACGCCATGCTCGCCGCCCTGCGCCGCGAGCTACCAGACCTCGCCGCCGCCCTCCGCGCTCCCGCCGGCGGCAACTACCTGTGGCTGCGCCTGCCCGGTGGCGCCGACGAGACCGCACTCGCCGCCGCCTGCCTGCGCGCCGGTGTCGCCGTATCGCCCGGCCGCACCTACTTCGCCGCCGAGGCCCCCGGCCCGTACCTTCGCCTCGGCTTCGCCGACACCGCCGGCACCGACGAGATCACCGAGGGTGTCCGCCGTATCGCCACCGCCTGCACCGAGGCCGGTCTCGCGACCGGCGCTTGAGCGGATGTGAGCTCCCCCTCGGCTCACTGCTGTTCGGCGGCGAGGCTGTCGTAGTGGGCGAGCAGGTCCGCCATCTTCTGCGCGCCGTCGGGTGCGATGCAGATGTCCAGACCGTCAGCGGACTCCTGGGCAAGGGTTGCGGTGCGCTCGAAGAGCTCCGCCTCGTAGGTCTCGATCGCGGTGGCCATATCGACGCCGTCACCGAGCTTGGTGATCGCGAGGGCGAGCTCGACGGCGTCCAGCATCGCGAGGTTCGCCCCCTCGCCGGCGAAGGGCGACATGAGGTGGGCGGCGTCCCCGAGCAGTGTTACGCCGGGCTTAGCACTCCAACGCAGGCCGATCGGGAGCATGGTGACGGGGCGGGGCAGGATCGTGTCGTCGCAGCACCGGACGAGGTCGGTCAGCTCGGGGGCCCAGTCGCTGAAGTGGGTCAGGATCGCGGGGCGCGCCTTTCCGGGCTCGTCATAGGGAATGCCGGAGCTGGCCAGCCAACCCTCGGGGACCCGCAGGGCGACGTACGTGCGGATGCGGCCGTCCCCGTTGCGTTGCGCGAGCAGGCCCCTGTTGTCCTCGAGGGCGAAGAGGCTGCCCCGGCCGACAAGTTTCGCGATCTCGGGTTGGGTGCGGTCGGCGTCCGGAATGCCGACCTCGATGAAGCTGACCCCGGTGTACGAGGGTTTCGCGTCGGTGAGCAGCGGGCGGACACGCGACCAGGCCCCATCGGCGCCGACCAGCAGGTCGCAGGTGTCGACCGCGCCGTTCTCGAAATGCAGCTCGTGTCCGCCGCCCTCGAGGGGAACGGCCTTGGCCAGGTTGTGGTCCCAACGGATGCCGGCGGGGTCGACAGAGTCGAGCAGGAGGTCGCGCAGCAGGCCGCGGTCGATCTCCGGGCGATCCGCGCCCTCGACCTCACCCACTTCCTCGCGGTACACCGCGCCGTCCTTGCCGAGGATCCTCATGTCGGTGCCGCCGGCGTGGACGTTGGCCCAGAAGTCCTTTTCCAGCCCCGCCTCGCGCATCGCGCGCTGGCCGGACTCCGGGTGCAGGTCGAGGGTGCCGCCCTGGCCACGCGCGTCCCGGGACGGCTCCCTTTCGTAGACCACCACGTTGATCTGGTGAAGCTGGAGGAGACGGGCGAGAGTGAGGCCGCCCAGCCCGCCACCGATGATGGCGAGCTTCGGGCCGGATGTGCCGCTCATGCTGGGTCCTTGTCGTGTCCGGGTCTGTCGTGTCCGGGTTCGGAGCCGGTCGGCGGCCGGGGGGCCTGGGTGATGCCGGTGATGAGTACGTCGAGCGCCCAGCCGAACCGACTGGAGCCGGGGCCCGAGAAGAGCTCCTTGTGCAGGGCGTGCACGAGGGGCAGCTCGTGCGCCGGTGCTTCGGCGTAGGCCTTGGCCACCCGGCCCATGACATCGCCCTGGCTCCGGCGCGCACTCTGCTCGGCCGCGATGCCGGTGACCTGCAGCAGGAGCAGGTCAACGCCCCAGGCTGCCGCCGCCGGGTCCACGCCGCCGCCGATCAGCGCCTCGAGCAGGCTTTCGGTCAGGCGCATCGCGTTGGGGCCGGACGCGATCGTGGTCGTGGCGAGCGGCGCCAGGCCCGGCTTGGCCAGCAGCACCTCGACGTAGGAGGTCAGGATGGCCTTGAGACGCGGCCGCCACTCCCGGCCCTGTCCCACTCCGTGGGCCACATCACCGAGCGCCTTGTCCAGGACGAGTGCGCGCAGTTCCTCGAGGTTGGCGACGTAGGCGTACAGCGACGCGGGGCCGGTGTCGAGGGCGGCCGCGATCTTGCGCAGGCTCAGGCCCGGTAGCCCCTGCTCGCCCAGTAGGTCGAGGCCGGTCGCGACGATGCCGTCCCGGCTCAGCGGCGCCTTCGCCGGCCGGGCGCGGCGGCTGACGACCTCCCCCGACCCTCCTGGCATGTGGTGCAGCCTAGGATCTTCGAACCCCGTTCGTCTAGAACGGCGTTCGTCTCGTACACCGTTCGTGGCATAGGAGTCCGCACACGTCGTTCGCCGAGGGAGCACCGCTAACCTGATCTGGTGGCGTCCGGCGGTCCGGCGTTCAGTCAACCTGTGGAGGACACCGTGGAGTTCCTCGTCGAGTTCGAGGTGAACGTTCCGGACGGCACCCCGGAGTCCGAGGTTGAGGCCCGGGAGAAGGGTGAGGCGGTGGAGGCGGCCAAGCTGGCTGCCGACGGGCACATCGCCCGGATCTGGAAGAAGCCCCTCGCGGGTGGTGGGAGCACCATCCTCGGCCTGTACCGGGCTGACAGCCGTGCCCAGCTGGACGGAGTGCTCGCCGGACTGCCGCTCTTCGACTGGATGAAGATCGATATCACCCCGCTGGAGCCCCATCCCAACGACCCCGCGGCAGCCGGACACTAGTGTCGTGGGCACGGGGCCGCCGGGTTTCGGCCGCCCAGCGCCCAGCCGCGAGCTCAGGAGACCGACGATGGCCACGCCGACCCGGGTCGACTTCTACTTCGACCCGCTGTGCCCGTACGCGTGGGTCACCTCCCGCTGGATCCTCGAGGTGGAGAAGCAGCGCGAGCTGGAGCTGCGGTTCCGGCTGATGAGCGTGGCGGTGCTGAACGAGCGGCGCCCGAAACAGATCGTCAAGCAGAAGCTGCTGCGCAACAAGGGCTCGTGGCGCCCGGTGCGGGTGGGCGCGGCGGTCGAGGCCCGCTGGGGTGAGCCGGCGCTGCGCGAGTTCTACACCGGCTTCGGCACGCGCTACCACGTGCAGGGCCACCGCGACCGCGACGCCGTGCTGGCCGAGGTGCTCGCCGAGCTGAACGCGGCTGACCTCCTCCCGGCGGCGGACGGCACCGAGTACGACGAAACGATCCGCGGCAGCCACCGCGAGGGCATGGACCCGGTCGGCACCGAGGTGGGCACGCCGACTGTGCACGTCGACGGGGTCGCGTTCTTCGGTCCCGTGCTGCACTCGGTGCCGCGTGGGCAGGACGCGTTGGACATGTTCGACGGTGCGGTGCTGCTGGCTCGGAACCCCGATTTCTTCGAGCTCAAGCGCAGCCGGACTGGTCGGCCCCGGTTCGACTGAGCGGAGTTTCGGGCTGGAGTGTTCGGGTTGGCGTGGGTCGATGTCGAAGTACAACTGGCCGACTGGGCCAGGCTGTACCGCCCCGATGAGCTCGCCCGCCTCGCCAGGATCCTCATCGACGTGTTCGATCAGGACGGGCCGGCGCCGGAAGACGAAGACAAACTGGTCAGCGACCACCGCCGCCGAAGCCCGCCGGATCCTGTGCGACTGCAAGGTCGCCCCGGTCGTGCTCGGTGGCGACGGGCAACCACTCGACGTCGGCCGCACACGGCGCACGGTCACCCCGCCGCAACGCGTCGGAATGCCCGATGTAGTGCCTGAGTGGGCTAGGTGCGTCCGGAATTCCGCAGTTCTTCGCCACGTGCCGGTTTCGGTCTGGAGTGGGGGTTATTGGTGATGCTCGAGAAGTCCGAGGTCTCGCAGGCCCTCGGCGGTTTCGACGATGGTGGTTTCGGCGGGACGCGGTCGCCAGCCGAGCTCGGTGCGGGCGCGGTCGTTGTGGATGACCAGGTCGGGCAGCTCGGCTCCCGGCGCTTGCTCGGTCGGTACCCGCTTGGCGAGTGGGCCGAGCCGGTCGCGCAGGATCTGGGCCACCCGCAGGTAGCTGAGCGTGGGGCCGTCGGCGAGAGCGAGGAATCGCCTGCCCGCTGCCTCGGGTGTGTTCATAGCCCTGATGTGCACGTCAGCCACGTCGCGCACGTCGGCGATGCCGAAGCGCTGGCGCGGCACCACGGTCATCGTCCCGTCCAGCATCGCTTTGATCAGCTGCAGTGAGGAGCGCGCCTGGGTGGTCAACGCCGGCCCGAGGATGAACGTCGGGTTGATCACCACCAACTCGGTGCCGGCACCCTCGCGCTCGATGAAGTCCCAGGCGGTGCGCTCCGCGATCGCCTTGGAGCGTGGGTAGGGCGGTAGCCCGGGGGTGTCCGGGTCGGTCCAGTCGGCCTCGGTGTAGTCGGCGCTCGGTTTGGGGGTGTAGCCGATCGCCGCGAAGGACGAGGTCAGCACCACACGCCGGACGCCGGCATCACGGGCGGCACGCAGGGCGCGGAGCGTGCCGTCACGGGCGGGCATGAGCACCTCGTCGGCATCCGTCGGCTGGATCATCGGCGATGCCACGTGGTACACCCCGTCACAGCCGGTCGCCGCGTGCGCCCAGCCGTCGTCGGCGGTCAGGTCGGCGGTGACCACCTCCAGGCCAGCGTCCTCCGCGCCGCCACGGCGGACCGCGTCGCGCAGCCCGGCCTCGCTGTCGAGGGACCTGACCGTGGTGCGCACCGTGTTCCCCGCCCGCAGCAGCGCGGCGGTCAACCACGTGCCCACGTAGCCGGAACCACCGGTGACCAGTACCCGGCTCATCGCGCCACCTCGAACTGCTCGACCGCGACTCGGACCCGCTCCCACGCCGCCGCCTCGGCGAGCTCATCGCCCCGGTCGCGGGCGTCCCAGACGGCGGCCTTCTCGCGCAGATAGTCGAGGTGAGTTCGCAACGTCGCGATCTGCGCCTCGACACGCACGGCGTGCTCCAGCAGCAGGTCGCGCTGCTGCGCCGCGGCCGCCCGTCCTCGGGTGCGGTTGGCCTGGTAGGTGCGCATGTCCTCGATGCTCATGCCCATGGTGCGCAGGCATGCCAGCACCTGGAGCGTGTCGAGGTCCTCCTCACGGTAGCGGCGGTGGCCACTGCTGGCGTCCCGGTCGACCGGGCCGATCAGTCCGACCTCTTCGTAGTAGCGCAGCGTCGGCTCGGAGAGCCCGCTGCGCCGCGACACATCCTGGATGGTGAAGGCCGTCATGACTGCAAGCAAAGCGGACCTCAAGCGCTTGAAGTCAAGGCGTTGGGGGTGAGTTTCCCGAGCTGTGATCAGTCAGGCATACCGGATCACGCCAGCCGGCGGCGGCCGGACGGATGTGCTCCCGAGGCGCTACCGGGGAGCGGTGATGACCGTGGCCTGCCTGGTCGCGGCGTCGAAGGCGGCCCGGCGACCGGTGATGCCGAGGCCGCTGTTCCCGGCCGGTTCGTAGGTCCGGTCGAGCCCGCCGGCCTGCCACTGGTTGATCCACAGCATGCCCACCGGCAGCTGGCGGCTGCGCTCGGCGTGCTCGGCGGAGTTGGTGTACACGGTCGCGGCGAGGCCGAACGACGAGTCCCTGGCCAGCGCCAACGCCTCGTCGAAGCTGTCGACCACCCGCACCGGAGCGACCGGTCCGAAGGTCTCCTCCGTCATGAGCGGCGTGTCGTCGGGCACGTCGGTGACCACGGTCGCGGGGTAGAAGAAGCCGGGGCCGTCCGGGACCTCGCCGCCGACGAGCACCGTGGCGCCGCGCCGCACGGCCTCCCCGACGTGGTCGACCACGATCCCGCGCTGGCGTTCGTCGACCAGCGGACCGAGCCGGGTGGAGGCTCGGCGAGCTCCCGGGTGTGCGACGCGAGGGCGTCGGCGAAACCGTCGAGTGCCTTGAGCCGCTCCTCCAGCGGCCGGGCGGCCCAGTGCGGTTGTGCCTCGCCGGCCGCGCGGACGGCGGCGTCGACGTCCCCGCTCGAACCCGCCGGCAGCCGTCCGACCACGGTCTCGTCGGCCGGGTTGACGACGTCGATCGTGTGCTCACCGCGCGAGGCCACCCAGGCGCCCGCCACGTAGTTCCGCAAGGTGTCCATCACGGTGTCCCGTTCCATGGAGAGATGGCGAGGGTGCCGACGTGCACCCGGGGCAGACGGTGGCGCCACGGCCGGGCGTTCTCCAGCTGCGCGGCGGCGCGCAGCAGTGTCGACTCCCGGTAGAGGTCGGCGCCCAGCTGGACACCGATCGGCAGTCCCTCGGCGCTCTGGCCGACCGGCACGTTGATCGCGGGGGCCCCGGTCTGGTTGTACAGCGAGCAGAACGGGAAATCCGACAGCACGTTGCGCACCCAGTCCGCCGCCGAGTCGGTCGTGTTGTCGCTGTCGAGCCCACCCAGCTCCTGCGCGCTCGTGATCGCGGTCGGGGTGAGGAACAGGTCCCAGCCGCCCATGAACTCCGCGACCGCCCGGCTCGCCGTGTTCACGGCATCGAACGCCCGCCCCAGGTCGACCGCGCTCACCCGCATCCCGGCCTCGGCGCAGACCAGCGTGGTCGCCTCGAAATGCTCGTGGTCCGGCTCGCACCCGACCGCCTCGGCGAGCGTGGCGACGGTCGACGCGGTACCTGCGCACCACGTCGTCGTGAAGGCCTCCAGCAGCGCCTCCCAGGAGACCTCCGGGCTCGCGTACTCCACGGTGTGCCCGAGCTCCCGCAGCGCCTGGGCGGTGTCCTCCACGACGGCGAGCACCCCCGGGTCGATCTCCCGGCCCGACCACCGGTCCGTGCAGACCGCGATGCGCAGCGGCTGGTGCGGCAACTCGAGCTCGTCGGCGTACGGCCGCTCCGGTGGCGGGGCGCTGAACTTCTCACCGGGCGCGTTGCCGCTCACGGCGTCCAGCAGCGCCGCGCAGTCGCGCACGGTCCTGGTCACGGCGAACTCGATGCCGTTGCCGAACATGACGTCCTGCTGGTCGGGCCCCAGTGGGATCCGGCCCCGCGTGGGTTTGAGGCCGACGAGCCCGGTGCGGCTCGCCGGAATCCGGATCGACCCGCCGCCGTCGTTCGCGTGCCCCAGCGCTACCGCACCGGCCGCCACCAGCGCCGAGGTCCCACCACTCGACCCGGCGGGGCTCTTCGCCGGATCCCACGGGTTGCGCGTGGAGCCGCCCAGCAGCGGTTCGGTGTTGGCGTTGAGCGCGAGCTCGGGGGTCCGGGTCGTCGCCGTGAGCGCCAGGCCGGCGTTGCGGAACCGGCTCATCAGCTCCGAGTCGTGCTCGAACACGAGGCCCTTCGCCAGTGCCCGGCAGCCGAAGTGCATGGGCACGCCAGCCGGATGGCACAGGATGTCCTTGAGCACGAACGGCACGCCCGCGAACACCGAGTCCGGCCGGTAGGCCAGCGGCCGCTCCCACGGGCCCTCGCTGACGGCGTTCAGCGTCTCGTTGACCAGCCCGATCGCCTTCACGGCCGTCGCATGGACCTCCCCGGCCGTCACGTCGCCCCGCTTGATCAGCTCGGCGAGCCCGAGGGCGTCGTGCGCGGCGTACTCCGCCAGCGTCAGCATCAGCCGGTCTCGCCCGGCGCCGCCGCCGCGTCCGAGCCGGCCGCCCCCGGCTCGCCGTCCGGGATCGCCGTCCAGATGTCCCGGTGCATCAGCCAGCTGCCGTCGCTCTGCCGCTGGTGGATGACGACGTAGTGGGCCCGGTGCGAGGTGGTGCCGTCGTCGCCCGTGAACTCGGCGATCGCCTGGCCCTCCTCGACGGCCACGTCCACGTCGGCGAGCAGCCGCACGTCCCGTACGACCTGGTCGGCGAAGCCGCCCGCGAGCATGCCAGCGAACGCCGCCTCGATGGCCGAGCGGCCCCGGTGCAGCGACCCGTCCGGCGGGTACAGCACGCCGTCCTCGGTGTAGAGGCGGGCGAAGGCCACCGGATCCTTGGTCCTGAGCGCATCCACCACGGCCTGCTGGGTCCGGACCATGGCGTCGTGGTCGAACGACGAGGCCGCCATCAGGCCGAGGTCTTGCGGTTGGCGACATGGTCGTAGCTGGGCACCTGGCGGGGGTCACCCGGCAGCAGCCCGATCACGCCGTCGCGCAGCACGCCGGTCGGGTTGGTGAAGTACGGGATCACGTAGCGGCCGAAGTGCTCCAGCGAGGACATGATCTCGTCGTGGCTGCCGTTGTCGATGCGCAGCACGATCTCGTCGCAGCCCATCTCCTTGACCCGCTGGATCTGCTGGATGCAGTGCTCGGGACCGCCGACGATCACCGTGGGACCGCAGTTTCTCAGCCATTCGGGGTCGTCGACGTGGTCACGCAGCTCGGTGACCCGGTCGAACCCCGCGTACTCGTCGGGGGACCGCTCGGCGAGCTGGGCGTAGAGGTCGTTGATGATGATCTTGGCGAACATCAGCAGGTCGCGCTCGGCGATCTCCAGCGCGAGGTCGTCGGTCTTCGCGCAACGAGCCGTGGTCGCCATCGCCGCCACGGAGTTGACCGCGTACCTGCCGACCGGCTTGACCTCGCTGTCCGGCACGCTGGTGTAACCGTGCACGTGGGACTTGAGGGTCTCCCAGCCCATGTACAGGTCGGTGGTGATCATCCCCATGCCGCGGCGGCGGGCGTCGGCGGCGGACTCGGGGCTCTGCGCGATCTTGAAGAACGGCGGGTGCGGCTCCTGCACGCCCTTCGGGGTCAGCTGCCGCTCGGGGATCTTGCCCCAGTACTTGCCGTCGTGGGTGAAGGAGTCGTTGCTCAGTGCGTTCAGGATGAGCTCGAGCGCCTCCTCCGCCCGGCCGCGCGTCTCGTCGAGGGGGACGCCGAAGCCGTCGAGCTGGAGCAGGGTGTTGCCGCGTGCCATGGTGACCTCGACCCGCCCGTTGGACAGGATGTCCGTCGCCGCGGTCTGCTCGGCCACCAGGATCGGGTGGATCACCGACGCGAGCCGGCTCATGTACCGCATCCTGATCCGGTGGGTCTTCATCGCCACCGCCGCGAACAGACATTCCGGCGCGGGGGTCACCGCCATCTCGTTGAAGAAATGGTGCTCCGAGGTGCCCCAGCCGTAGAACCCCATCTCCTCGGCGAAGACGGCCTCCTCGATGAGGTCCCAGTAGCGGCGGTGATGGGTCTGGCCTCGCAGGGTGCCAGCCTCGGTGAACACGACGAAGCGCATGAGCGGCATCTCCATGGATAGGGGGGAGAACGGGTGCCGCCCATAATCACGCTCATCGGATCGGACAAAAATCCGTCGGACTACGGACCCGATACTGACTTCGCCGTACGTATCCGCCCCGATCGGGCGACCAATGTCCCGACCTCGGACCGCCGGCGCGCGCCGAGCTTCGCGAGCACCCGCGCCACGTGAGTCTCCACGGTCCGCTGGCCGATCACCAGTTTTGCGGCGATCTCCCGGTTGCTCATGCCGTCGCCGAGCAGCAGGGCCACCTCGCGCTCGCGGGCGGTCAGGGTGTCGAGGCCCGCTGGCTCGCCGGGACGGCCCGTCGGCTGCTCGACCGGCTCCCCGGCTGGCCCCGGTGCCAGGCCGGTCGCGAAGGCGGGCAGCCGTTCGAGCCCGATACCAGCGCCTTCGGCCAGGCAGGTGCGCAATTCGGCCGGCCCGAGCACCTCCGACAACCCCAGCAGGCACTCGCTCCGCAGCTCGATCAGGCGGGGCAGGCCCATCAGCGGCGCGCCGGCGGACCCCCAGTACGGTTCCGTCCCGCCCAGCAGGACCGCCGCGCCGGTGTGGTCGCCCCGCGCCGCCGCGGTCCAGGCGAGCACCTCCAAGGTCAGCGCCAGGCCGAGCTGGTCCTCCACGGAGATCTTCAGCTTCAGCGCCCGCAGGCCGTGGTCCCGGGCGGCGGAGAACTCGCCGCGCAGGTAGGAAATGACCGACCGCACCCACACGACGTGCGAGTAACACCATTGCTCGCCGTGGGCGAGACACAGTTCTTCGGAGCCGTCGCACGCCGCTTCCGCGGCCTCGAAGTCGCCGGACATCGTGCTGATCTCGGCGAAGTTCTGCAGTATCAACGCGAGACCGAGCGGATGTCCGTACGCGCGTGCCCTGTCGATGGCCGCCGCATACTGCTCGACCGCGACCGGATAGTTGCCGTCGATGGCGTCACACGCGGCCAGCAGGCCGAGGGCGGTGTACTCGTCGCGCGCCGTGCCCTCAGCCGGGGCCCGCTCGAGGCACTGTCGCAGCTGCTCGCGCGCGTCCGCGATGTCGCCGGTCACGACCGAGACCCAGCCTCGGGTCCACAGCGAACGGCACGTCGGCGCCCGGTCGCACTCCGCCAGCCGCGCCCACAGCTGGTGTGCCCAGATCCGCGCCTCGTGCAGATGGCCGCTGCCCACCCAGTACAGCCAGAGGTCGGCGAAGAGCGCCTCGCCGTCGGAGATCCGGTCACCCTGGCCCAGCGCCCACTCGAAGGCCAACCGGAAGTCGGCGATGCCCGCGGTCAGCCGTTGGGCGGTCTGCCGCTGGGACGGCCCGAACCAGCCGTGCTGCGCGGCCGCCGCGAACTCGCGGAAGTGCCCGAGATGGCGCTCCCGGAACTCAGGCTCGGTGCCGGCGCTACCGCTGGTGCCGTCCCCGCCGCCGTCCTCGCCCTCGTCCTCGCCCTCGTCCAACCGGCGGCGGCCGTACTCGCGGATCATCTCCAACATCCCGAAGGTGGCCTCGCCGGCCGTCTCACTCCGGATCAGCAACATCTGCTGCACCAGCGCGTCCACCGTGTCGACGGTGTCCACCGTCGTAGTGCGACCTCGGATGCTCACGATCGCCCGCAGCGGTGCCGGACCGGCGAACAGGGAGAGCTGGGTCCACAGTCGGCGCTCGTCGGCGCTGCACTGCTCCCAGCTCCACCGCAGCATCGCGTCGAGGCTCTGGTGCCGGGGGTGGATGTCGCGAGGACCACCGCGCAGCAGCGCGAACCGGTCGTCGAGGCCGGCGATGATCTCGGGGACGGTCATGGTCCGGGTCCTGGTCGCCGCCAGCTCGATGGCCAGGGGAACCCCCTCGAGGCGCGCGCACAGCTCGTCGACGGCGGCCAGGTCCGGGTCGCTCAGCTGGCCGCCCGCCGCGCTCGCCCGGTCGCGGAACAGCAGCGCGGACTCCGTGGTCCCCGGCGTCGCCGCGCTCGTCCCGAGCGGCGAGAGGCTCAGGATGTACTCGCCGCTGATGCCGAGCGGGCGGCGGGACGTGGCCAGGATCCGCACGCCGGGACACCAGGCCATCACCTCGGACACCAGCGGGCCCAGCCGGTCGAGCACGTGCTCGCAGTTGTCGAGCACGAGCAGCAGCGTGCGGTCCGTGAGCTGGTCGATCAGGGTCCCCACCGAGGGCGCCCCGGGAACCGAGTCCCGAACCACCTGCTCGAGCAGCGCCTCGTCCCGGACCGAGGTGAAGTCGACGAAGTACACCCCGTCCCGGAAGGACCGGCGCACCCGACCGATGGCCTCCTTGGCCAGCCGGGTCTTGCCGACGCCCCCGATGCCGACGATGGACACCAACCGGAACTCGGAGATCAGCTCACGGATCCGCCGCAGCTCGGCGTGCCGCCCGACGAACGTGGTCAGGTCCTGCCGGTACTCCGACGGCCGGTGTGATCGCGAGGTGGTGCCGCCAGTGCGAGCCCGTCCAGCTCCGGGACGTCCAACCACCGGCCGATACTAGCCGTCCACCTCTCCGACGGGTGGTCGCCTGATCCGGGGCGGCCAGCCCGCGGCCGTCGCCCGCGGCCGTCGCCCGCGGCCGTCGCCCGCGGAACCTGTGGGCGGTGCTTCGGTGTCGCGCGAATGACGTCCGCGAATAACTGTCCCAACGTCACGGGAAAACATGATTGACGCCAACCTGGGAATCATGGACTATTAGAGAACAACGACCAAGGGAGTCGGTATGACAAGCATGTGGAAGCGAGGATCGCAGTGCCGACGCCACGGCACCGCAATTGCCGCCATGCGCTTGTCAGGTCGCCGCGAGATCTTCGCGCGACTTCGGCACACGCTGCTGAGCTGCACAGGCTCCTCGCCATGACGTAGGCCAACGTCATGCCAAGGAGCCGCCCATCGGGACACCGATCAGGGCGGCTTCTCTATTTCGTGCGCCAGGAATACAATTCTGACTCGGGCCGGGGAGTATCCGGCGCGGCGGTGCGGGTTGTCGATGTTGTGGCTCCGCTCCGGTACGAGTGCGCCCATTTCCATGGACGCTTGTTGCGCCGAAAATGCGTTGCGCTGAAAAATGCACAGTGGAGCAGAAAGCTCGCTCGCCCGGTCAACCCGCGCTGTCCCCAATTCGGTGCGCGGTCGACGACCCTGGCGAGCTCCCCGCCCGCACGTCGCGGGCGGACCCGGTGTCGGG
>DATAYB010000767.1:0-5395 GCA_036272795.1 Pseudonocardia sp.
CGTCAGTGTTGCGTCAAGCTGCGTGCCATGTGGGAGCAGAGCGAGCACGACCTCGTCGAGACCGATGTGGTCGTCGTCGGCGCGGGATACGCGGGGCTCGCCGCCGCGCTGCGGCTGCACGACGCGGGTGAGGACTTCGCCGTGCTCGAGGCGGCCGACCGGGTGGGCGGGCGCACGCTGTCCGAGGTCCGGTCGGGCTCGCTGACCGTCGACCACGGCGGGCAGTGGGTCGGGCCGACGCAGCAGCAGCTGCTGGCCATCGCCGCGCGGTTCGGCCTCGGTACGTTCCCCACCTGGGGGAAGGGCGAGCACCTCGAGATCTGGCACGACGGCAGCCGCGTCCCCTACACCGGCCCGGCACCGCAGACCGGGCCTGGCATCGCGGAGTACGACAGGGTGACCGAGCTGCTCGACCGGCTCGCCCGGACCGTCGACACCGAGTCGCCGTGGCTGACCCCACGCTTCGCCGAATGGGACGCGCAGACCGCCCACACGTTCTTCGCCGCCACCACCGACGACGGGGACGCGCTGCGCCGGCTCGCGCTCGCCGTGCAGGGCGTGCTGTGCGCGGAGCCGTACGAGGTGTCGCTGTTCCACGTGCTGTTCTACGTCGCGTCGGCGGGCAGCTTCCGCGAGCTGATGGAGACCGAGGGCTGCGCGCAGGACGCCCGGTTCCTCGCGGGTGCGGACGGCCCCGCGCGCGCCATCGCCGAGCTGCTCGGGCCGAGGGTGCGGCTGGGCGAGCGCGCACGGATGATCGAACGCGTGCCGGGGCTGGTGCGGGTGCGTACGGCGGGCACGACCTACGAGGCGCGGCGGGTGATCGTCGCGCTGCCGCCCGCCGCCGTGCGCGGGATCGAGTTCACCCCGCCCTTGCCGGTCGCCAGGGCGGGCTGGCTCGCGCACAGCCCGATGGGCCGGGTCGCGAAGGTGCACGCCGTCTACGACGCACCGTTCTGGCGCGCCGAGGGCCTGTCCGGGATCGCAACCCTCTACGACGACGGCCCGGTCGGTGTGGTGTTCGACAACTCGCCCCCGGACGCGTCGTCGGGCGTGCTCGTCGCGTTCGTCTACGGCGACCGGCTCAGTGACTGGTCGGCGCTGTCCGCCGAGCGGCGGCGGACGACGGTGCTCGCCGCGCTGGCTCGCGTGGCGGGGCCGTCGGCGCGGCGGCCGCTGGACTACACGGAGAAGATCTGGTCGCTGGACGGGTTCGTGCACGGTGGGTACGTGGCGTTCGCGCAGCCCGGCGGGTGGCTCGGCTACGGGCGCGGCGGGTGGCGGGCACCGACGGGCGCGGTGCACTGGGCCGGCACGGAGAGCGCCTCGGTGTGGAACGGCTACATCGACGGCGCGATCTCCTCGGGCTACCGTGCCGCCGAGGAGGTCCTCGCCGCGTTCGCCGAGGGCTGGCCAGCATAATGATCGGCGCGACGACCAACCCTGTCACCGAAGAGCCCGACGCCGCGGCCGCGGTCGCCGCGCGCGTCCGCGATGCCGTGCGCGCCGCGCCGGTGAGCCAGCGCAAGTTCGCCGACCGCATCGGCATGGACCCGACCGCCCTGTCCAAGGCGCTGCGCGGCACGCGGCGGCTGCGCGAGGACGAGCTCGCGGCGATCGCCAAGGCCGCCAAGGTCACCCAGCGTTACCTGCTCACCGGGGTCGGGCGCGGGCCGGCGGTGCACGACGGTGGCCGGGCCCGCGCGGACGCGCTGGATCCCGACGTGCGGCGGACGCAGATCCTCGAGGCGACCGCGCGGCTGATCGCACGCAGAGGCTTCCACAACGTGCGCGTCGCGGACATCGCGGAGGCGTGCGGGACGAGCACCGGCACCGTGCACTACCACTTCCCCGCCAAGGACGACGCCCTGCGCGCCGCGCTCGATTACTACGCCGACGTGTTCCACCGGCGCTTGGACGAGGCGTTCGCGACGACCGACTCCACGGTGGAGAAGCTGCGGCTCCTCATCGACGTGCAGCTGCCCGTGAGCGACGCCGACATCGACGAGTGGTCGATCTGGGTCCAGGCCTGGAACGAGGCGATCCTCGACCCGTCGCAGCGGCCGGGCCAGCGTGAGATCTACTCGCGGTGGCGCCAGGTCGTGCTCGACCTCGTGCGCGCGTATCAGCGGGAAGGCATCGCGACGGATGCTGACGCGGACGCGCTCACCGACCGGTTCACGAGCATGGTCGACGGCCTCGCCATCCAGGTGCTCGCGCAGACCACGGAGATGTCGGTGCCGAGGATGCGCGCGCTCCTACTGGACGCGTTCGAACCGCACATCCGCCTGCGCGGGCCGGCCTGACCGCTGGCCGGCGCTGGCCGACGGGCAGCCTCGCTGGCCGGCGCTGGCCGACGCTGGCCGGCGCTGGCCGACGGGCAGCCTGATCGCTGGCTGGCCTGATCGACGGGCAGCCTGATCGACGGGCAGCTTCGCTGACCGGGGAGGCCGTCGCGCTCGTCGTCCGACTTGTCGTGGCACTTGGTCGTGACAAGTTGGACTTGTCGTGCCTATTTGCCACGACAAGTCGGACGGTGGGGGCTCGCCGCGCCACCTCTGCCGCGTGGCGCGCTCGCCCGCGCACTTCGCACGGCCTGCCATCACTTCGCACGGCCTGCCATCACTTCGCACAGTGTGCGGAGTATGCGAAGTGGCAACACGCTATGCGAAGTGGCCCGGACGACGGCCGCTCGCACCCGGTCCTCGCCGCGCTGCCGCGCTGCCGGCGCACGGCAGAGGACTCGACAGGCCTGGCGTTACCGAACTGCACACCAGACAGACTCCAGCCACCCCCAGCCAGCCTCCCGTTACCCAACTACACACCAGGCAGGTTCCGAGCGGCCTCGGCCTGCCTGGCGTGCAGTTCGGTAACACGCGGCCGGCCGTCAGTCAGCGTGCTCGGCGGTGAGAC
This sequence comes from Pseudonocardia sp., assembly GCA_036272795.1. GTDB lineage: Bacteria > Actinomycetota > Actinomycetes > Mycobacteriales > Pseudonocardiaceae > Pseudonocardia. The sequence goes on from DATAYB010000767.1 coordinate 2,914, forward strand.
GACGGCGACGGCCGCGCAGCAGCAGGACGCCGGCCGCCACCAGGCCCAGCGCGACCGAGGCGTGCAGCGGGAGGCCACCGTTCGCCGCTGCCTCCGCCCGCCACGCGACCAGCCCGTCCAGGCCGGTCTCCGAGACCACGAACAGCCCCACCGCGGCGGCGACCACCCCGGCGACGGCGGCAGCGGTACGCACCGAGGCCGGCGGGCGGGACCGCTCGAACCTGCGGAACGCGAGCACGAGCGCGGCGCAGACCAGCGTGCACGCGGTCAGCCAGCCGGGCAGCGCGAGCAGCCACAGCGGGGTGTCAGCGGCGGGCAGGTGCACACCGGTGAGCAGCAGCGCACCCTGCACCAGGTAGCACGCCGTGAGGTGCCAGCAGAAGATCGTCATGATCATGGTGTTGCCGGCGGCCACGGCGAACCACACGCGCGGCCGGTTGACGAGCGCGGTGCCCGCTGGGCGCAGCAACAGAGCGACGCCGATGAGGAACAGGCTCTGGGTGAACAGCGCGAGTGTGGGGGGCGAGGAGTTGGCGACCTCGTTGCCAGGCAGGCCGACCATCAGCACGGGGTACAGCGTGGTGCCGAAGACGAGCGCCACGGTGCCGGCCAGTCCACCGACGGCCAGCATCGCAGCGAGCCGACGGCCGCCGCGCAGCAGCGTGCCGTCCGCGTAGCCGTAGCCCAGCTGGTGCACAGCCAGCCAGACGAACAGCAGGTTCGCGTACCCGACCAGCGGCAGGCCGCCGAGCGCGACCGAGTCCACCGCCGCCGTAGCCACCCCGAGTGTGCCGACCACCGGCCACAGTCCGAAGCGCACATGCAGCCGCATCATGGTCGGCGCGGCCAGCACGATGAGCAGGTACACGCCGAGGAACCACAGCGGCACGGTGATCCGGTGCAGGCCGACGGCGAACTCGCCGGTGGCCAGCCCGGACACGTCCAGCGCCGTCGCGAGCGCCGCCCAGATCGCCAGCATCGCCACCGCGGGCGGCAGCAGCCGCGCCATCCGCGCCCGGACGAACTCCCCGGTCGGCGGGCGGTGGCGCAGAGCCCTGGCGTGGGCGAAACCGCCGACGAAGAAGAACAGCGCCATCACCTGCCACACCCAGGTGGTCAGCATGACGGGCATCGAGGTGCTGACCGCGCCGGCCCCATGCAGGGTCAGCAGGGCAACGACCCAGTGCCCGACGGCGACCATGCCGATCGAGAACAACCGCAGCAGGTCGGCGTAGCGGTCCCGGTCAACCGGGGTGGCGGCCGCGAGGTCGGCGGCGCCGAGGGAGGAAGGTGAGTTGTTCGCCATGCCGAGAAGCGTCGCCGCTGACGGCCACCCGCCACATCCGTGTGACTACCTAACCGCGCCCCGCCGGCTCAGTCGTCGTCGGGCCGGGCGTGGTCCGGCTTGCCGGGGGTGGGGTCCCTGGTCAGGTCGATCAACGGGTGCCGGGGCGCGCCGTCGGGTAACTCGTGCGAACCGGCGTGCTCCGCCACCGGTTCGGTGAGTTCGGCGTCGGCCTCCGTGGCCTCGGCCTGCGTGCTCTCGTGGTCAGCCATGGCTCCCCCTCGCGGGCTGGTCGTGGCAGTACGCCGAGGGAGTCTAGTGCGGGGCCTCGGAGCGCCTCTCCGCTAGGCGGGCGCGCGGCCGTGGAACGCAAGCTGACCAGGCATGGTGGTGACCTTGACGTCGGTCAGCCCGGCCGAGGTGAGCCGGCCGGCAGAGTCGCGGGGTCCAGCACGACCATGGTGTCGCCGAGGTGCAGCACCCGGAACCCGAAGCTGGAGAGGCTGTCCACGCCCCGGAACACCCCGCCCGGCCGCAGCACCCGGCGGGCCTCCGCGAACAGCCGGTCCTGCAGCGCCGGCGACGGCACGTGGTGCAGCATCGTGAAGCACACCACCGCGGAGTAGCTCCGGTCCGGGAACGGCAGCTGGGTGCCGTCGCCGTGCAGGATCTGGACCCGCTCGCCGAACTCCGCCCGCAGCCGGCGCACCGAGGTCTCGTCGATCTCGATCGAGGTCAGCCGGGGCACCAGGTCCACCAGCGCGCGGGTGGTGGCGCCAAACCCGGGCCCGATCTCCAGCACGTTGTCCCCTAGGTCGACGCCCTCCAGGGAGCGCGGCAGGTGCCTGGCGACGGTGTCGCTCCAGCGCTGGGACGAGCAGAGCACGCGGTGCGCCAGGTTCATCGACATTCGACCAGTCAAGCCTTGACCGGGCATGGCGGCAATCCGCGCGGACGCCGAGGGATGTCGAGTTGCCGCCACATCCCACGGCCAGCCAGACTGACGCCCGTGACCGAGCCGGGTCAACCCGACGAGCCGAACCAGCCGATCCAGCTCGACCCGATCCTGGGGCCGACCGCGATGGTGGTCGGGAACTGGGCGATGGCGGCCGGGTTCTGGTTCGTGGCGCACAGCCACGCACAGCCGCAGATCCTCTGGCCGGCGCGGGGCGTGCTCGGCGTGGCGGTCGGCGATGA
>DATAYB010000768.1:0-41512 GCA_036272795.1 Pseudonocardia sp.
CTGCTCGTGCACCGCGTCACCTTCGGAACGCTCGGCGTGATGTGCCAGCTCGGTGCCGAGGTCGCCCTGCGCGGCATCGTGTCCCACTGGCAGCCGACGATCACCGAGGGCTCCGAGCCGGAGCCCAACCCCGAGGCCTGAGGCCTAGAGCCCTGAGGCACCTGGGGCACGCTCGTCCGGGGCGCACCCGTCCCACGCGGGGCACACCGTCGCGATCAGTGTGCTCGCCTCCACTTCGCATGCCGTGCTGTCACTTCGCATACTCCGCAGACTGTGCGAAGTGAAGGCACGCCGTGCGAAGTGAGCCTGGACGCCGTGCGAAGTGACAGCACGGGGTGCGAAGTGGAGGCGCTGTCCAGGTCGCCGCCGTCGTGGGGAACGCCGTCGTGGCCGGGGAGGCCGCCGTGGGGAACGCGGTGCTGGCCGGGGAGGTCGCCGTGCACGTCGTTCGACTTGTCGTGGCAATTGGTCGTGACAAGTGGGTGTTGTCGTGCCTATTTGCCACGACAAGTCGGACGGTGGCGGACGGTGGGGGCCGTTGCGGGTGTCGCGCGGCGCCGACGCCACCGGGCCGGCGAGCTACTCAAACTCCCTGTCGTGCACTCCTTCGCCGAGTTCAACCTCAGCGGCGTGAGATAAATCTTGATCCAAGGCCAGTCGGGTTGAATTCGGCGCATTCTGGCGGGGCACGAGCGAAGAGCCAACGCACGCCGGCCATCGCACGCCGGCCATCGCACGCCGGCCATCGCGCCTGCCCGGGGGCCCGCACTTCGCACGGCGCGCCTACACCTCGCACGGTCTGCACACTGTGCGAAGTGGCAGCACGCCATGCGAAGTAGCAGCACGCCATGCGAAGTGGCAGCCCGCCATGCGAAGTGGCAGCGGGCCATGCGAAGTCGGACCGGCGCCGGCCAGGGTGAAGGCGCGTAAAGGCGCACATCGACATGTGCAACGTGCGCTTGATACAACCGCTGCCACAAGCACGCCGCCTTCGCGCGGAACTCCGGCCGCTGGCCGTGACCATCGAGGTGCCGCACCTCGCCACGGCAAACCCTGGGAATGGATCGACTAGCGGGATATCGGTCGCGGGCCGGGCCCGCGCGCAGGCATAAGAAAGGGCGGACCCTCGGCACCGGGATGTACCCGATGGCCGAGGACCCGCCCCGCAAGGGGAGCCGACACAGCTCCCCATGGCCGACAAGGCCGAGGTCACACCACCTGGCGGGCCCGCTCGGCACGCTTCGCGGCGTACCGGGCGAGCCACGCCCACCGGCGGCCGGCCACCAACCGCCGGACGAGCCGGTGGTGGCGGGCGGCTTCCTCGGCCTCACGCATTCGAGCTCTGGCCAGTGCTTCGTACAGCAACATCTCGTGTACCCCCGGTTCGGTGAACCTCGGTCGACCTCCGTGCGCCGCAACCTCGAGATCTGTCACCAACTGAGTCCTCCTGCTCCGGCCGCCTCGGCGACCTGTCCGCGTGCCGGTTCCGGCCCGCATTTCCACGCGAGTCACGCCGCCTACAGCGGTGCGCCCGCCTCCGCCAGCGCGCGGTCACGCGCCAGAGCTGCCTTGCTGGGTCGGCCACGTGGACGCTTGCGGGCGACCACGGTGCCGCGCTGGAAGATCTCGCCACCCCAGACACCCCAGGGCTCTCCGCGGCGCAGCGCACCCGCGAGGCACTCGGCCTTCATCGGACAGCTGGCGCAGAGCGACTTCGCGCGATCCAGGTCGGCCGGTGTGTCGGCGAACCAGAGATCGGCGTCCTCGGCCTCGCGGCAAGGCAGGGTCGACTCGTCGCGGGGTTCCGAGACGAGCAACCCGACGAGACTGACGACGGGGTCACCGTCGGGTCCCGATGACAGCGCCCCACCGTCTAGTGGGACGTTTCGTACTAACACGGTGATTCCTCCTTCTCGATGTGTGCGAGCTGGGAGTTCGGTCCGGGAAAAACAGAAAGGCCGCGGTCCCGTTACGGGTCCGCGGCCTTTGAAAGAGCCGTGTGAGCGTCCTTGACAGGTCAAGGGCATCGCTCCGGAGCGGACACGTATGGGGGCTTGTTGGCCGGGATATCGGTCATGCGCGGGGTGCCGAAAACGGCCAGACGCGCGCGGCTCTGCCACGCGCCGACAGTCGGCAGCCCACCGAGACCGGTGGCCGGGGGACCGTAGTGGGCGTAGACGGAAGAGAGCCTCATCTTCGCCACCCCCTCCCGAGCCACACATCAGCGCGGAATCACATCGCGCCGGAACCTGTGCCGGGCCGTGACAGCCCGACACTCAAAGACCTTAGAAGTACCTGTGTGCAGCAGGCAACCGAGTTTTTACATCGGAACCCGATTAGCCGGGCGAAGAGACCCCATGGTGCACGAAATCGCAGGTCAGAGCGTCATAATTTTTTTCGGTTGCCGGATCGGGGCCGATCCGGCGGCGGTCAGGCGTGGTCGTCGGTGGCGATGAGGGAGAGCACGTCCGGGCCGTAGCGGTCCAGCTTGCGCGCCCCGATGCCCGGGATCCCGACGAGCGCGGCGTTGTCCGCCGGCCGCTGCTCGGCGATCGCGGTCAGGGTCGCGTCGGTGAACACCACGTACGTCGGTACCTGCTGGGCCTTGGCCGTCGTGCTGCGCCATTCCTTGAGCCGGTCGAGCAGCTCGAGGTCAATATCGGAGGGGCAGTCCGAGCAGCGGCGCAGCTTCAGCGCGTCCACGCCGATCAGCGACGAACCGCAGACCCGGCACTTCGGCTTCGGGCCGCCCCGCCCCGGGGGTACCCGGGCGGTCGGGTGGCTCTCGGGGATCAGGCCGTACAGGAACCGGCTGCGCCGCCGGCCGCGCCGACCGCCGGCCGCCCTGGCCAGTGCCCAGGACAGCGCGAGATGGCGCCGCGCCCTGGTCACACCGACGTAGAGCAGCCGCCGCTCCTCCTCGATCTTCGTGTCGTCACCGTCCGCGTGCTGGATCGGCAGCGTGCCGTCCACGAGGCCGACCAGGAAGACGGCGTCCCACTCCAGGCCCTTGGCGGCGTGCAGGGAGGCGAGCGTGACGCCTTGCACGGTCGGTGGGTGTGACGCGTCCGCCCTGGTGACCAGCTCGGCGGCGAACCGGGCCAGGTCGGCGTCCGGCTCCACCTCGGCCAGCTCCTCGGCGAGGCCGACCAGCGCGCGCAGCGACTCCCACCGCTGCCGGCCGGCCGTGCCCGCCATCGGCTCGTCGGTCAGCCCCAGGGGCACGAGCACGGCGCGCACCGCCTCGGCCAGCGCGCTCGGTGCCTCGTCGTCCGTGTCGGCCGCCGGGCCTGGCTCGCCCCGGGCAGCGGCGCCGGCGATCTCACCGCGGGCGGCCGTGCCGGCGGTGCGCAGCGAGACCATGGCCTGCCGCACCTCGGGCCTGGCGAAGAACCGCTCGCCGCCGCGCACCTGGAACGGCACGCCCGCGTCGTCCAGGGCGCGCTCGTAGACCTCGGACTGGGCATTCACCCGGAACAGCACCGCGATCTCGCTGGCCGGGATGCCGTCGCTGATCATGCGGCGGATGTTCGCGGCGACGGCGTTGGCCTCGGCCGGCTCGTCGTCGTACTCGGTGAACGTCGGCTCCGGACCGGGCGGCTGCTGGCCCTGCAGCCGCAACCGGGTGCCGGCGGCCTGGCCCCGCGCGTTGGAGATCACCGTGTTGGCCGCGGACACCACCTGCGGGGTGGACCGGTAGTCGCGCTGCAGCCGCAGCACCACCGCGTCCGGGAACCGCCGGGAGAAGTCCAGCAGGTAGCGGGGCGTGGCGCCGGCGAACGTGTAGATCGTCTGGTTGGCGTCGCCGACCACCGTGAGGTCGTCCCGCTCGCCGAGCCAGGCATCGAGCACCCGCTGCTGCAGCGGCGTGACGTCCTGGTACTCGTCGACGACGAAGCACCGGTAGCGCTCGCGGAACTCGCCGGCCACCTCCGGATGGGTCTCCAGCGCCGCGGCGGTGTGCAGCAGCAGGTCGTCGAAGTCCAGCAGCCCGGTCGACGTCTTCAGCGCCTCGTAGGCCGCGTACACCTTGGAGACGAGCTCCGACGGCGCCGGCACCTCGCGGCGCACCCTGGCCACCTCCGCCGGGTAGCCCTCCGGGGTGATCAGGCTGGCCTTGGCCCACTCGATCTCGCTGGCCAGGTCGCGCAGCGACTCGGTGTTGGTGTCCGCGCCGACCCGGTGCGCGGCCTGGCCGACCGCCCGCAGCTTGCCCTCCAACACCTGGAACTGCTCGTCGCCGACCACCCTCGGCCAGAAGTACCGCAGCTGGCGCAGGGCGGCGGCGTGGAACGTGCGGGCCTGCACCCCGCCGACGCCGAAACTGCGCAGCCGGGTGCGCAGCTCACCGGCGGCCCGCGCGGTGAAGGTGACCGCGAGCACCTGGCCCGGGGCCACGTGCCCGGCGCTGACCAGGTGCGCGATGCGGCGGGTGATCGTCCGCGTCTTTCCGGTGCCGGCACCGGCCAGCACGCAGACCGGCCCCCGCCGCGCGGTGACCGCCGCCTGCTGCTCAGGGTCGAGGGCAGAGTCCAGAGCGGCGGTCATACCCGCATCCTCTCAAGCCGGTCCGACATCCGGACGGAGGCTCTCCCCAGTGCGGGCGAACCGGGCCGGGCTGGTACCGAGCATGCGGGCGAAGTGTCTGTTCAGGTGCGACTGGTCGTAGAAACCCGCCTCGATGGCCACCTCGGACGGCCGCCGGCCCGCCAGCAGCAGCCCCCGCGCCAGCTCGACCCGGCGGCCGGTCAGGTAGCGGTGCGGCGGCATACCGTGGCGGTGGGTGAAGGCGCGCACCAGGTGCGTGGGGTGCGCGTGCAGCAGCGCGGCGGCCTGCTCCAGCGTGACGCCGTCGACCACGTGCGCGTCGAGCAGGTCCCGCAGCTGGTCGGCCAGCCCGGGATCGCGGGCCACCCGGGGCGGCGCCACGTGGCCGCGCAGCTGCTGGGTGAGCCGTTCCCCGATCAGCGCCAGCCGGCTCTGCCCTGCCAACCGCTCCCCCGGCTGCGCCAGCGCCCGGTGCAGCTGGTCGATGCGCAGCCGCAGCGCCGGGTCGTCCCAGCCCGGCCGGTCCACGGCGGCGCCGATCAGGGCGGTGTCGAGCACGCCGGTATCCAGGTACAGCACGCGCTTGCGGAACCCGTGCGCGGTGGCCGCCCGACCGTCGTGCGGCACGTGCGGCGGCAGCAGCGTGACCTGCTCGCGCAGGGCCCCGTGCTCGTGGCGGTTCAGGTCGAAACGCACCGCGCCGTCGTCGACGATCAGCAGCGTCCACACCTCGTGGGTGTGCGCGGGGTACGCGTGGTCGATGAAGTGCGCGTGCAGCACCTCGGCGACACCCGGTACATCGGGGCGCCACGCGGTGACCTCGGCGCGGTTGGCCACGCCAAGAACGTACAAGACCGGCCGGCCCCAGGCGCGGCACAGTGGCCGGCGTGGACACCCCCGTCGATAGCGCCGACCAACCCATCCGGTTCGACACCAAGATCGCGGTGCTGCTGCGCGACGACCTGCTGAGCTGGCAGCGGCTGAACGTGACCGCGTTCCTGGTCAGCGGCCTGGCCGGGACCAACGCGGCGCTGATCGGCTCGCCGTACCGGGATGGCGACGACGTGGAGTACCTGCCCATGTTCCGCCAGCCGGTGCTGGTGTTCGCCGGGTCCAAGGAGTCTCTCACCGTCGCGCACTCGCGGGCGTTGGGCAGGGGCCTACCGATGTCGGTGTTCACCTCCGACCTGTTCGGCACGGGCAACGACCGCGACAACCGGGCGGCGGTGCGCGCGGTGCCCACCGCCGCGCTGGACCTGGTCGGCCTGGCGGTGCACGGCCCGCGCAACGCCGTCGACAAGATCTTCAAGGGTGCCCGGCTGCACGAGTGATCGTTGCGGGGAAGCTCGGCGGGCCGCCGTGCGTTCTAACCGGTATGAGCGAACTGACCATGTACTCCACCACCTGGTGCGGCTACTGCCGGCGACTGAAGCTGCAGCTGGACGAGGCGGGCATCGCCTACCGGGAGATCGACATCGAGCGTGACCCGGCCGCCGCCACCTTCGTCGAGAAGGTCAACAACGGCAACCAGACCGTGCCGACCATGCTCTACCCGGACGGCAGCACCGCGACCAACCCGTCCTTCGCTCAGGTCAAAGCGGCACTCGCGGCCGCGTAACCGCGCTTGGCCGATCGGCGACCGACGCGCCACCGTTCTCCGGTGGCGCGTCGCCGTGTACCGGGCCGCCGCTTCCAGTGCCGGACCGCCGCTTCCGGTGCCGGACCGCCGCTTCCAGTACCGGGCCGCCGCTTCCGGTGATCATCAGGACGCTAGGGCTGCTGGAGTGCGCCGAAAACAGCCCTGTGGTCCTGCTGATCACCGAAGGCGGTCACAACCGGCCGTCGTCGTCCCGCACCTCCCACTGCGGCACCGGCACCGGCACCGGCGACGACAGGTCGACGCGGGCGAACGCCACCCTGCTGCGTGACTCGCCCACACTCTCCGACCGGCCGTCCGCGAACGCGGCGACCCGGCGTGCCAGTGGTGTCCCGCGCCGCCGGCGCATCCGGTGCGGTGCATCGGGCAGCTCGGCCGGGTCGACCAGTCCGCCAGCCAGCGCCGCGTCCAGCACCACGACACCCTGCTCGAACGGCACCGATCGGGCCACGTCGGCCAGAGTGCGCAGCAGCGAGGTGACCCGGACCCCGCCGAGCTCGACACCGGGTTAGTCGGCGGCGGCCCAGGCGTTGAGCATGGAGCGGGCGATGGAGACGATCGGGGGCAGGAGGACGGGGTTGCCGTCCTGGTTGGTCCAGTCGCCTTCGTGCAGGGCGTGGCGCAGGTCGGCGCGGGTCAGCCAGAATGCCTCGGCGATCTCACCGTCGGCGGGCACGAGCTGCTGCGTCGGGTCGGCCACCGCGGAGAATCCGATCATGAGTGAGCGCGGGAACGGCCACGCCTGGGAGCCGAGGTAGCGGATGTCGGTGACGGCCACCCCGACCTCCTCGCCGATCTCCCGCGCCACGCAGGCCTCCAGCGACTCGCCGGCCTCCACGAAGCCGGCCAGCACCGAGTACCGCCCCGGCGGCCAGACCGGCTGGCGGGCCAGCAGTACCTGCGCGGAGTCGCCGGTGCCGTTGTCGTGCACGAGGCAGATGACCGCCGGGTCGGTGCGCGGATACTCCTCGTGCCGGCACTTGACGCAGACCCGCATCCAGCCGGCGTGTGTGGGCTCCGTCGCCGACCCGCAGCGCGCGCAGAACTGGGCGTTGTCGTGCCAGCCCAGCACCGCGACCGCGCTGACCATCAGGCCGGCGCTGGTGGCGTCCAGGTCGGCGCCCCGGGCGCGTAGGTCCTGCCACTCCGAGGGGTCGTCACCGTCGATCAGGGACGGCGCGCCCCGGACCGCCCAGTACGCCACGCCGTCCTGCTCGCCGAGCAGCGACGCGTTCGCGGGCGGCTCGTTGCCGAAGTCGGGAGCCGGCCTCGTGACAACGGCGTACTCGTTGTTCGCGTCGAGGCGGATCGGCGTGCGGCCCTTGTCGTCGACCACGAGCACCTTGGCCTTGGGCCAGCCGGCCGCCAGGCGCTCGTCGTCCAGGCGCAGCGGTTCCGCGCGGTCCACCGTGGCCCGGGACAGCCGGGGCGGGGTGTCCAGCTCGAACCTCACGGGAGCTCGATTCCGCCGAGGGCGCGGAGTCTGCCGCCCACGGCCGCCGCGTCGCCGACGATCACGCCGGTGAACGCCGTCGGCCTGAAGAACTCCTCGGCGGCGGCCGCCACCTGCTCCAGCGTGACGGCCTCGAGGCGGCCCGGGTGCGCCCGCAGCCAGCTGGCGTCCAGCCCGACGCCGGCCAGCGCGCCGAGCGTGGACGCGAGCCCGCCCTGGCTGTCCAGCGAGATCAGCAGCGAGCCGATCGCGTAGCGGCGGGCCGACTCGACCTCGGCCTCGGTCGGCGGCACGGCGGAGAGCCTGGCCAGCTCGTACCGGGTCTCCAGTACGGCGGCGGCGGTGACGTCGGTGGTGACGTCGGTGTCCACCAGCAGCGTCGCGCCGGACGGCGAGAACTCCAGGTACGACGACGCCGAGTACGTGTAGCCCTTGTCCTCGCGCAGGTTCTCCACCAGCCGCGAGGAGAAGTAGCCGCCGAGCACCAGGTTCGCCAGCTGCACGGCCGGGTAGCGCGGGTCGGTGCGCGGTACGGCGGCCGCCGAGAGGCGCAGCTGCGACTGGACCGAGCCCGGCCGGTCGACCAGCAGCAGGTCGGCGCCCGTGAGCACCGGCAGCGGCGGCAGCTCGGAGGCGCGCCCAGACCGGTTCCAGCCGGCCAGGGCTGTGTCGACCGCGTCGATCGCCCGCTCCGGCTCGATGTCGCCGACCAGCACCAGGGTGGCCCCGGTGGGCAGCACGCCGGCCCGGTGCAGCTCGCGCGCCTGCTCGGGGGTGACGGCCGCGACATCTTCGGCGAGCGGCATCTCGCGCGACACCGGGTGGTCGCCGTACCGGCGCCGCTGCAGTGCCTCGCGCGCGATGGTGCGCGGCTGCGAGCGGGCCACCGCGATCCGCTCCACCAGCCGCTCGCGCTCGCGGACGAAGTCGCCGTCGGGGTAGGAGGCCGAGATGACCAGGTCGGCCAGCACGTCCAGCAGCGCCGGCAACCCGCTGGACAGCGCACTGCCGGAGATCAGCAGCCGCTCGGGGTCGACGCCGGCGGCCAGGTCACCGCCGATGGTGGCCAGCTCGTCGTCGATCTCAACGCGACCCCGCCGCGCGGTACCGGCGAGCAGCGCGGACGCCACCAGCTCGGCGCGCGCGGCGTGTGTCGGCTCGGCGCCCGCGAACGGGATGCGCAGCCGCAGCTCGACCGTGGGCACGGTGCGCCGGGCCACCGCGATCACGCGCAGCCCGGAGGCGAGGGTGCGATCGGCGAGATCCAGGTCGGCCACCGTGCGCTGGGTGCCGAGCGGCGGAAGGGGGCGCGGCCCTGCTTCGGTGAGCCCGATCTGTTCCGCGCTGCGATGGCTGGCCCGCTGGGTGCCCGCGCCCGCTGTCACCGTCACTGCTGCTCCCCCGCGTCCGCCGCATCGGCGTCCTGCTCAGCACTCTCGTCGGACCCGGTGGGCTCGACCACCAGGATCGCTCTGCCCTGCCCGCGCAGCTTGCCGGCGGCCTCGGCGACCTGCGCCGGGGTGACCGCGGCCAGCCGGGCAGGCAGCTCGGTGGCCAGCTCGGCGCGGCCGTAGAGCAGCTCGCGGGCGCCGAGTGCGAGCATCCGGCTCATCACGCGGTCCTGCTCGTGGAACAGCGACGCCGACCAGCGCGCCGAGATCCGCGACAGCTCGCCGGCGTCCGGGCCGCCGCTGGCCAGCCGGTCCAGCTCCTCGTCGACCGCGCGCACCACCCGGTCCGCGTCGACCGTCGGCGGGTGCACCGCGGTGATCGTGAACGTGTCAGGGTCCCGCGCGTCCAGCGGCGAGCCGAAGAGCCCGCAGCCGGCCGAGATGTCGGTCACGATGCCCTCGCCGTAGACCAGCCGCTCCTGCAGCCGGGCCGCCTCACCGTCGGTGAGCACGGAGCCGAGCAGCGCGTGCGCCAGGTAGCCGTCCAGGTCGGTCGACGGGTCCGGCAGCCGGTAGCCCAGTGCCAGCGCCGGCAGCGGGGCGTGCGCGTCGGGCACCGCCTGGCGGCGCTCCGCCCCGGGCGGCGGCTCGGCGAAGGACGGCCGGGTGGGGACCGGGCGCTCCGGGATGTCGCCGAAGTGCTTCTCGATCAGCCTGATCGTGTCAGTCGCCGAGACATCTCCGGCGACCGTGAGCACCGCGTTGCCCGGCGCGTAGTAGCTGTCGAAGAACGACGCAGCGTCCTCCAGCGTGGCCTGCTCCAGCTCGGAGAAGTCGCCGTAGCCGTTGTGCGCGTTGGGATAGGTTTCGTAGAGCACCGGCGGCAGCAGGATCCACGGGAAGCCCCCGTAGGGCCGGCTCAGCACGTTGAGCCGGATCTCCTCCTTGACCACGTCGACCTGGTTGCGCAGGTTCTCCTCGGTCAGCAGGGGGGCGCGCAGCCGGTCGGCCTCGAGGAACAGCGCCCGCTCCAGCGCGGCGGCCGGCAGCACCTCGAAGTAGTCCGTGTAGTCCTGGTGGGTGGAGCCGTTGAACACTCCGCCAGAGCCCTGCACATGCCTGAAGTGCGCGAGCTTCTCCAGGCTCTCACTGCCCTGGAACATCAGGTGCTCGAACAGGTGGGCGAAGCCGGTCCGGCCCTCGGGCTCGGAGCGGAAGCCGACGTCGACGTGCACCGCGACCGCCACCACCGGTGTGCTCGGATCTGGCGCGAGAAGCACCCGCAGGCCGTTCGGCAGGGTGAATCGGTGCAGCTCGGCGGTTCTGGCCTGGGCTGGCCCGGTCGGGGTTGACACTGGGGACGACGCAGGGGACACCCAGTGACCCTAACTCCCCTCGGCGACGGCCGCGGCAGTGCCGCCGGTGATCGTGATCAACTCGGCGAAACTGGTGGGGAACACCGCGCCGCCGGCCCGCAGCGCCGCGACAACCGCCTGGACGTTCGGATGGTCCGGTGGAGGGGGCACCGACGCATCCGATCACATCCGGCGGCCCCGATGCATCGGGGTTCCGGTTGTCGCCGCGCGCGGACCTGACGACCCGCGCCGGCCGACTCGGGGGTCGGCCGGCGCCGGTTCGACCGGCTCCGCTCAGCCGGCCTTGGGCAGGTCGCGCAGCTCGGTCGCCTTGAGCACCGAGCCGTTGTTCGCCGCGTTGCCCGACACCACGACCTGGTCGCCGACCTGCGGCTTGGTCGTCACACCCGACAGGTCGACCGCCTCGGTCAGCCCGTCCGGCCTGGTCAGGGTGGCCTGGTCGCCGTTCAGCGCGGTGACCGTGCCGAACGCCCTGGCCGGGATCACCAGCACGCCGAGCACCTGGTGGTTGTTGTCCTCGCGGACGGCGATCCGGTCACCGGCCTTGAGGTCGGCGAGCGTGGCGCGCTGCTCGCCGACGACCCTGGTCTGCGGCGTGGTGGTGACGGTGACCTGCTGGCCGCCGTCCTGGGTCAGCACCATGTTGGCGCCGTTGATGGTGACCAGCGAGCCCACCACCGCGGGCCCACCGGCCGGCCGGAACGCGCCGGGGCCCATGTCACGGCCGAACCCGCCGCCGTGGCCGAACCCGCCGCCCGGGCCCATCCCGCCGGGACCACCGGGTCCACCGGGCCCGTCAGGTCCACCCTGAGCCGCGGGTCCGCCCTGGCCGTCCTGGCCACCGAAGCCACCGGGACCACCGAAGCCACCGGGACCACCGGGGCCGCCCCGGCCCCGCGGCCCACCCGGGCCGCCGAGCTCGCCGTTCTGGGCGGCCATGCCGTAGTTGTGGCTGTGCCCGCCGTGGTGGCGCCCCGGGTGCCCACCGCCGTGGTGCCCGCCGACGAGTGCGCCCGCCCCGAACACCAGCGCCAGCACCACGAGGCCGCCCACCACCCCCGCGCTGATCCACGGCCAGGTACGCCGGGGGCGGTACCACCTGCCTCCGCCGCTCGCGGCGGCGGCAGGCGCGGTGGCGAAGGCCGCCGTGGCCGGACGGGGTGCCTCGGCCGGCTGCTCGGACGCGACCGGAGCCTCGGCCGAGGGCGTGGCCGGCTGCCCGTCGGCGACGGGGTGCTGCACGGTCGGTTGTTCGGACGCCGGCCGGTTCGGGTCGGTGGGACCGGAATCGGGCCGCTCCGGCTGTTCCCCGTGTGGGGGTTCTGGCGTACTCATCACTGTCTCCTCGACGCTTCGGGGCCGTGTCTGGCTGTGCTACCGGCCGTGCCCCTCGACACCGACGGTGCTCCCGCTTCTTATGCCTGAGCTGAGGACCAGCCATCCCTTCAGCCGATCTTCAGGTTGGGCCGACCGGCGGAACGCGCTGGCACACGGGCAGCGGCGGCAGAATGGCCGGATGGGCGAGCAGGCGCGGGTACTGGTGGTCGAGGACGCCGAGGCGATCCGGGCCGCCGTGCTGACCGGGCTGACCGACGCCGGCTTCGGGGTGGCCGGCCGCCCGGACGGCGCCGAGCTGGAGCGCGACCTGGCCACCTTCCGCCCCGACCTGGTCGTGCTGGACGTGATGCTGCCCGGCCGGGACGGCTTCGCGCTGCTGGAGGTCGTGCGCCGCAACAGCGCGGCCGGCGTGCTGCTGCTCACCGCGCGGGACGGCATCGACGACCGGCTGCGCGGCCTGCGCGGTGGCGCCGACGACTACCTGGTCAAGCCGTTCGTGCTGGCCGAGCTGGTCGCGCGCGTGACGGCCGTGCTGCGGCGGTTGGGGCGCACGCCGACCGTGGTCGAGATCGGCGACCTGATGCTGGACAGCGCCGCCGGCACCGTGCTGCGCGCCGGCCGACCGATCGAGCTGACCGCGACCGAACGCCGGCTGCTCGAGCACCTCGCCGCGCACCGCGACCAGGTGCTCAGCAAGACGCAGCTGCTCACCTCGGTGTGGGGCTACGAGGACTTCGACCCGAACCTCGTCGAGGTGCACATCTCCGCGCTGCGCCGCAAGCTCGGCGAGCCCCGGCTGCTGCACACCGTGCGTGGCCTCGGCTACGTGCTGCGGGTCGAGCAGTGACGCTGTCGCCCCGGGGGCGATGGTGGCGCTGGCCAGCGGCAGCGCGGCGGCGATCGCGGGAGGCAGCCAGCCGGCTGCACACGGTGTCGCTGCGCCGGCGGGTGATGCTGTTCAGCCTGGCCGTGCTCGGCGTGGTGTTGGTGCTGGTCAGCGGGTTGGTGCTGCTGTTAACCGGCATCGAGTCGCGGTCCGATCTGCTGGTGCAGCTGAACACCCGCGCCGCCCTGGCCGAGCAGCTCGCCCGCCAGCACGTCTCGCCGGCGACCATCGTGGAGCGCGTCAAGGGGCCCGCTGTCCGGGTCCGGCTGGTCGCGCAGGACGGCACGACCTACGGCAGCGGCGGCCGCCAGTACCCACCCGGTCCCGGTCGGGGGCAACCGGACGGGACGGGTCCGCCCGACCCGGGCCCGCCGGGCGCCGATCCCGACGATCCCGACGACCCCGGCCCACCGGACCTCGGGCCGCCCGACCCCGGTGCGCCCGGCCCGGCCCCGCCACACCCCGAGGCACAGGGCCAGCCGTCACACCGGGGCCCCGTACTGCGCCGCACGCTGTCGAGCGGCGCCCAGCTGACCCTGTTCGGCGACGCGGGTGAGCTGACCGCGATCCAGCGCCGGCTCAGCCGCCTGCTCCTGATGCTCGGGCTGGGCGGGCTCGCGGTGGCCGGGATCGCGCTGTTCGTCACCACCCGGCTGGCGCTCGGGCCGCTGGACACCATGACCGCGCTGGCCCGCTCGATCGCCGCCGGGGACAGGGGGCGCCGGCTGGCCCCGATCCGCACCGACACCGAGCTGGGCCGCACCGCGGCGGCCTTCGACGACATGCTCGACGCGCTGGAGGGCGCCGAGCGGACCGCCAAGCAGGCCGAGGCCGTGGCGCGCGACTCGGAACGGCAGACCCGGCAGTTTGTCGCCGACGCCGCGCACGAGCTGCGGACCCCGATCACCGGGCTGCGCGCCGCCGCCGAGGCCGCGCTGAGTAGCCGGGCCACCGGGGAGGAGCGGGAGCGGCTGCACCTGCTGCTGTTGCGCGAGGCCGGGCGGGCCGGGCGGCTCGTCGAGGACCTGCTCGCACTCGCCCAGATCGACGCGGGGCTGCGGCTGCTCAGGGAGCCGGTCGAGCTGCGCGCGCTGGCGGAGGCGGAGGCGGAGCGAATCCGGCTGCTGGCGCCGACGGTCACCGTCAGCGTCCTCGGTGAGCCGCTGACCGTGCCCGGCGACCCGCAGCGGCTGGCCCAGGTGCTGGCGAACTTGCTGGACAACGCCAGGCGCTACACCCCGGACGGCGGCGAGATCACGATCACGGTCGACCAGTCGCGGGATGCGGCGGGCTCCGAGGCGTCAGGTGGTGCCCCGGACGGGCCGGCGACGGGCGGGTCGGTGGCGCGGGTCCGGGTGGCGGACACCGGGCCGGGGGTCCCCGAGGCGGACCGCGAACGGATCTTCGACCGGCTGGTCCGGCTGGACGACGCGCGGCGCCGCGACGCCGGCGGGCCAGGGTTCAGCGGCGCCGGGCTCGGGCTCGCCATCGCCAGGGGCATCGCCCACGCCCACGGCGGCGAGCTGCGCTGCGACGACGACTCCGCCTTCGAGCTCACGCTGCCGTCGAGCTGACCTGGCCCGAGCCGGCCAGCTGACCGCGCCCGGTCCGAACCTGCGCCGCCGCGCCCGGTTCCTCAGCCGACCCGGACGACGTACGTGCTCGCCGCGATGTCACCGAGCCGCTGGTGCCGCGAGGTGGACATCATGATCACGAAACCGACCAGCCCGCCGAAGGCGCCGTCCACCAGCAGCAGGAGCCAGCGCACGCTCAGCGCGCCGAGCCCGGGCACGCCGCCCTGCGCGGTCACGATCCGGAGGTCCAACCAGCCCATCGCGGGCGTCTGGCCGCCGTGGGTGGCCGGCCACCAGGCACCCACCCCCCAGCTGAGGCCGTACGCGACCACCATCAGCAGCAGGAAGCCGAGACCGCCGAGCGTGTCATTGGTCGCGGAGACCGCGAACAGCCCGATCATCAGGGCGATCACCGGCACCACCACCAGGATCGCGTCCAGCAGGTACTGCCCCACCCGGGTGCCGACCACCGCCGTCGGATCCTCGTCGTACGGCTGCGGATAACCGGGCTGGGGATACCCGGGCTGGGGGTAACCGGGCGGCGGGTAGCCGTAGCCGGGCTGGCCACCCGGCATGGCGTTTTCGCCGAACCGCGACCTGAAAGAACAGCGGCTGCCGGGCGGGGTCAGGACTCGTCGGCGGGCGTGACCTTCTTGACGTAGAGCAGCCGGTCGCCCGCGTCCAGTGCGTCGACCTTCGGGGCGTCGACCCGGAAGAGCTCGCCGCCCCGCACCACACCGAGCACGATGTCCGAGAGGTGCCGGGGCGAGCCGCCGAGCTCGGACTGCTCCACGGGCCGCTCGGCGATGGAGAACCCGACGTCCGGGGTGATCAGGTCCTCGATCACGTTGACCACGTTCGGCGTCGTGGTGGCCATGCCGAGCAGCCGCCCCGCCGTCTCCGAGGAGACCACGACGGAGTCGGCGCCCGACTGGCGCACCAGGTGCACGTTCTCGGTCTCGCGGACCGCGGCCACGATGGTCGCCGAGGGTGCCAGCTCGCGCGCCGTGAGCGTGACCAGCACCGCGGTGTCGTCGCGGGACGGCGCCACCACGATCGACGCGGCGGCAGGCACCCCCGCGGTCCGCAGCACGTCCGACCGCGTGGCGTTGCCGCTGACCGTGACCAGCCCCCGCCCCGCGGCCAGTCGCAGCCGCTCCGGATCGCTGTCCACCACGACGATCGCCGACGGTTTCGCGCCGTCGCCGAGCATGGTGTCGACCGCGGCGGCGCCCTTCGTGCCGTAACCAACCACCACCACGTGGTTACGCACCTTCGACCTCCACCGTTGGACCTTGTATGCCTGCCGGGACCGCTCGGTGAGCAGTTCCAGGGTGGTACCCACCAGGACGATCAGGAACAGCAGCCGCAGTGGCGTCACCACCAGGATGTTGATCAGTCGGGCGGTGTCCGACGCCGGCGTGATGTCGCCGTAGCCGGTGGTGGACAGCGACACCGTGGCGTAGTAGACCGCGTCCAGCAGCGACACCCCGTCGCCGTTGATGTCCCGGTAGCCGGCCCGCCCCAGGTAGACCACCAGCACGGTGAACCCCAGCGCGAACAGCGCCACGACCAGCCTGCGCAGGATGGCCACGGTCGGGGTCAGGGTCCGCTCGGGCATCCGGATGATGCCGGACGCGGCGATGTCGCCCTGGGCGCTCGGCCTGATCACCCGTTCAGCCTAGAGCGTGACTCAGGCCACCACGATGCCGGCTTCGGCGGCGCCGGCGCGCAGCGTGTCCAGCCCGAACGCGCTCACCGGGTCGAGCGCGCCGGACCCGGAGAGGCCGTGCTCGAGCGCGTACCCGGCGCCCCAGGCCAGCAGCTCCGCGGTGATCGCGTAACCGTCCGGCGAGGTCAGCTGCACGGTCGCCAGCCGCTGCCCGGACGCCCCGTACGCCTCGCCGACGAAGTGCGAGGTGCTGCCGGCCAGGGTCGCGGCGTTCGGCTCGTCGGCGGCCCTGCGCACCGCCGCCCGCCCGATCGCGGTCAGTACTCCTGCCAGGGGCTCGACGCGGCGGAACAGCGGCGTGGCCCGCGAACCCAGGTGCACCGCCCGGCTGATCGGACCGAACCAGCCGAGGTAGACGTCCACCTCGCGCAGCCGTGGCGCCACGCCGGTCGCGGCGAGGCGGGGCAGCGCGAACTGCTCGGTGGCGCCGATGCTCACGCCGGGGCGCTCGCGGCCGGCGACCTGGAAGGTGCGGTACCGCGCCCCGGCCGGCTCGTCGTGCAGCGCACCGTCACGCCACCGGTACATCGGCTCCATGAGCACCCCGACGAGCGAGTTCAGGGTGCCCTTGGAGAACGCCTGGCCCCGGGCCGCCGCACCGCTGCCGATGACGAAGTAGCCGACGTGCACCGTGGCGGTGGCCACGCCCGCCTCGGTCAGCGCCAGCGCGCCGGCCAGCGTGCCTGGCACGTAGTCGTTGCCGAACGCGGTGAGCAGCGCCGCCCCGGTGCGCGCCGCGGCCGGGCCGTGCTGCTCGAACACCCGGCGGATGAACGGCGGCTCGCCCGTCGAGTCGAAGTAGGTCGCGCCGGCGTCCACGGCCGCCTCGACCGCGGCCTCGCCGATCTTGGCGAACGGCCCGACGGTGCTGACCAGCACGTCCCCGGTGTCGATCAGCGCGCGCACCGAAGCGGGATCGCTGACATCGGCCGTCGCGGTCGGCAGCCCACCGAACCGCTCGGCCAGCGTCTCCAACCGTTCCTTGTTGCGACCGGCCAGTACGGGCCGCAGGCCGCGCCGGGTCATCGCCTCGGCGGTGCGCGCGCCGGTGTACCCGGTTGCGCCGAGGAGCACGATCTTCGCCGTCATGGCGCTGAGGGTAGCCCGGCGCCGGCCAGCGGCACGCCGCGCAACAGCTCCCGTAACCCGGCCGCGTCCAAGAGGTCCGCCGGGCTCAGCGTGACGTCGGCGCGCACGTAGTGGAACGCCGCCCTGACCCGCTCCACCGGGCAGCCGGCCAACGCCGCCCAGGCCATCCGGTACGCGGCCAGCTGCACCGACAGCGCGGGCAGTCGCGAGTCGTCGGGCACCGACCCGGTCTTCCAGTCCACGACCGTCCAGCCGCCGTCCGGGTCGGCGAACACCGCGTCCATCCGCCCGCGCAGCGCCGTCCCGACCCGCGCCCCGGAGTCGGGCCCGTCGGCGAACAGCACCGTCTCGAACGGCACCTCGACCTCCACCGGCCGGCGGTCCGCCCATGCCGAGGCGAGGAACGCCGTGCGCAGCGTGTCGAGCTCCGAGTAGGCGGCCGCGCCGTCGTCGGCGGCGCCGGGCAGCTCGTCGAGGTCGAGCAGCCGGGTCGCGCCGAACCGCTGCTCCAGCCAGGCGTGGAACGCGGTGCCCCGGCGGGCGTGCGGGTTCGGCGGGAAAGGCATCGGGCGGCGCAGCCGGGCGGCCAGTGCCTCCGGGTCGGCGGCGAGCTCGACCAGCTGGCTGACCGACAGCGCGGCCGGCAGTGCCACCTCGGGCCGGGCCGCCTGCGCCATGGCCCGCTCGGCGAGCAGCACGGTGACGTCGGCCGCCCAGCCCTCCGGGTCGCCCACCTCGTCGGGCTCCGGCTCCGGCTCGGCGGGGGCGCCGGTGTCGAACAGGGACAGCTGCGGGGCCTGCTTGGGCAACGCGGCCAGCGCCGCCCTGACCAGGTCGGCGCCCTCGTGCACAACAGCATGCCGGCCGCCCAGCGGGTCGACCGGCCAGCGCTCGGTGTGCGGCTGTGCGGTGACGGGGTTCGGGGTGCCCTCCTCCGGCTCCGCCGCCCACCGCTCGACGACCAGCTCGGGGTGCGCCTCGGCGATCCCCTGGAGCTCGAGCAGGAAGTCGGAGGGGCCGCGCGGGGTGTCGCCGGTCGCCGCCCACCAGTGCCCGGACAGCAGCAGCTCGCGCTCCGCCCGGGTGATGGCCACGTACAGCAGCCGCCGCTCCTCCGACAGCCGCCGCTCCTCCAGCGCCTCCTTGTGCTCCTTGAGCGCGTCGGTGACCTCCTTGCGGTCGCCATCGGCCGGGAGCTCCGGGTTGGGCAGGTCGGGGGCGTCACCGCGCAGCACGACCGGCAGCTCGGCGGGGTTGGTCAGCCAGGATCCGCTGCGCGGTGCGCCGGGGAACACCTTCTTGACCAGATGCGGGACCGCGACCAGCTCCCACTCCAGGCCCTTCGCGGCGTGCACGGTGAGGATCTGCACTCGGTCGGCTGCGACCTCCACCTCGCCGGGGCTCAGCCCGTCCTCGGCCTGCTCGGCGGTGGCCAGGTAGTCCAGCAGCGCGGGCAGCGTCGGCACCTCGGCACCCGCGGAGAAGTCGGCCACCACGTCGGCGAACGCGTCCAGGTGCGCCCGGCC
The DNA here is from genome assembly GCA_036272795.1 of Pseudonocardia sp. GTDB lineage: Bacteria > Actinomycetota > Actinomycetes > Mycobacteriales > Pseudonocardiaceae > Pseudonocardia. The sequence goes on from DATAYB010000768.1 coordinate 18,571, forward strand.
GACCGGGCCGGGGCGGGCCGCCGTCTCCGCGTCCAGCAGCAGCGCGCGCTCGGTGTCCGCGACCAGGTCGGGCAGCCCCGCCCAGCCGGACGTGCTCGACCCGCCGGCCCGCCCGCGCAGGTACGTCAGCTCGCCGGCCAGCCTGCGGATCCGGCGGAACCCGGCCTCGGAGTAGCGCGCCGGCTCCCCCGGGTCGTCCAACGCGTCGACCAGTCCTGCCTGCTCGGCCTGCTCGCCTGGCAGCGCGTCGGCGGCCAGCCCGGCGACGGTGTCGGCCCGGCTGTCGGCCCGGTCGTTGGGCGTACCGGCGAGCGGGCGCGCGAGCTCCTTCGCTCTCGCCCACAGCGCGGCCAGATCCGCCGCGCCCAGCCGCCAGCGCGCGCCGGTGAGCAGCCGCATCGCGGCGGTACCGGCCAGCGGGTCGGCGACCAGGCGCAGCGCGCTGACCAGGTCGCGGACCTCCGGCTCGGCCAGCAGGCCGCCGAGGCCGACGACCTCCACCGGCACGTCCCTGGCCCGCAGCGCGGCGGCCAGCCCGGGCATGTCGGCCCTGCGGCGGACCAGCACCGCGGCGGTCGGCGCCGGCTGCCCGGCATCCAGCGCGGCGTGCCAGCGGGCGGCGAGTGCGTCGGCCACCCAGGCCACCTCGGTCGTCACGTCGGCCAGCAGCGCGAGCCGGACCGCGCCCGGTGGCGCACCTTCGCGGGGCCGCAGCTCGTCCACGTCGACGTGGGCGGCGGTCGACTCCGGGCCGGGCACGCGCAGTGGCTCGGACACCGCGTTGGCCAGCGTGAGCACCTCGGCCGGGTTGCGGAAGCTGGTCAGCAGGCCGTAGCGGCGGGCCGGGCGCAGCTCGCCGGTGAGCAGGCTGTTCGGGAAGTCGGTGCTGAACCGGGGCAGGTTGGCCGCGCTGGCGCCACGCCAGCCGTAGATCGACTGGCATGGGTCGCCCACCGCGGTGACCGCGATCGGTGGCTCGGTCGGGTCCGCCACCCTGAACAGCGAGCGCAGCAGCACCCGCTGCGCGTGCCCGGTGTCCTGGTACTCGTCCAGCAGCACGGCGCGGTAGCGGGTCCGCTCGCCCGCGCCGACCTCCGGGTGCTCGGCGGCGATCCGGGCGGCGATCGCCATCTGGTCGGCGAAGTCCACCGTGCGCTCGGCCCGTTTGCGCGCCGCGAACGCCTCCACCAGCGGCAGCAGCGCCACCCGCAGCCGCTGGCTGTCCACCATCTTCTGGAACTCCAGCGCCAGGTTGGCCCGCTGCCGGGGGGCACGCGGCGCGTTCTCCACCAGCGCGACGAAGGCCTCGGCGTGCTGGCGCAGCTGGTCGGGCCCGACGAGGTGCTCGCCCAGCTCACCGGACAGCGCCAGCAGGTAGTTCGTCACCGTGGCCGGTACGCGGTCGATGTCCAGGTCGGCCGCCCACGTGGACACCACGCGGTGCGCCAGCTGCCACGCCGCCGTCTCGGAGAGCAGCCGCGCGCCCGGCTCCGCCGGCAGTCTCAGGGCGTGCTCGGCGACCAGCCGGCCGGCGTAGGCGTGGTAGGTGGCTACAGTCACATCACCGCCATCGCCGCCGAACAATGCCGCCTTGCGGGCGCCGGTCGGGTCCAGGTCGTCCAGCAGCCGTGACCCGGCCAGCCGGCGCAGCCGCGAGCGCACCCGGTCGGCCAGCTGCTGGGCCGCCTTGCGCGTGAACGTCAGACCAAGCACCTGCTCCGGCAGCACCGCGCCGGTGGCCACCAGCCAGACCACCCTGGCCGCCATCGTCTCGGTCTTGCCGGCGCCCGCCCCGGCCACCACGAGGGCGGGCTCGGCCGGCGCGGCGATCACGGCGGCCTGCTCTTCGGTCGGCGGCGGTACGCCGAGTGCGTGGGCCAGCCTTGCGGGCGTGAGCCACTCGGTCTGGGTGGTGGTCATCCGCTCGGCACCCCCCGGCCGTCGCCGGTCACGGGGCAGCTGGTGCGCACGCCGCAGCGCTCGCAGTCGGAGTTCGCCCGCGCGGTGAACTCGGCGGCGCCGGTCTCCCGGGCCGCCCCGTGCAGCTCGCGGCGCCAGGTGCGCACGTCGTCCTCGGTGAGGGCGGGCTGGGTGCGTTCCTTGGCCCGGCCGTCGGCGCCCCGGTCGGCCAGGAACAGCAGCCGCGCCCCGCCCGGCTCGACCCCGCCGGCCGGCGTCGGCTCGACCGGTCCGCCCAGCGCGTCGCGGAACGCACCCAGTGCCGCGGCGAGCTGGTACACCGCGAGCTGCGGATGCGCCTCGGCGTCCTCCCGGCTGACCGCCGTCTTGCCCGTCTTCACGTCGACGATCACCGGGCGGCCGTCGGCGTCGCGCTCCAGCCGGTCCACCCGCCCGCGCAGCAGCACGTCCGGGCCGTCCGCCCCGCCGGCCAGTGCCAGCTCGAGCCCGCGCTCCACGTCGACCTCGGCCAGCCCGCCGCGCCGGCTCTCCTGGAGCCAGGTGCGGAACGCGGTGAGCATGCCCCGCACCCGCTCGAGCTCGCGGCGGCCGAACCACGGCGCGCCGGCGTCCACGGCCGACCAGGCGCGGCGCAGCGCGAGGTCCACCTCCGGCTCGGTCGCGCCGGCCGCCGTGGCCTGCACCAGCGCGTGCACCAGCGACCCCGTCACCGACGGCAGCACCGCACCGTCGTCACCGCCGTGCCGCTCCAGCACCCACTTCAGCGGGCACTTCATGATCTTCTCGACGTCGGAGGGCGACACCGGGACCGGTTTTGCCGGATCGCGCAGCGGCTCGTCGGTGGACATCGGGGCGAGCCCGTACCAGTCGTTCGGGTTCGCCCCGCGCACACCGGCGGCCGCGAGTCGGGCCAGCTGGGTGGCCGCCCGCTGCCTGCGCTCCTCTTCCGCCGCGTCGCCGGGTGTCACCGGGGCGCACACCGCGCGGCGCAGCTCGCCGACCAGCTCGGCCAGCACCAGCGCCCGGGGCGGGCGGGCCACCGGGCGGGCGGCGTCCGGCTCCAGATCCCCCGGTTCGGGGTCCAGTTCGTCGAGAAAACGCGACGGCTGCTCGTCCTCACCGCGCACCGCCGACACGTAGAGCCGCTCGCGCGCCCGCGTGCAGGCCAGGTAGAACAGCCTGCGCTCCTCGGCCAGCAGCGGCGCCACCTTGGACAGCGCCGCCGCCCCGCCGAGGCCGTCCAGCGCGTCCACCATCCGCTCGACGCCGAGCAGCGTGCCGCGCAGCCGAAGGTCCGGCCAGCTGCCCTCCTGCACGGCCGGCACCGCAACCACCCGCCACTCCCGGCCGCGCGCCGCGTGCGCGGTCAGCACCGCGACCGCCTCACCCTGCGGCGCCCTCGGGGCCAGGCTGTCACCGGGAATGCGCTGGTCGGCCACGTACTGGGCGAAGCCCTCGACACTGCCGCCGCCGGGCAGCCGGTCGGTGTAGCGGGCCGAGGCGTCGAACAGCGCGACCACCGCGTCCAGGTCCCGGTCCGCCTGCGCGCCGGCCGGCCCCGGGTGCGCGCTCGCGGCGGCCCACCGCCCGGCCAGCCCGCTCGCCTGCCAGATCCGCCAGAGCACCTCCTCCGCGCTCGCGCCCTCGTGGTCAGCCGCCCTGGCCAGCCCGAGCAGCTCGGCCACCCTGCGCAGCGGCGCGGTGTCGCGGGCCGGCAGCGTCGGCAGCGGGTCGGTCTCGCCCGCCGCCCCGGCACGCAGCGCGGCGACCAACAGCTCGTCACTCCCGCCGTCCCGATCACCGCCGTCCCCCGGCTCGCCGTCCCCGAACTCGCCGTCAGCGCTGTCCTCGATGTCCGCCCCGAACCCGGCACCCGCCGCGTCGGCATCCACCGGCTCCCCGGCCGCACCCGCGCCGGCCGCGTGCAGCCGGAGCAGGCCGCGGCGCAGCCGGCGCAACCGCAGCGGGTCGGCCGCACCCAGCGGCGAGCTGAGCAGCGCGACCGCCGCGTCGGCGTCGATCTGCTCCGGCCGCGCGGCGCAGCGCAGCAACAGCAGCAGCGGCAGCACCGCCGGTTGCCGGGACAGCGGCAGCTCGTCGCCCGGCACGGCCATCGGCACCCCGGCGGCCAGCATGGCGCGCCGCAGCACGGGCAGCGAGCGTGTCGTCGACCGCACCAGCACCGCCATCTCCGACCACGGCACACCGTCGGTCAGGTGCGCGCGGCGCAGCCGGTCCGCCACCCAACCCGCCTCCTGTGCAGCCGAGGCGAACACCTGGACCGCCAGCACCCCCTCGCCCGGCACCCCAACCGGCCCCGCACCTGTCGACGCCGGACCTGTCGACGCCGGGCCTGTCGACCCCGCACCTGTCGACGCCGCCTCAACCGGCTCCGAGCTCGTCCGCCGGCGGGCCGGACCCGCACCGGGCAGCCGCGCGGCGAGCCGGCCGGTGGCCTGGCGCAGCCGGGGCGCGGCGCGGTGGTCAGCGGTGAGCACGACGGTGGCGCGGCCGCCCGGGTCGGCGTCGCGCAGGGCGCTGGGGTCGGCGCCCCGGAAGCCGAGCACGGCCTGGTCCGGGTCGCCGGCCAGCACAAACGTCTCCGCCGTCTCCCCGAGCAGCCGGACGAGCTGCATCTGCTGCGGGTCGAGGTCCTGCGCGTCGTCAGCGAGCAGGTGCCGGATCCGGGCGCGCTCGGCGGCCAGCAGCTCGGGGTCGGCGGCCAGCACGTCCAGCGCGGCGGCGACCAGCTCGGCGGCGTCCAGCGCGGCCGAAGTGGCCTGCGGCGCCCCGCTGCCGGCTGCGCCGCGCAGCAGGTTCACCTGCTCGTAGCCGAGGAAGAACCGGCCGGCGGCGACCCACTCCGGCATGTCCTCGCGCGCGCCGAGCTCGGCCAGCTCGTACGGGCCGAGGCCGCGCTCGGCCGCCCGCAGCAGCAGCTCGCGCAGCTCGGTGGCGAACCCGGGCACACCGAGCGCGGGGCGCAGCCGGTCCGGCCAGCCCGACCCCGGCACGTCGCCGGCCAGCTCACCGGCGAGCAGCTCGCGGACGACAGCGTCCTGTTCGGGGCCGGCCAGCAGCCGGGGTGGCGGGTCACCGATCCGGCTGGCGTGCAGCCGCAGCAGCCCGAACGCGTAGGAGTGCACGGTGCGCACCAGCGGCTCGCGCACGGTGCCGAACGCGGGGCCGGCCGGATCGCCGAGCCGCGCGGTTAGCCGTTCCCGCAGCTCACCGGCCGCCCGCCGGCTGCCGACCAGCACGAGCAGCCGCTCCGGGTCGACACCCGCCCTGATCCGCCGTAGCACCGACTCGACCAGCACGGTCGTCTTGCCGGTGCCGGGGCCGCCGAGCACGCGCAGCAGGCCGGCCCCGGGTTCGACACAGTGGGCGAGCACCTGGCGGGCGGCCTCGTCCCAGCGCGGTTCGGGGCTCGCCGCCCGGGGCCGGCGAACCAGCAGCGGACGCGTCACGTCCGGCATGGAACCACGCCGCCCCGACCGCCTCACGCGCCACCCGGTCCGCCGCGCCGGGTGGCCGCGCCGGTGTCGGTCGGCGGCCTATCCTGCCCAGATGGACCGGGAGACCGCGGACCGCGTGCGCGACGTGATCATGGCGATCCCCGAGGGCAGTGTGCTCAGCTACGGGGAGGTCGCCGCGATCGCGGGGTTGCCGTCCGCGCGGCTGATCGGCCGGCTGCTGTCCGAGGACGGGCAGGACCTGCCGTGGCACCGGGTGCTGCGGGCCGACGGCACCTGCGCCCCGCACCTGGCCGACGAGCAGCTGGCCCGGCTGCGTGCCGAGGGCGTCACCGTGGTGGGCCGCCGGGTGCGCCGGCAGGGCACGACGTAACCGCTTACCGGCGAGCCTGCCACCACTGACCAGCGCGGACCCGCCAGCTGCTCGACCTCAGGCCGCCGCGCTCCGGTCACCGAGCGCGTCGAAGTACCTGGTCAGCACGGCATCGAGCACACCGGGATGCAGGCCGAGCGGAGCGGCGGCCACGTCGGCACCGACGTCCTCGAGCCGCCGCTGGAACACCCCGGGCGCGAGCAGCCAGCTGGCCACCGCGACCCGCTGCTGCCCGTCGGCGCGCGCCGAAGCCACCACCTCCGCCAGCTTCGGGGCGCCACTGGCCAGGTATCCCATCCGCACCGGGCAGCCCAGCCGGCGTCCCAGCGCGCGGGCCGCCTCCGCCACCTCCGCGCGTGCCCCCGCGTCAGACGAGCCGGCGGCGGCCAGCACCGTGGCGTCACCAGGGCGCCAGCCGGCATCGCGCAGCCGGTCCTCGGCGGCGGCCACGAGCCGGGGGTCCGTGCCCGCCAGCAGGGGGTCCGCGCCCAGCACGGGTGTCAGCCGCGCGCGGCCGGCCAGTCCGGCGGCGGCGAGCTGCGCCGGCAGGTCGTGCCGGACGTGGTAGCCGGCGGCGAGGAACGCGGGCAGCACCACGACCTCGGCCGCCCGGCGCAGGATCGGCGCGACGTGGGCCACGGTCGGCGGCCGGACGTCCACGAACGCCAGCCGGACCGGCACAGCCGGCAGCGCGCGGCGCACCGCATCCGCCAGACGCAGCGCCACCTCGGCACCCGCCGAGTCCCGCGTGCCGTGCGCGACCAGCAATAACGGCGGCAGCCCCTCGGACGAGCGCAACGCCGCCGACGAACACCGCCGGGCAGCGCTCACCTGCCGTCCCCGGACAGGCAGTTGCCACCCACCGGCGCTGGCCCGGAACCGGGGTCCAGCGCTAGCCGGTAGCCGCGTTTCACCACGGTCTGCACGAGCCGGGCCTGGCCGAGCGCGGAGCGCAGCCGGGCCATCGCGGTCTCCACGGCATGCTCGTCGCCGCCGCCGCCGGGCAGCGCGCGCAGCAGCTCCGCCCGCGTGACGACCCTGCCGGGGCGCCGCGCCAGCGAACGCAGCAGCGCCATGCCGGCCGGCGGCACCGTGCGCAGCTCGCCGTCCACCAGCGCCGCGTGCCCGCGCACCTCGAGCCAGTGCCCGGCGACCGGGTACGTGCGGGCCATCCGGGGCGCGTCGGCCTCCAGGGTGCGGACCATGGCGCCGAGCCGGGACCGCTGCGGCTGCGAGGTCGGGATGTCGCGGGCCTCCAGCGGCGCCGCCGTCACCGGACCGACGCAGACCACCAGCACCGGCCCGCGCAGCGCCCTGACCAGCTCGTCCTGGATGCCTCGCTCGGCCGCCCTGGCGAGCATGCTGGCCGCCGCCGGGGCGCTCGTGAAGGTGATCGCGTCGACCGAGCCGGCCAGCACGGCGTCGGTCAGCCGGTCCAGCGGCGCGATGTCGGCGGGCGGCAGCCAGCGGTACACCGGCACCACAACCACCTCGGCGCCCGCGCACTCGAGCGCCTCCACCACGTCCGGCAGTGGCTCACCGTGCAGCTGCACCGCGATCCGCTTGCCCTCCACACCCGCGCTGAGCAGGTAGTCGAGCACCTCGGCGGACGACTCGGAGGCCGGTGACCACGCATCGATCAGGCCGGCCGCGCGCACCGCGCCCCGCGCCTTCGGGCCCCGGCAGAGCACGGTGCCGGCGCGCAGCGCGTCCAGCAGCGCCTCGCCGAGCCCCCAGCCGTCGGCGGCCTCCACCCAGCCCCGGAAGCCGATGCCGGTGGTGGCCACCGCGAAGTCGGGCGGCGTGTCGATCAGGGAGCGGGTGGCGGCGGCCAGCTCGGCGTCGTCGGGCAGCGGCAGGATGCGCAGCGCGGGCGCGCGCAACACCGAGGCGCCGCGCCGCTCCAGCAGGGCACCGAGCTCCTCGGCCCGGCGCGCGGCGGTCACACCCACGGTGAACCCCGCCAGCGGCGGCACCTGGCCCGGTTGGGCGGGCCGGTATCCCTCCGGTGTCGCGGGATACGTCCCTTGCTGCGTCATGATGATCATCCCAGCACGAGTCATCCCAGTTCGACCTGAACCCAGCCGTCCGAGACCCGCACTCCGTGGACGGCTACGCCCCGATCCGGTTCGTCCAGGCACCGGCCGGTGACCAGGCTGAACGCTTGCTTGTAAACCGGCGAGACAACGATGGGCTCGCCCTTGCGGTCCCCCACGATGCCGCGGCTGAGCACGGCGGCGCCACTGCAGGGGTCCAGATTGTCGATCGCGTACAGGGTCTCATCCCCTTGGGGGTCCACCGTCCGGAACACCGCGACCTGCCGGTCCCCGAACAGCGCCGCCACGCCCCGGCCGGGCTGCAGCCGTTCCAGCGGGCACACCGGTTGCCAGGTGGTCACCTCGGTACGGGCCAGTGACCTGGTCATCGAGCCACCTCCAGCCTCGGACCGGCGATCAGCACCCGCTGGCTGCCCCGGTCGTATCCGACGGGCACCCGCTGGCCCCGCCGGTCGACGAACTCGATGCTCGGGTCAGGGGTGTCCGGGGCGTTCACGAACGAGGTGAACCGGGCCAGCTTCTCGGGGTCCGCCAGCACGCCGGCCCACTCGTCGGCGTAGCCGGAGACGTGCTTGGCCATGGCCGCGTCCAGGTCGGCGCAGATGCCCAGGGAGTCGTCCATGATCACCTCGCGCAGGTGGTCGAGGCCGCCCTCCATCGCCTCGACCCACGGCGCGGTGCGCTGCAGCCGGTCGGCGGTGCGGATGTAGAACATCAGGAACCGGTCGATGGTGCGGACCAGCGTGTCGGTGTCCAGGTCGGTGGCCAGCAGCTCGGCGTGGCGGGGGCTGAAGCCGCCGTTGCCGCCGACGTAGAGGTTCCAGCCGGTCTCGGTGGCGATCACCCCGAAGTCCTTGCTGCGTGCCTCGGCGCACTCCCGGGCGCAGCCGGACACCCCGGACTTGAGCTTGTGCGGGCTGCGCAGGCCCCGGTACCGCAGCTCCAGCGCGATCGCCAGGCCGACCGAGTCCTGCACGCCGTAGCGGCACCAGTCGGTGCCCACGCAGGACTTCACCGTGCGCAGCGCCTTGCCGTACGCGTGCCCGGACTCGAAGCCGGCATCCACCAGCCGCCGCCAGATCGCCGGCAGCTGCTCCACCCGGGCGCCGAACATGTCGATCCGCTGCCCGCCGGTGATCTTCGTGTACAGCCCGAAGTCGCGCGCCACCTCGCCGATCGCGATCAGCCCCTCCGGGGTGACCTCGCCGCCGGGGATGCGCGGGACGACGCTGTACGTGCCGTTGCGCTGCAGGTTCGCCAGGAAGTGGTCGTTGGTGTCCTGCAGGGTGGCCTGCTCGCCGTCGTGGACGTGCCCGGACCCGAGGCTCGCCAGGATCGACGCCACCGCCGGCTTGCACAGGTCACAGCCGCGCCCGGTGCCGTGCCGCCCGATCAGCTCGGAGAACGTCCGCACGCCAGTGCTCGCCACGACCTCGAACAGCTCAGCGCGGCTGTGCGTGAAGTGCTCACACAGCGCCTTCGACACCGCGACACCCTCGGCGGCGAGCAGCGTCCTGAGCATCGGTACACAGGAGCCGCAGCTGGTGCCGGCCCGGGTACAAGCCTTCAGCGCCGGCACGTCGTGCGCGCCGCCGGCGATCGCGGAACGCAGTGTGCCCTTGGTGACCGCGTTGCAGGAGCAGACCTGGGCGGAGTCCGGCAGCGCGTCGGCACCGAGCTCCACCCCTCCCGGCGCGATCATCGCCACCGGGTCGGCCGGCAGCGGCGAGCCGACCAGCGGGCGCAGCGTCGCGTACTTCGAGGCGTCGCCGACCAGCACGCCGCCGAGCAGCGTCCGCGCGTCGTCCGACACCACCAGCTTCGAGTACGTACCGGCCACCGGGTCGTTGACCACGACCTCGAGCGCGCCCTCGGTGGCCGCGTGCGCGTCGCCGAAGCTCGCCACGTCGACCCCGAGCAGTTTGAGCTTGGTCGAGGTGTCCAGGTCGGCCTCGGTGATGCTCGCCGACCCGCCGAGCAGCCGGTCCGCCACCACCTCGGCCATCGCGTACCCGGGCGCGACCAGGCCGTACGTCCGCCCGGCGCCCCCGGTGGAGATCGCCGCGCACTCGCCGACCGCGTAGATCCGGTCGTCAGCGGTGCGGCAGTGGGCGTTGACCAGCACCCCGCCGCGCTCGCCCACCGGCAGCCCGGTGCGGCGCGCCAGCCCGTCCTCGGGGCGGATACCGGCGGAGAACACCACCACGTCGGCGTCCAGCTCGACGCCGTCGGACAGCTTCGCCACCAACCCCCGCCCACGCGGCCCCCGCTCGATGCCCTGCACCGACACGCCGCAGCGCACCGCGACGTCCAGCTCGGCCACCAGCCGGCGCAGCAGCGCCCCACCGCCCTCGTCCACCTGCACCGGCATCAGCCTCGGCGCGATCTCCACCACCTGCGGCGACAACCCCAACAGCCGCAGCGCGCGGGCCGCCTCCAGGCCGAGCAGGCCACCGCCCACCACCACCCCGGAACGCCGGCCGGCACCGTCGGACTCCACCGCCGCCACCGCCGCCGCCTTGATCGCGTCCAGGTCGTCCAGCGTGCGGTAGACGAAGCAGCCGTCCAGGTCCTTGCCGGGCACCGGCGGCACGAACGGGTAGGAGCCGGTGGCCAGCACCAGCGCGTCGTAGCCGACCGTGGCGCCGCTCGCCGTGCGGACCTCGCGCACAGCGGGGTCGACGTGCTCGACCTGCTCACCCAGCCGCAGCTCGACCAGCTCGTCGGCGTACACCTCGGGGCCGACCAGGCTGAGCTGCTCGGCGTCCACCCCCTCGAAGTAGCTGGACAGCGCCACCCGGTCGTACGCCGCCCTGGACTCCGCGCCGAACACCACGATCCGCCAGGTGTCCCCGGTGTCCCGGCTGCGCATCGCCTCGACCAGCCGGTGGCCGACCATGCCGTGTCCGACCACGACGAGTGTCTTCATGCGGCTCCCTCTCCCTGGTCCGACTGAGCGACAGCTCCGGCGGGCTCGGCTCCCGCCGCGGTGCCGGTCGCGGTGCCGGCTCCGGCGGGTTCGGCGGCGGCCAGCCAGTCGCAGATCCCCGCGACCGCCGACCGGCAGCTGCCGCAGCCGGTCGACGCCCTGGTGGCGCGGCTCAGCGCGTCGACGTCGGTGGCGCCGGCCCGCCACGCGGTGACCAGCGCACCCTTGCTCACCGTGTTGCACCGGCAGATCAACGCGCTGGACGGCAGCAGCGCCGGCGAGTCCGCGGCGGCCGTGCCGGCAGTGTCACGGGACTCGCCGGGCAGCGCCCGCCCGAGCAGCAGCGCCAACCGGTCGGACGGCGCGGGCGCCCCCGAGTCGAACAGCTGGATCGCCGACGCGGCCGCGTCCGGTACGCCGAGCATGATCGCGCCGATCAGGCGGTCGTCGCGCAGTACGATCTTCGAGTAGCGGCCGCGCCACGGGTCCTCGAAGCGCAGCACCTCGACGCCGGCGTCCATGGGGTCGTCTCCCGGTTCGACCAGTGCGTCGCCCACCGCGGCCAGGTCGATGCCCCGGGCCTTCAGGCGGGTCACCAGCGGCGTGCCCCGGTAGCGGGCGGCCGGGTCGGCGCCGGTCAGCAGCGCGGCCAGCACCTCGGCCTGCTCGAAACCGGGCTGCACCAGGCCGGACACCGTGCCGGGGTGGCGCGCGCAGTCGCCGATCGCGTGCACCCGGTCGTCCGAGGTGCCCATCCGGTCGTCCACCAGCACGCCCCGGTCGACGGCGATGCCCGCTTCGGCGGCCAGTCCGGTCTCCGGGCGAACCCCGGCCGACACCACCACCGCATCCACCGACAACGTCGTGCCGTCGTTGCACTCCAGGCCGAGCTCCGGGCTCCACCGCTTGGCCATCACGTTCAGCCGCACGTCCACCCCGAGCTTGCCGAGCGCGCCGGCCAGCACGGCGGAGGCGCCCGGGTCGAGCTGGCGCTCCATCAGGTGGCCGACGGGGTGCAGCACGGTGACCCGCACCCCCCGTCCGGCCAGCCCGCGCGCCGCCTCCAGCCCGAGCAGCCCGCCGCCCAGCACCGCGACCCGGCTCCCCGGCCTGGCCAGCCGCAGGATGCGCACGCAGTCGTCCAGATCCCGGAACGTGGCCACCCCGTCGGCCAGCTCGCTAGCGCCGTCCGCCGTGTCCGACCGGTTCACGCCGTCCGGGCCGTTCACGCCGTCCGAGCCGCCCGCCGGGTCCGAACCGCCCGCCGGGTCCGAACCGCCCGCCATTCCCGAGCCGACCGCCGTGTCCGGAGCCGTCGCCGAGCTGACCGAGCGACCGCTCGGGACGAGCAGCCCGTCGATCGGCGGTACCCACGCGCGGCTGCCGGTCGCCAGCACGAGCTCGTCGTAGGGCTCGCTCCCACCGTCGGAGAGCAGCACACGCCGGGCCGCCCGGTCGATCGCGGTCACCGCCACACCGGTGCGCAGGTCGACCCGCCGCTCGCCCGCCCAGTCCGGACCGTGCAGCCGCACCGACTCCGCACTCAACCCACCGGCGAGCACCGTGGACAGCAGCACCCGGTTGTACGCGGGGTGTGACTCGGCACCGATCACCGTGAGGACGGCGCGCTCACCGGCCGGATCACGGCGGCGCACCTCCTCCGCGAACCTGGCACCGACCATCCCATGGCCGACGATCACAACGCGTCGAGTCACGTCAGCCACGCTAGGAACCCCCGGTTACGTCCGCGCGGCAGGGCATGACGGCGGAGTAACGCTCCCTTCACGCACGCCCCCTGCCAGCGGTGATACCCCTCGCAACGGTGGCCAAGGGCACAGCCACCCAGCCGCGCCCGCGCACCCTGCCGGGCCGCGCCGCCCCCCAACGCGCCCCGCCAGCCCCCCGCACAGACCGTTTACCCTCAGCACAGACTGTGCACGGTCTGTGTTGGGTGGGAACGGTCTGTGTTGGGTGGGAACGGTCTGTGCGGGGCTCGGCACGGTCACGCGGGTTCGAGGCGAACGGCGCAGGCCTTGAACTCGGGCATTCGGCTGATCGGGTCGAGCACGGGGTTGGTGAGCAGGTTGGCGGTCTGCTCGGCGCCGAAGTGGAACGGCAGGAACACGGTGTCCGGCCGCAGCCCCGTCACGCACCGCACGACCGCCAAGGCCGCCCCGCGCCGGGACACCACCCGCACCGGGGCGCCGTCGACCAGCCCCGCCCGGGCCGCCGTGTCCGGGTCCACCTCGACAAACGATCGCGGCTCGACAGCCGTCAGCTCGGCGACCCGGCGGGTCTGCGCACCGGACTGGTAGTGCGCCAGCACCCGCCCGGTCGTCGCCCACAGCGGGTACTCGCCGTCCGGCTGCTCCGCCGGCATGGCGTGCTCGACCGGGATGAACCTGGCCAGCCCGTCGGCGTGCGCGAACCGGTCGAGGAACAGCCGGGGCGTACCCGGATGCGTCTCCGGCGCCCCGCCACCGGCTCCCGAGGGCCCCGGACGCGACACCACGGCCGTCGACGGGCACGGCCAGTGCAGCGCCTCGCCGGCGTCCAGGCGGGCGTACGTGATGCCCGAGTAGTCGGCGAGCCCACCCGAGGAGGCCCGGCGCAGCTCCTCGAAGATGATCTCCGGCTGGTCCGGGAAGGCGCCGGGCGGTGGGGCGGGGACCCAGGCCGGCTCGCGGCGGACGTCGAGAGCGGCGGCGAGGCGAGAGAGTATCTGCAGGTCGGTGCACACCCCGGGCGGCGGGGCGAGCGCGCGGCGGCGGCGCAGCACCCGGCCCTCGAGGTTGGTCATGGTGCCCTCCTCCTCCGCCCACTGGGCGACGGGCAGCACCACGTCAGCCATCCGGGCGGTCTCGGAGGGGAACAGGTCGGCAACCACGAGCAGGTCCAGCGCCTGGAGCCGGGACCGCACGGTGCCGGCGTCCGGCGCGGACACCACCAGGTTCGACCCGAACACCAGCAGCGCCTTCGGCCCTCCCACCTGGCCCAGCGCGTCCAGCAGCTCGACCGCGCTGCGCCCCGGCCCGGGCAGCGACTCGGCCGGCACCCCCCACACGCCGGCGACGTGCGCCCGCGCCGCCGGGTCGTCAATGCGACGGTAGCCCGGCAGCTGGTCGGCCTTCTGGCCGTGCTCCCTGCCGCCCTGCCCGTTGCCCTGCCCGGTGATCGTGCCGAACCCGGACCCCGGTGTGCCGGGCATCCCGAGCGCCAGCGTCAGGTTGATCCACGCCGACACGGTGTCGACTCCGTGCGCACTCTGCTCGACGCCGCGCGCGGTCAGCAGGTAGCGCCGCTGTGCGCCGGCCAGCTGCTGGACGACGTCGCGCTGGTCGGCGACCGACACCCCGGTGACACGCTCGGCGCGCTCCGGCCACCACTGCGCGGCGATCCGCCAGGCGTCGTCGAAACCGGTGGTCCGCTCCACCACGTAGTCCTTGTCCAGGTAGCCCTCGGCGACGGCGAGATGCAGCAGACCCAGTGCCAGGGCGAGGTCGGTGCCCGGCGCGGGGCGCAGGTGCAGCCCGCCGGTCTGGGCGGCGGCGCGCGCGGTCGCGGAGAACCGGGGGTCGACCACGACCTGCCGGGCGCCGCGCAGGTGGGACAGGAACGGCGGCATCGTCTCGGCCACGTTGGCGCCGACCAGGACCACCACGTCGGCGTCGTCGAGGTCGGTGACGGGGAACGGCAGGCCGCGGTCCAGCCCGAACGCCCGCCCACCCGCCGCGGCAGCGGATGACATGCAGAACCGGCCGTTGTAGTCGACCTGCGAGGTACCCAGCGCGACGCGCGCGAACTTGCCGAGCAGGTACGCCTTCTCGTTGGTCAGCCCACCGCCGCCGAACACGCCGACCGCGTCCGGCCCGTGCGCGGCGCGCAGCGCGGTCAGCTTGTCGGCAATGAAGTTGATCGCGGTGTCCCAGTCGACCGGCTCGCCGTGCAGCAGTGGGGTGGTCAGCCGCTCGGGGTGGTGCAGCAGCTCCGCCGAGGTCCAGCCCTTCTGGCAGAGCCCGCCCCGGTTCGTCGGGAACTCGCGGGGCGCCACCTCGGCATGGGTGCCGGGCCCCGCGGTCACGCTCATGCCGCACTGCAGCGCGCAGTACGGGCAGTGCGTGGCGGCGGTATCCATATCAGCGATGTTCATCATCGCCCGTTACCGTCGTATTGCCGAACGATTTCGACCACACGGAAAGGCGCTCACCTCAGCGACAGCGCCGATGTGCGCGCCCGGGTCACGCGCCCCCGGACCGGGCTCAGGCCGCCGAACCCTCCGGCGCGCCGGAGCGGTCGCCCTCCAGGGCCGTCCGCTCCCCCTCGAGGGCGACCCGGTCCCGCTCCCGGGCGATCCGGTCGCCCTCCAAGGCGATCCGGGTGTCCGCCAGCACCAGCAGCTCCCCGTCCGGGGTCAGGGCACGGTGCACCACAGCACCCGCCGGCACCGTGGACCAGTCCAGCTCCCGGTGGGTCTGGATCGCCATGGCGGTCTGGCGCAGCTCGCGGCGGCCCTGGGCCAGCCGCAGCTCCCGCATCCGCAGGTTGATCTCCTTGAACCGCACGCCGGCCGCGAACCCGACCAGCAGGACCACTCCGGCAGCCAGTAGTACAAGCATCAATGGCATGGTCTCCGACCTACTCTCACACTCTCTGTCCTCTCGATGACCCGAGTCCACCACCCACCCCTGGGGGTGATCGGGGCGAAGGCGGGTGGTCGCCGGTTGAATGCTGGTCACCGGTTGGGCAACATCAGGTCATGCCGGTCGATGGGGCGGATCCGCACACCGGCCTGAGTGCCGACCTGCGACTACTGCGCCTGCACGGGATCCCCCGGGCGCGCACCCTGGAGATCCCCCGGCTGCTGGCCGCCGCCGAGCAGCTCGGTTACCGCACCTCCGGCACCCCGGTCGACAACGCCGTCACGGAGCTGCTGCGCCGGGCGGTGCACCGGCTGGGCGAGAGCCGCGAGGCCACCGCCGCCGAACGGAGCTTCGGGCTGTCACCGGGGCACAAGCTGTGGAAGGCCGCCGACCGGCGACGTGCCGCCGCGCAGGTCCAGGGCGTGAGCATCGAGACGTTCCGCAAGAGCTACGAACTCACCCTGCTCGACCAGCTCGCCACCGAGATCCTCGGGCTGCTCGACGAGCTGGACGAGCCCCCGGCCGCCCCTCCCGACCGGCCGGTTGCGGAGGAGTTCTGGCAGGAGCACCACGTGGCGGACGTGCTGCGCGCCGCGCACGCCAACGCCGACTGGGACCTCGTCGAGGGCGTCTACCTGCAGTGCATCGACATCGCCCGCAACCACGAGGGCGGGCTCATGCCGGACGCCATCCCGGCGTTCTTCGCCGAGGCGCTGGGTCGGATGTCGGCCAACTACTTCGGCCGCGAGGAGCAGCTGATCCAGCACGGCCTCGGCATCCTCGGCAACGCCGAGCACACGAACAAGATCACGCCGGCGCTGTTCCGGCTGCTCTACACCGATGACCGGTTCGACCGGTTCGCCCCGTACGCGGGCGGCACCGACCCGAAGCGGCTGCGCCGCCGGCCACGCCCGTTCGAGACGCTGGTCGAGACGGCGCGGCGGTTCCGCGACCTGAACCGGCTGCGCGCCGCGCTGGACGGCCGGCCGACCTCGTGCGTACTGGGCGGCTCCGTCAACTACGCCCGCTACCTCAACGTGCGCGGCCGCCACGGGGGGCTGCCCGGGTCGAGTGTGGACGTCATGCTGGTGATCCCGGACTTCGGTGTGCTCGACGAGGTGATCGCGGGCCTCGGGACGCTGCCGGGGAGCTCCCGGGCCAGCCTCACCGCGCTGGCCGAGCGGGCGCGGGTGTGGCGTCAGCGGGGGCTGGACGACGGCAACACCTTGTTCAGCCAGCGCATCTGGATGTGGACCGAGGAGGACGACCCGGTGATGTCCTGGGCGCCCAACCGCGGCGAGTACGCGATCGACGTGCGGATCGCGTCGAGCGACGTGCTGGCCTGGATCCTGGTGGCCGGCAACCCGAAACTGACCTCGAGCTCCGCGGGGAGCTCGAGGTCGGTCCGGAACTTCTGTGAACGCCAGACGGTGCCCGACGAGCACCAGCGCAGTTTCAGCGGCCGCGACCTGCTCATCCCGCAGGACGTCACCGAGCTGGGCGAGAGCCGGTTGCGCGTGCACCGCGTCTACACGATCCACGGGGAGCGCTACTACCCCGGCTCCGCCCAGAACCTGATCCTGCCCAGGCTCAACACCCGCTGGGAGAACCTGCCGATCCGCCGCCAGCTCGAGATGTTCCGCTGGAAGATGATCGAGCGGCTCCGGCACGAGCGGCGCAACCACCCCTACGAGCTGCTCCGGATGAGCATGTCGCACTCGCGCTCGGAGCTGTTCGCCCCGCACATCCTGCGGTCGGTGGACAGCGGTGACGCGACCTGACGGCTACACGCCGGCGTAGGCGGGAGCCCCGGCCGGGGAGTCCGCCACCGCCTTGGCGTTACGCAGGTAGACGACGTAGGTGATCGCGGCGCAGACCACGTAGAACGCCAGGAAGCCGTAGAACGCCGGCACCCCGCTCTTGGCCACCGCGAACGACTCCCGGAACGCCATGTTGATCAGCAGGCCGCCCAGCGCGCCGACCGCCGCGATGATGCCGATCGCAGCGCCACCGACCCGGCGGGCCCGGAGCATGGCTGCCTCGGCGTTCTCACCGGCGTCGATCGCGGCCAGCGCCTTGGCGCGGAAGATCGCCGGGATCATCTTGTACGTGGAGCCGTTGCCCACCCCGGAGAACACAAAGAGCCCGATGAACCCGAGGGTGAACAGCGCCAGCGACGACGTGCCCGAGGCGAGGATGCAGACCAGCGTGGCGACGCCCATCAGCAGGAAGTTCCAGAAGGTGACCCGCGTGCCGCCGACCCGGTCCGACAGCCAGCCACCGAGCGGGCGGATCAGCGAGCCGAGCAGCGGGCCGATGAACGTCACGGCCGCGGCCTGCAGCGGCGTGCGGTGGAACTCGTTCTGCAGCACCAGGCCGAACGCGAAGCTGTAGCCGATGAACGAGCCGAAGGTGCCGATGTAGAGCAGCGACATGATCGCCGTCTGCGGGTCGCTGACGGCCTCCTTGGCAGCGCCGGTGTCGTTGCGCACGGTGGCGAGGTTGTCCATGAACATGGCCGCACAGATCGACACGATCACGATCAGCGGGATGTACACGGCGAGCATCAGCCTGGGGTACGTCACCCCGGCGACGCCGATGATCAGCAGCCCGATCAGCTGCACCACCGCGACACCGAGGTTGCCGCCACCGGCGTTCAGCCCGAGCGCGAGCCCCTTGCGGCCCTCCGGGAACAGCGTGTTGATGTTCGTCATGGAGGAGGCGAAGTTGCCGCCGCCGAACCCGGCCAGCGCCGCCACGACCATGAACGTCGTGTACGACGTGCCGGGGTGCAGCACGAACGCGGCGACCACGGTCGGGATCAGCAGCAAAAGCCCGCTGATCACCGTGAAGTTGCGCCCTCCGAACCTGGCGATGGCGAACGTGTAGGGCACCCGCAGGATCGCGCCGACCAGCGTCGGCGTCGAGACGAGGAAGAACTTGCCAGCCGTGTCGATGTGGTACGCGGGCCCCATGAACAGCACGAACACCGACCACAGCGACCACACCGAGAAGCCGACATGCTCGACGAAGATCGAGAACCACAGGTTCCGGGTGGCCACCTTGCGGCCGACCGTCGCCCAGAACTCGGGGTTCTCCGGCTCCCAGCGCTCGATCCACCGGCCGCCTCGGTGCGGGGTCGCCGGACTCGACTCCGTGGACTGGTCAGTGCTCACGCCGTCCTCCAAGATCGCGGGATCGCGAATCGACTGGGCCCGACGGTAGGAACGAACGGTTACCTCGACGTGGCCGCATGTGACGCCCGTGAAAAGTGGTACTCATTCTCAGAGACGCAGATACGTGAGCACGGCCATCACGCGGCGGTGCGCACTCTCTGAAGGGGCCAGCGCCAGCTTGCCGAAAATGTTGCCGACGTGCTTCTCCACGGCGCCCTCGCTGACCACCAGCCGCCGGCAGATCTCGGTGTTCGTGCAGCCCTGCGCCATCAGGTCGAGCACCTCGCGCTCCCTCGGCGTCAGCGTGGCCAGCGGGTCCCGGCGGGCGGCGAACAGCTCGGCCACCACCTGCGGGTCGAGCACGGTGCCGCCCTGGGCCACCCGGCGCAGCGCGTCGGTGAGCTCGTCGACGTCGACCACCCGGTCCTTGAGCAGGTAACCGACGCCGCCGGTGCGGTCGGCGAACAGGTCGCCCGCGTAGGACACCTCGACGTACTGGGAAAGCACCAGGATCTTGGCGCCGGGCTGGCGGCGGCGGATCTGGACGGCGGCGCGCAGTCCCTCGTCGGTGTGGGTGGGCGGCATCCGGATGTCCACGACGGAGATGTCCGGCGCATGCTCGGCGACCGCGTCGACCAGTGCCGCGCCGTCCCCGACCGCCGCGACCACCTGGCAGCCGGCCTCCTCGAGCAGCCGGACCAGCCCCTCCCGCAGGAGCACGGAGTCCTCGGCGAGCACCACCCGCATGCCGGTCAGGACCCGTTGTCCTTGTTCGGGACCGGGTTTGTGCCGTGCGGCGGCACCTCGGCCGTAAGCAGGGGGAGCTCGCCGTGTAGAGGCAGCTCGGCGGCCAGCACGGTGGGGCCGCCGGGTGGGCTGTCCACCACGAGCTGGCCGTCCAGCGCACGGGCCCGGTCGAGCAGGCCGGCCAGCCCATGCCCCTTCGCCGGGTGCGCACCGCCCCCGCCGTTGTCGGACACGGTGACCCGCACGGCGTACTCGTCACGGGACACCAGCACGGCGGCGGCACTCGCCCCGCTGTGCTTGACCACGTTCGTCAGTGCCTCGGCGACCAGGAAGTAGGCGGCGTTCTCCACCGCGGGCGCGAGCCGGGGCGTCTCGACCTGTTCAGTCTGCAGTTCAACCGGCACCGGGCAGCGCGCGGCCAGGCTGGCCAGCGCGGCGGGCAACCCCCGGTCGGCGAGCACCGGCGGCGCGATCCCCCGAGACAGGGCGCGCAGCTCGTCCAACGTCTCCCGGGTCTGCTCGATCGCGCCGCTGATCAGCGGGCCCGCCGACTCGGGGTCGGTGCGCAGCCGGCGCTGCGCGGTACCCAGGTCCATGGCGAGCCGGATCAGCCGCTGCTGCGGCCCGTCGTGCAGATCACGCTCCAGGCGGCGCAGCGCGGTGGCCTCCGCCGACACCGCCGCGGCCCGGCTCTCGGTCAGCGCGGACACCCGCTCGGCCAGCACCGAAGCGCGCTGCCTGGTCAACATGGCCCTGCCGAACGAGGACAGGAACATGGCCAGCCCGCGCATCACCACCGGTAGTGTGAGCGCCGCGCCAAGCCCAATGACGAACACGAGGCCGACCCGGGCCGTCGTCGAGTCCCCGAGGCCCACCAGCTGGGCCAGGCTCACGCCGTCCTGGCCACCGTGCGGCAGGGCCCAGTCGTAGAGCGGGTAGAGCACGCCCGTGACCGCCACGGCCCACCAGGCCAGCCCGATCGGGAACACGAACAGGCTGGGCACGAGCACCACGATGCCGAACAGCAGGTCCAGCCAGCGCCGGCCGTCGCTCAGCAGGCTCAGCACCCGCCGCACCACGGAGCCGCCCGACACCGGCCGGTACGCGGGCTCCAGCACCGGTGCGCCGGTCAGGGTGCGCAGCCGGGTGCGCTCGAGCAGGGCGAACCCCTGCGCGACGAACAGCCCCAACACCAGCACCGGGAAGCCCACACCTACGACCAGCGTGCCGATCCCCGACGCGAGCAGCGAGACCAGTACCGAGAAACTGATCACCGCGATGACCCAGCCGGTGAGCACGTAGGCGGAGTCCGCCGCCAACGCGGACAACCACGGCCGCCCGACCCTTGCCGACGAGCTGGGCAGCGGGTCGAACACCGCCGGTGCGGACATGAGGTTCATGGTGCCCGACGCTAAGCGCGACGCCAGTTCTTTCCCATCCGGCCGGCCGCCGCCCCCGAGGTAGGGCTACCCCCACCCCGCCCGGCCTGGTTGTGGTCGGCGTGGTTGCGGTCGGCGTGGTTGCGGTCGGCGTGGTCGAGTCCGGGGCCACCGTCCGACTTGTCGTGTGAACTAACCACGACCAGTGGCACTTGTCGTGGCTAATTGACGCGACAAGTGGGACTCCGAAGCGGCCAGGCTCTGGGTGGCGTCCGGCCCACTTCGCACACCGTGCCGCCACTTCGCACCGTGCCGCCACTTCGCACGGTTTGCGGAGTGTGCGAAGTGCAGGGCCGGTATGCGAAGTGGACGGGCGGTATGCGAAGTGGCGACAAGGTACGCGAAGTGCCCGGGAGCAGCGGCCGTCGGCCGACAACAGACACGGCGGTCGACGAGCGACGGCCAGTCACAGAAACCCCTCCCGTCACATTTCCGTGATCATCAGGACCAGAGGGCTGCTCGCCGAGCCTGAAATCAGCCATCCCGTCCTGATGATCACGGACCGGGGCGGCGGCCGGCCGGGACAACGCGAGCGCGCGGCAGGGCCGTGCGACGCTCGCCGAGACTCGACTTGTCGCGGGAATTAGCCGCGACAAGTCGACACTCGTCGTGGCTAATTCACACGACAAGTCGGACAGGCGGGCCACCTCACGCGCAGCCACCCCAAGCGCGGACGGCCGGTGCGGCGGACGGGCGGCTAGAGGCGGGGGACGATCAGGTCGGCGGCGTCTTCGAGGCCCCGGAGCGTGGTGGCCGAGGACGCCGGGTGCTGCGCGTGTAGGGCGACCCGGAACAACAGCGCGCGCAGTAGCGCCTGCGGCCAGCCGTCGAGGTGCGACCACGTTCCGAGCAGCGCGGGGTCACCACCGCCCCACGCCAGCGCGTCCACCACGATCACCGCCGCCGCCCATTCGACCGGCCGCCAGAACGGCATCAGGTCGAGGATCGCCGGCGGCGCGTCACCGTCGAAGAGCACCGTGCCGAACAGGTCCGCGTGCACCACCTGCGCGGGCAGCCGGATCTGCCGCCGGTACCGGGCGAGGTCGTCGAACAGCCGGCCGCCGGTGGACGGCTCCAGCGCGATCACGCGCTCACCCCAGGCTGCGGCGTCGGCGCGCGCGGTCAGGCCGTCGCGGTCGTCGAGCAGCCGGGGGCGGCGTACCGATGCGGTCGCCGTGTGCAACCGGAGCGAGGCGGCCACCAGCTCGTCGTAGCGTGGCTGCGGGGTACCGGACACGTAGTCGCACGCCGAGTAACCGGCCACGACCCACCGGCCGTCCGAAGAGCGCAGCGGCTTGGCCACGCGCAGCCCGTCGACGACCAGCGTGTCCAGCACCCGGGCCGACCAGGCGGCCAGTGCGTTGTCGGTCACCGGCCGGACCAGCACGTCGTCGCACCGCCAGGAAGGGATACCGGCGACCACCAGCGGCTGCACATGCGCGCCCCGGACCCCGAACGCGGTCCTGACGTGCTGGGGCAGGCCGGCGCCGGAGTCGGGCGCCACGTCCGCTGACCCGCTCGGACCGGGCACCGCGTCCGACGGCGGGCCACCGGCACGATCCGTCGCGGTACTCACAGCTCGGCACGGTACCGCCGGACGACGTGCCTCCGGGTGACGCCACGCCGGGCCGGCCGAGCCCATGCCCGATGGGTCGGCCACGATCGTTTCCAAGCCCCCGACCACGGTGAATAGCCTCCCGCTACCGTGCGTCAGTCGCTACCGTCCTGCCATGTCGACGCCGCCACCTCCCGGCTCCGAGCCGGAAACGCCGCAGCCGCGCCAGGAGGGGGCCGAGCCGCAGGGCTCGCCGCCACTGGACGCCACAGCTCCAGACACCACAGCTCCGGACACCACAGCTGCGGACACCACAGCCCCAGACACCGCCGCCCAGACCACCACGCCAACGCCTACCTCAGCACCCGAGCCACCGCACGGGACGCCACAGCAGAGCACCCCACCGCCCCAGGGGCACCCGCAGGAGGGCAACCCGCCGCCCCAGGGGCAGCCGCAAGGTGGCCAACCACCCCAGGGCTACCCGTCCGGTAGCTACCTGCGCAGCGGCGGCGCCGATCCGGCCGGCGGATCCACACCGGACGGTTCCCCGCCCGGCTACCAGCAAGGCGCCCCCACACCGGGCGGTTACCCGCCGGGCTACCAGCCGAGCGCCTACCCCCAGGGTGGCCC
>DATAYB010000769.1:0-4453 GCA_036272795.1 Pseudonocardia sp.
GGCGCGGCGGCGGTGTCGACGGCGCTGCTCAGGTGGTCGGAGTGGGTCACGACGCTCCCGGTTGGTCGGCGGCCCTGCCTCGGTGATCGTAACCAACCTCCGTCGGACCGCTCGGCGACCGAGTGTGGGTCGTACCACGGCTGGCGGGCGGCGGCTGGGTGGTGAGCGGAGTGGTGGTGAGCGGACTGGTGGTGAGCGGAGGTGGCGGTCAGCGGAGCTGGTGTCCTCACGTCACCTCCCCTGTGGTGACGTGCACGGGAGGTGGCATGCAGGGGTGGTGGCGTGCACGGGTGGCGGTGGGTTCGACTTGTTGACTCGGCGCCCGGCTCGGCTCGACTCGCCGACTTGTCGTAGTTAGTTGACGCGACAAGAGCCACTTGTCGTGTCAATTTGACGTGACAAGTCGGACGGCGTGACACGTCGGACCGAGGGGTACGCGGGCTCCGCTTCCGCTGCGGCGGACCCGCTCCAGGACCGGTGGCGGTTTCGTTGTTCCACCGCGCGGCACCGTATCGCCGCACAGAAGGTTGGCGATGTGTGCGGCGGCGATACGACGATGTGCGCGGTGGCGTGGCGTGACGGGGTGTGCAGCGGGGTGGCGAACGTGTGCAGCGCGGCGGCGGTGTGCGGGCCGCCGCCCACTTGTCACGTCAATTTGACGCGACAAGAGCCACTTGTCACATCAAATTGACGCGACAAGTCAGACGGTGGCACGTGGGCTCGCCGGAGAGCCGCCGGGCGTTGTTCGGCTTAGAGTGCGGCGAGGGGCGTAGCGAGGGGAGTGACGGATGGGCCAGGTCGGGGTCATGCTGCCGTTCGACGGGCTACCGTTGCACCAGCACCGGGAGGCGGTCGAGCGGCTGGCGGACGCGGGCGTCGGCGAGGTGTCCACCGGGGAGGCCGCCGGGCTGGACGCGTTGACGCCGCTGGTGCTCGCCTCGGCGTGGCGCCCGGAGCTGATCCTGTCCGCGCTGGTGGTCTCGGCGTTCACCCGGGGCCCGTCGATCATGGCGAGCACGGCGGCCGCGCTGGCGGAGGCGGCGCCCGGGCGGGCCCGGTTCGGGATCGGCGCCGGCTCGGACCGGATCGTCACCGACTGGAACGGCATCCCGTTCACCAGGCCCTACTCGCGGGTCGCGCACACGCTGCGGGTGCTGCGGGTGACCCTGGCCGGGCAGCGGGCGAGCGCGGCGGGTGAGTCGGCGGCCGCGCTCGGGGTCAAGGACTTCCGGCTGGCCCGCCCGCCGGCCGTGCCACCGGCGCTCGTGGTGGCCGCGCTCGGACCGAGGATGCAACGGCTGGCCGCCGCCGAGGCGGATGCGGTGGCGCTGAACTTCCTCTCGGCCGGTGACGTGGCGACCGTACGTGCCGCCGCCGACGGGGTGCACCGCACCTTGCCGGGCCCACTGACCGTGCAGGCCAGGGTGTTTGTCGTACCCGGCGACGGGGACGCCGCGGAGCTGGCCGCGCGGCGGATGATCGCCGCATACCTGACCGTGCCGGTGTACGCGGAGTTCCAGCGCTGGCTCGGCCGGGGCGAGCAGCTCGCCGAGATGCAGGCGGCGTGGGACGGTGGTGACCGGGCGAAGGCGGTCGAGCTGATCCCGGACGAGGTGGTGCACGACCTGTTCCTGGTCGGCTCGCCGGGCGACTGCGCGAAGCGCGTGCGCGCGTACCTGGACGCCGGCGTGGAGATCGCCACCCTCGCCCTGCTGCCGCCCTTCGGCGCCACGTTCACCCCGTCCGACCAGGTCGACTTCCTGTCCGAGCTGGTCGGCGGAGTCGGCGCGGGCTGATCCCGCGGCGCCCCCGCCGAGCCGCCACACAACCGCCCGACCAACCGTCAGGCCGCCCCGATGCTGCCGCCGCCGTCCACGCGCAGGGTCTGGCCTGTGATGAAGCCGGCGTCCTCGCCGAGCAGGAAGCAGATGGCGGCCGCCAGCTCGTCGGGCTGCCCGAACCGGCCGACCGGCACGCCGGCCAGGTAGCGCGCCGCGCCGGCCGAGCCGACCGGGTTGTTCTCACGGAACAGCTGGGTCTCGGTGGGGCCGGGGGCGACCGAGTTGACCGTGATACCGCTGCTGGCCAGCTCGCCGGCCCAGGCGCGGGAGCAGAACTCCAGGGCGGCCTTCGCGGCTCCGTACGCGGTCCGGTCGGGCTTGCCGACGGTGACCATGCTGGTGACGTTGACGATCCGCCCCCAGCCGCGCTCGAGCATGGCGGGCAGAGCGGCCTGGGTGACCTGCACCGCGACGCGGACGTTGAGGTCGAAGACGTCGGCCAGGTCGTCCAGGTCGACGGAGCCGATCCCCGCCGGCCGGACCAGCCCCACGTTGTTCACCACCGCGTCGACCGGGCCGCCGCCCAGCACCTCGGCCAGTGCCTTGTCCGTGGCCGCCCGGTCGGCGAGGTCGACGGGGTGGAACTCGCCGGGGAACGCGGCCGGCGCCACCCTGGCCAGCCCGACCGGGTGGTGGCCGGCCGAGGCGAGACGCTCGGCGACCGCGTGCCCGATCCCCTTGGACGCTCCGGTGATCAGTACTCGTCGGGAGGTCATCGTGCCCGCCTGTCTGTGGTTAGGGGTGCGGCCTACTCATAACGCTAATGATCTGGTGATCAGCTGTAAAATATCGGTTCAGATATGCGTCCATGCTCGGCAGGTAATGGCCGAGGGGTCCGGTTCCGGGAGCGGTTATGACGTTGTTGCAGCTCAGGGTGCTGCTCGCGGTGGCGGACCAGGGCGGCTTCACGGTGGCCGCCGAGCAGGTCGGCATGTCGCAGCCAGCGGTCAGCCGGGCGATCGCGTCGCTCGAGTCGGAGCTCGGCACGGCGTTGCTGCGCCGGCAGCGCGACGGGGTCCGGCTCACCGAGGCGGGCCACCGCGCCGTGGCGCACGCCCGGGAGGCGCTGCGCCACGTCGACCTGCTGCGGGTCGACGTGGCGGCGCTGGCCGGGCAGGTCACCGGCACGCTGGCGCTGGCCAGCCTGCCCAGCGCCACCGGCACACTTGTCGCCGCCAGGCTGCGCACCTTCACCGACCGGTACCCGCAGGTCAGGGTGCGCCTGTTCGAGGGCAGTGACCAGGAGGTACGGGACTGGCTGGAGCAGGGGGTCGCCGACCTCGGCGTGGTCACCCTGCCGGCGCCGGGGCTGCGCACGGTCCCGCTGGGCAGCCACGAGATGCTCGCCGTGCTGCCCGCCGAGCACCCACTGGCGGCGCGGCCGGTGATCGGCGTCGACGAGCTCGCCGACCAGCCGTTCATCCTGTCCACGGGCGGGTGCGCGCCGGTGATCCTGACCGCCGCGCGCGCCGCCGGGGTGCGGCTGGACGTGGCGTACGAGGCGAGG
This sequence comes from Pseudonocardia sp., assembly GCA_036272795.1. Taxonomy (GTDB): domain Bacteria; phylum Actinomycetota; class Actinomycetes; order Mycobacteriales; family Pseudonocardiaceae; genus Pseudonocardia. The sequence continues at coordinate 3,349 of DATAYB010000769.1, forward strand.
GAGATGTCCGCCGTGCTGGAGATGGTGGCCGCCGGCCTCGGTGTCAGCGTGCTGCCGAACCTGGGCCTGCCGGCCGAACTGGACTCCGTCGTCACCCGGCCGCTCGAGCCGCCGACCTGCCGCTCGCTCGCCGTCGCCCTCGGTGCGAAGGCCGAGGACTCGCCCGCGGCCATGGCGTTCGCCGACCAGTTGGGGACGGCCGACGACGTGACGGCGTCAGCGCAGCGGTGAGGCGCCCCCGTCGACGGTGATCCGCTGCCGGGTCACGTACGGGGTGGATACGAGGAACGCCACCACGTCGGCGACGTCCTCCGGCCGGCAGACGTGACCGAACGGCGCCTTGGCATCGAGCTCGTGCGCCGCGCCGACCCCGGTGAGCGCGTGCGCCAGCCGGTCGCCCATGTCGGTGGCGACCAGGCCGGGGGCCACCACGTTCACGTGGATCCCGTGCGCCAGCTCCTCCAGCGCCAGCGAGCCGGCCAGCGACTCCAGGGCGGCCTTGGCCATCCCGTACGGCGCCCCGTTGGGCATCGGGACCGCGCCGGCCACGCTGGACAGCAGCACCACGTCACCCCGCGCCCGCTCGCGCATCTGGGGCAGCAGCAGCCGGCACAGGTGGTGCGCGGCGAACGCGTGGGTACCCATCAGCCGGAGCAGCTCGCCGGGGTCGGTGTCGGTGACCCGCTGGCCCCGGCTGGCGATGCCGGCGCTGTGCACCAGGATGTCCACCGCACCGAACTCGGCGAGCACCGCCTCGGCCATGGCGGCGTCCTGCTCGGCGTCGTCCACCGAGGCGGCGAACGCGGACGCCTTGCGCCCGCCGGCCCGGATCTCGGCCACCACCTGCTCGGCGGCCCCGGCGTCGCGCCGGTAGTTCACCGCGACATCCGCGCCCTCCGCCGCCAGCCGCAGCGCGATCGCCCTGCCGATACCCCGGCTGCCGCCGGTGACCAGGGCGACCCGTCCCCGCGCGCGTTCCGCCCCTGCCGCCTCTGCCACGTGTGCTCCTCCGGTTGCCGCCCGTCAGCTGATGCCGGCCCGGTCGCCCGGGGTCGCCAGCCGCTCCGCCACCTTGGCATGGCTGGGCATCAGCAGCAGGGCGAGC
>DATAYB010000770.1:0-8024 GCA_036272795.1 Pseudonocardia sp.
CGCCGCCGCAACGACCATCGACGCCCCCGCGATCCGAGCCCGCCAAAACACCCGAACCCGCACCCGTGACACCCTCGGCGAACCAACCACCACAACCACCCCAGATCAGACAGGGTGTTGCGACCGCTCCTTGAATTCACCAGGTATCTGAGGCCGCTGAGGTTGCATTCGGCACAGGAGCGGCCAGTGCGCGCCCGAGTCTGAGTAGGTCGCCACTTCGCACGGCGTGCCTTCACTTCGCACAGTCTGCGGAGTATGCGAAGTGACAGGACGCCGTGCGAAGTGGGGTGCGCGCCGGTGATAGGACGGCGCGCCAGCGGCCTCGCAACTGAGCTAGGCGCGGTGCGGGCTGGGTCGCCGCTGGAGCAGGTCGTGGCCCCGGACGGCGAGCTGGAGTCGCTGCTGGGTTTCGGAGTCGTCCAGTGCGCGGCCCAGGATCGCGCCGATGCGTTCGAGCCGGTAGTACAGCGTGCGGCGCTGGATGTGCAGCACCTGCGCGGCCGCCGCCTTGTTGCCGTTGTGCGACAGGAACGTCCGCAGCGTCGGGAGCAGCGGGTTGGCGGTCATGGCGTCGTGCAGCAGCAGCTCGCCCAGCTCGTCCTCGACGTAGCTGGCGAGCTCCGGTCCGTCGGCGAGCGCGACGAGCAGGCGCAGCACGCCGAGGTCGTCGAAGCGGACCACTGACCGGAGGCTCCGGGCGGCTGCCGCGGCGGCGGCACTGCGGGCCTGGCGGACGGCGACCGGGAGGCCGGTGACGTCGACGATCTTGCTCACGCCGCCGCGCAGGTCACGCACGGCGAGCGCGTCGGCCAGCTGGCGGTCCGTGGTGCCGCGCGGCAGGCCGACGACCGCGAGGCTGAACTCGCCGAGGTCGCCGACGAGCGCGGGATGGCCGGCGTCGTGCAGGAGCTTGGCGAGGTCGGCGTCGGTGAAGGTGCCGGCGGGCCCGTCCTGCGCGGCCACCACGACGGCGAGGGGGCGGTCGCGCAGGTCACGGCCCAGTGCGAGGGCGCGGGCCACGAAGTCCTCGCCGGAGAACTCGCCGAGCATGAGCCGGTTGAGCAGCGCGCCCTGGCGTTTGGCGGAGCGTGCGCCGGTCTCCCGCTCGCTCAGCAGCGTGATCGCCACCGCGGCGGCCGCCCGGTCCAGGGTGCTCTGCTGGGCGGTGGTCGGCGGTGTCGGTCCGTGCAACAGATGCAGCCAACCCCAGGTCTCGCCGCGCAGCACGACAGCCCGTCGCGCGCACGCCACCACGTTGCGGAAGGAGCCGGCGGCGGCGACCGGCTGGCGCTGTCCCGGGTTGTGGCGGCGGGTGTGGTGCTCGTGCATCGCGCGGGAGTGCATGCCCCAGTCCCCGACGACCGCATCCGCGGCCGGGGTGCGACCGACGTAGGCGACGACCTGGTGGGTCACGTCCTCGAGGACCACGGGGTGGCCGGTGCGGCGGGCCAGCTCCTCGGTGAGCGCGACGTAGTCACGGTCGTCGAGCAGCAGGTCCATGAAGGCGTGGCCGGCGGCCTCCTCCGCGATCAGCTCGGCCGTGCGGAGCTCGACGAGGATCTCGTGCACCTGCGCGGAGGCCTCGACGAACGGGATCTCGTCACGCAGCCCGACGAGCGGCAACCCGAGCGCCTCCGCCTCGTCGACGACCGCCGTCGGCATGGTCGTGAAAGCCCGCCCGGCCAGCTCGACGACCAGCACGGCTGCGTTGGCCCTGGCCACCCGGCGCACGAAGGACCGCTGCTGCTCCGCCGTCGTGCCCATCCCGAGCCCGGCGGTCAGGAGCATCTCGCCGCCGGTGAGGAAGCGGTGGATGTCGGGGATCTCGCCGGCGTGCACCCACCGCACGGGCTGGTCGAGGTGCTGCTCACCAGCGAGGACGACGGCCTCGGTGCGCGTGAACACCTCGAGCGCGAGGACCTTCCGCACGGTCAGGACCACGGGTGGCATGGACACCTCCGTCCACTCGGTGTGTGCACAGTCTGACGCAAACCTTGCACATGATGGGTCTGCCGATGGGCCCCTGGGGCGACCAGAATCCACGACATCCCAACACGTCCCCCGTACGCAAGCCAGCACAGCGAGCCGGTCGGGGGCAGCGCAAGGAGCCGCACGGTGCACCTCACCCTCAAGAAGCCCCGGAACGCTACACCTGCCCGGACCAGCGACCCACGGATCGTGGACACCGTCGCCACGATCATCGCCGAGGTCCGTGCGGACGGGGACGACGCGGTCCGCCGTTGGTCGGCGAAGCTCGACTCCTGGAGCCCGACCTCGTTCCGGCTCGACGCCGAGCAGGTCCGGGACATCGTCGCGGCGCTGCCGAGCACGGTGGTCGACGACCTGCGCTTCGTGCAGCGCCAGGTGCGAGGTTTCGCGGCGGCGCAGCGCGACTCGATCACCGACTTCGAGGTGGAGACACTGCCCGGGGTCTTCCTCGGACAACGCAACATCCCGGTGGCCGCGGCCGGCGCCTACGTGCCCGGCGGCCGGTACCCGCTGACCGCTTCGGCGCACATGACCGTGGTGACCGCAAAGGTCGCGGGCGTGCAGCGGGTCGCCGCGACCACCCCGCCGAACCTGGGCAACCCGCCCCCGATCAGCGTCGCGGCCATGCACCTCGCCGGCGCCGACGAGATCTACGTGCTGGGTGGCGTCCAGGCCGTGGCGGCCCTGGCACTGGGCACCGAGACGATCGCCCCCGTGAACATGCTGACCGGGCCCGGCAACGCCTACGTGGCGGAGGCGAAGCGCCAGCTGTTCGGCGAGGTGGGGATCGACCTGTTCGCCGGCCCGACCGAGGTGCTGATCGTCGCCGACGAGACGGCCGACCCGTTCATCGTGGCCACCGACCTGCTCAGCCAGGCGGAGCACGGCCCGGACTCGCCCACCGTGCTCGTCACCACCTCCGAGGCGCTCGGCCGGGCGACCATGGAGCAGGTCGAGCTCCTGCTGCCGGGGCTGCCCACCCGGGAGATCGCCGGACAGGCGTGGCGCGACCACGGCGAGGTGCACGTCGTCACCGACCTGGACGCGGCGTACGCACTGGCGGATGAGTTCTCCAGCGAGCACGTGCAGATCCTCACCGCGGAGCCCAGACTCGCACTGGAGAAGATGCGCAACTACGGCGCGCTGTTCCTCGGCGACAAGACCTGCGTCGCCTACGGGGACAAGGTCATCGGCACGAACCACGTACTGCCGACGCTGCGCGCGGCCCGCTACACCGGGGGGCTGTGGGTCGGGAAGTACCTCAAGACCGTCACCTACCAGGAGATCCAGAGCGCCACCAGCAGCGCGGAGCTCGGCGAGATCTGTGGCCGGGCCTCGCGGCTGGAGAACTTCGAGGGCCACGCCCGCTCCGGCGACGTGCGCGCCGCCCGGTTCGGCACGGTCGAGCTGGACTGGACCGACCACGCGTTCGGCAGCGCCTGACACAGCGCCTAGACACAGGGCCTGGCACAGGGCCTAGACACAGGGAGAAGTCCATGACTCGCGTGTTGTACCTGTACGGCGGATGGCCGGGGCACAAGCCCTACGAGGTCGCCGACTGGGCGCGGAAGCTGTTCGGCTCGCTGGGGTTCGACGTCACCGAGACCAACGACATCTTCGCGCTCGACGCCGACCTCACCGGCTACGACCTGATCGCCCTGAACTGGAACAACGCGCTGGTCTCCGAGGGGCTCACCGCCGCCCAGGAGAACAGCCTGCTGACCGCGGTCGAGGGCGGCACCGGCATCGCGGCATGGCACGGTGCCGCGGCGGCGTTCCGCACCAGCCTGAAGTACCACTGGCTGATCGGCGGCAGCTTCCTGGAGCACCCGGCCGGCGAAGGGGTGAAGTACCCCTACACCGTCTCGATCACCGACCGCGACCACGACATCACGGCCGGGGTCGAGGACTTCCAGGTCGCGTCCGAGCAGTACTACATGTCGGTCGACCCGAACAACCACGTGCTGGCCGAGACCACCTTCACCGGCGAGCAGCTGCCGTGGCTCGACGGGCTGAGGGTGCCCCAGGCGTGGACCCGCACCTGGGGTCGGGGACGCGTGTTCTACAGCGCCGTCGGCCACGACCTCGACGATCTCGAGAACCCGCAGGTCACCCGCCTCTGCACCCAGGGTTTCGCCTGGGCCGCCCGCACCGACTAAGGAACGCGCATGCCCGATCTCACCGGCGGCCAGATCGTCGCCAACACCCTGCGTAACTACGGCGTCGAGTACGTCGCCGGCATTCCCGGACACGGCATCTGGTCGCTGACCGACGCCTTCCTCGACGACGACGGGCGCATCCCGTTCGTGCAGGTCTTCCACGAGCAGAGCGCCGTGCACCTCGCCGACGGCTACTACCGCGCCACGGGTAGGCCGATGGCCGCCGTCACCTCCATCGGCGCGGGCGCCAGCAACACCGTGATCGGCATGGGCACCGCGTTCACCGACTCCACCAGCGTGCTGGTGATCACCGGCGGGCCACCGACGCACATGCGCGGGCACGGACTGCTGCAGGAGCTCGAGCGCTACACCGCGAACGACTTCCCGAAGGTCGCCGAGGCGGTCACCAAGCGGCACTGGGTGGCCACCCGCGCCGAGGAGCTCCCGTTCATCCTGCACCGCTGTTTCAACTCCATGCTGACCGGCCGCCCGGGCCCGGTGCACCTGGAGATCCCGATGGACGTGCAGGCCGAGAGTGCCAGCGTCGACCTGCACGACCTGGCGCGCCGGCTGCCGGTCGGACGGCAGTACCCCGACCCGGAGGCGGTGGAGCGCGCGGCGGAGGTGCTGCGGGACGCACGGCGGCCGGTGATCGTCGTCGGCGGCGGCGCGATCACCTCCGAGGCGGGAGACGACGTGCTCGCCCTGTCCGAGCAGTGGCAGATCCCGGTCGTCACGACCTGGAACGGCAAGGGCGCCTTCCCGGAGGACCACCCGCTCTTCGCCGGCAGCGTCGGACAGACCGGCACCATCGTCGGCAACCTGGTCGCCAGCTCCGCCGACGTCATCGTGTCGGTCGGCTGCCGCTTCACCGACTGGTCGGCGTCGAGCTACGCCAAGGGCGTCACGTTCGCGATCCCGCCGGCCAAGCTCATCCACATCGACATCGACCCCCACGAGATCGGCAAGAACTACCCTGCCGAGGTGGGCATTGTGTCCGACGCGCGCTGCGCGGTCGCCGCGATCCGGGCCGCGCTGCCGAGCGCGCTGCCCGCTCCGCGCACCGAGTACGTCGCCCACCTGACGAGCCTGCGGGAGGAGTGGGAGTCCACGCTGGCGCAGCGGCGCGACAGCAACCGCTACCCGTTCACCTCACAACGCCCACTCGGGGCGCTGCGGTCGCTGCTGCCGCGCGACGCCATCATCGTGGCGGGCTCCGGCAACACCCAGGGCGCGGTCAAGCAGACCTTCCCCGTGTACGAGCCACGCACCCATCTCACCTCGGGGGGCTTCTCCTCGATGGGCTGGGCCGTGCCGGCCGCGGTCGGTGCCAAGCTCGGGCGACCGGACCAGACCGTCGTCTGCGTGCTCGGGGACGGCGACTTCCTGATGACCTCGCAGGAGATCGCGCTGAGCGTCACCATGGGTGCCCCGGTCGTCTTCGTCGTGCAGAACAACGCCGGCTACATGTCGATCCGAGGTGGCCAGCGCAAGCAGACCTCCCGCCACATCGGCACGGAGTTCTCCCACCCGGACGGCCGGCCCTACAGCCCCGACTTCGCCGCGTTGGGCACCGCGTTCGGCATCGAGTCGTGGAAGGTCAACGACGCCGCCTCACTCGAGCCGACCCTGCGCAAGGCGATCGACTCCGGCGCTCCCGCGCTGGTCGAGGTGCCGACCGACCGCGACGCCGCCGGCCCGTGGGTGCCCGGCTGGTGGGACTTCCCGGTGCCGTCGTACATCACCGACGAGCGGCAGGACGAGTATCACCGCACCCGGGCCACGGAGCAGCACCTCTGACCGGCCCCTCGGACAGGTACGAGCGACAATCGGAGGTTGACGACATGCTGGCTCAACTGCCCGAAGGGGCACGGGACTCTGCCGTGCTCGTGGGGCGTGTGCTGCTCGGAGTTGTGATGTTCGCCTTCGGGTGGGAGAAGTGGGTCACGAACGGGCTGAGCGCGACCGCCGCCGGACTCAAGGCAGATGGGGTGCCGTTTCCGCTGTTGTCAGCCACGTTCGCCGGTACGGTCGAGGTGCTCGGTGGCGCGCTGCTGATACTGGGCGCGCTCACGGCTGTGGTGGGTGTGCTGATGGCGGTGGACATGGCCGGCGCGATCGTGACCACGCACCAATACGTCTCGGTCACAGGCAGGCCGGGCTTCGCGCTGACGGGCGCGATCCTCGCCGGGGCACTGCTGTTCGCGGCTCACGGGGCGGGCCGGTTCAGCGTCGACCACCTGGTGGGCGCCCGGCGGCGTATCGGGCAACTCGGTATCGCGCAATGACGATCGACCCGTTCGACCTGCTCGGCGGGACCGCGCCGCAACCGGTTCCGGAGAGCGTGGAGCCGGGGCCCGACGGCGTGCTGCGCGCCGACATCGTCATCATCGGGTCGGGCATGGGCGGCTCGACGCTGGCCCACGCGCTGCGCGGCAGCGGCGCGCGGGTGCTGGTCGTGGAGCGCGGGGACTTCCTGCCTCGCGAGATCCAGAACTGGTCGCCGGAGGACGTGTTCGCCGGCGGCCGCTACCGGAACGCCGAGTCCTGGCTGAACGCGGCCGGGGGCACGTTCAGCCCGGGCGTGCACTACTACGTCGGCGGCAACACGAAGGTCTACGGCGCCATGCTGCCCCGGTTCCGCGCCGAGGACTTCGGTGTCGTCGACCACCCCGATGGCCGGTCGAAGGCCTGGCCGGTCAGCTACGCCGAGCTCGAGCCGTACTACGCCGAGGCCGAGCGGCTCTACCGCGTGCACGGGGCGCCGGGCGACCCCACCGACCCATGGCGCTCCACCGACTACCCGTTCCCCGCGCTCGCGCACGACCAGCCCATCGCCGACCTGGCCGGCGCGCTGTCGGCACAGGGGCTGCGACCGTTCGTCATGCCGGCGGCCGTCGACTACCAACCCGATGGCCGGTGCGTGTTGTGCCGCACGTGCGACGGGTTCCCCTGCCTGGTCGACGCGAAGGGCGATGCCGACGTGTTCGCGCTGCGCCCCGCGCTGGCCTCGCGCTCGGTGGGACTGCTGACCCGGACCTTCGTCGAACGCCTGGTGACCTCGCCGGACGGCGGCACCGTCACCGAGGCCCACGGCCGGCGCGACGGGCGCCCGGTACGCATCGTCGCCGACCGGTTCGTCGTCGCGTGCGGGGCCGCCAACACCGCCGCGCTGCTGCTCCGGTCGGCCGACGATCAGCACCCACTCGGCCTGGCGAACTCCTCCGACCAGGTCGGGCGCAACTACATGGTGCACAACTCGACGTTCTTCGTGGCGGTGGACCCCCGCCGCCGCAACACCACCCGGTTCCAGAAGACCCTCGCGCTCAACGACTGGTACCTGGCCTCGCCGAGCACGCCATTCCCGCTGGGGAACGTGCAGATGCTGGGCAAGCTGCAGGCGCCGATGCTCGCCGGGGCACGGCGCGGTGTTCCGACCGGCGTGCTGCGCTACATGACCGACCACAGCGTGGACCTCTATCTCACCTCCGAGGATCTCCCGGACCCCGCCAACCGGATCACCGTCCGGAACGGCCGGATCGTGGTCGCCTGGACCCCGAACAACCTCGGCTCCCATGCCCAGCTGGTCCGCCGCACGACGCGGGCTGTCCGGAAGGCCGGCTACCCGCTGGTGTTCACCGAACGGATGGGCATCGCCACCAACTCGCACATGTGCGGCACGGCCGTGATGGGTGAGGACCCGGGCAGCTCCGTGGTCGACCCGACCGGGAAGGCCCACGACCTGGCCAACCTCTGGATCGCGGACAGCGCTGTCTTCCCCTCGTCGGCCGCGGTCAACCCGGCTCTCACCATCGCCGCACACGCCCTGAGGCTCGCTGCCGAGAGCGGCCTCTGCCCCACCCCGTCGGGACAGCA
>DATAYB010000771.1:0-14420 GCA_036272795.1 Pseudonocardia sp.
AGCGCTCCGCGCGGAGGTCGCGCGGTGAGTGACAGGAGCATCCTGCGGGACGTCGCGCAGGCGGCCGGGGTCAGCCTGCGCACCGCCTCGCGGGTCCTGAACGACGACCCGCGCGTGGCGGCGGGCACGCGGGTGCGGGTCCAAGGGGTCATGCGGGACCTGCGCTACACGCCGGACCTGATGGCCCGCTCGTTGCGCGGAGGGACCGACGCGACGATCGGGCTGGTCGTCGAGTCGATCGCGGACCCGTTCTTCGCCGAGCTCGTCGCGGCGGTCGAGGCCGCCAGCTCCGAGGGCGGTAAGTCGGTACTGGTCGCCTCGACGCACGGCGACTCCGGTCACGAGTCGCGGGCCGTCACGGAGCTGCTGCGGCGGCGGGTCTCGGGGCTGCTGGTCGTCCCCACCGCAACCGACCACTCCTGGCTCGCGGGGGCCGCCGTCCCGCTGGTGCTGGTGGACCGGCCGGCGCCGGGGATCGAGGCCGACGTCGTGGGGATCGACGACCGACGGGCGGCCTTCGACGCCGTCTCGCACCTGATCGCCCACGGGCACCGTGACGTCGCCTACCTCGGTGACTACTCGCGGGTGGCGACGTCGGCGGCACGCCTAGCTGGCTATCGCGACGCGCTGGCGCGGCACGGCCTGCCGGTGGTGGAGCGGCTGGTGCACGCCGACTGCCCGACACCGCGGTCCGCGGCAACCGCCATGAGCGCCCTGCTGACCGGGCCCCACCCGCCGACCGCGGTGTTCAGCGCCGCCACGCGGTGTTCGCTGGGGGTGGTCCCGGCCATGCACGAGCACGGGCGGACCGACATCGCACTCGTCGGGTTCGGTGACTTCGCCATGGCGGACGTCCTGGTCCCGGCCGTGACGGTGGTCAACCACTCGGGCGCGGCGGTCGGGGCGGCCGCGATCGCCAGGCTCGGGCGGCGGATCCGGGAGCCCGAGCTGACCGCTGAGGCCGTTCAGGTGCCGGTCGGACTGGTCGAGCGCGGCTCCGGGGAACTGCGGCCGTGACCGTCACCGAGGTCGTGGTCGGCGTCGACCTCGGTACGACCAGCTCGAAGGCGGTGGTCCTCGACCCGGGCGGGCGGACCGTCGCGCTCGTGTCGGCCCGGACGCCGTGGGCCACCGTTGAGGAGGGCACCGAGACCACGGCGTCGGTCGTGCTCGCGCTCGCGCTCGACCTGCTGGACCGGGCGGTGCTGACCGCCGAGCAACGGGTCGGACAGGTCCGGGTGCTCGGGGTCGGGGTCGCCGGGATGGGCGAGTGCGGGGTGCTGCTCGACGGCGAGGGGGAGCCGTGCGCGCCCGTAATCGCGTGGTTCGACAGGCGCGGCGCGCGGGGGCTGGAGCGGGCCGGCAGGAGGGCGGCGGTCCTGCCCGAGCAGTTCGCCCGCCGGACCGGCCTGCCATGGGACAGCCAGGCGAGCGTGGCGAAGCTGCTCTGGCTGCGGGACGCCGGGCAGCCGGTCACGACCGCGCACCGGTGGTTGAGCCTGCCGGAGTGGGTGGTGCACCGCCTCGGCGCGGACCTGGTGCGCGAGCCGTCGCTGGCGTCCCGGACCGGGCTCGTCGACCAGGCCACCGGCGACGTCTGGGACGAAGGGGTCCGGGCGGCCGGCCTGCCCACGACGCTGCTCCCGCCGGCGCTGGCAGCGGGGAGCGCCGCCGGCACACTGCGGCACGCAGGGCTCCCGGCGGCACTGCGGGGCGCCGTCCTGACCGTGGCAGGTCACGACCACCCCGTGGCGGCGCTCGGGGTCGGCGCCGCCGGGGTCGACGAGCTGTTCAACTCCTCGGGGACGGCGGACGTGGTCGCACGCTCCCTGCCCGGGGCACTGGACGACGACCGGCGCGAGCTGCTCGTCCGGTCCGGGCTGTCCGTCGGCGCCCATGTCCTGCCGGCAACGACGCTGCTGCTCGGCGGCGCCCGGGGCGGCCTGCTGCTGCGCAGGGTCCTCGGTCTGCTCGGCGTCACCGGTCCCCTCGAGCGCGACCGCCTGGACCGGGCCGCCCTCGACGTCGGTGCGCTGCCACCGGGGCTCGAGGTCTCGGGCACCGGGCCGACCGGCGACGACGTGGTGCTCCGGATGCGGGACGACGTGACCCCGGCGCACGTGTGGGCGGCGGCCACCCGCCACACCGCCGCCGCGACGGCCGCGCTGATCGCCACCATCGACGCCGTCGTCGGCCCACACCGGTGCGCGACCGCCTGCGGCGGCTGGACCCGGATGGAGAGCGTGCGCGCCGCGAAGCGGACCGCGATCGCCCGGCTCCGGTTCTCCGACGTGGCCGAACCTGGCGTCGTCGGCGCCGCCGTGCTGGCCGCGCGCGCCGCCGGGCTCGACCCCGTCCCCGCACTCACCACGAACTCTCGTGACGACACCATCGGCGCCACCTCCGGAGGAATCCCATGAGCCCCACGACAGCCCACCCGGTCCGCACGCTCGACGACATCGCGGGGGAGGACGGCATCTTCGCGATCATCGCGATGGACCAGCGGAACACGCTGCGGCGGATGTTCGCCGCCGTCGGCGTTGAAGCCACCGACGAGGACCTGAGGGTGTCCAAGGCCGATGTCGCCAGGGTCCTCAGCCCCGCCGCGAGCGGGATCCTGTTCGACCCGACCTACGGTGTCCCGGCCGTGCGGGAGACGGGCGCCCTGCACCGCGACTGCGGGCTGCTCGTCGCGTCGGAACCGTCGGAACGGGGGGTCTTCAACGGGGAGCCCAGGACACACCGCGACCCGGGGCTGGACGCCCGCTGGGTGCTCGACCAGGGCGGCGACGCCACCAAGTTCTTCGCCCAGCTGCGTGCCGACCGGCCGGCACCCCGCGCGGGCGAGCCCGACCTGGCCATCGACTGTCTCGACGCGGTGGGCGAGGTGGTCGAGGACTGCCGCGTGGTCGGGATCCCGTCGGTGATCGAGAACCTCGTGTACCCGCTGCCGGGCGAGGACCTCACCGGGCAGCGGCGGGAGGACGCGGTCGTAGCGGCGGCGGAGGCCCTCAACGACCTCGACATCGACCTGCTGAAGCTCGAGTACCCGGGCTCGCCGGAGGGTTGCCGCCGGCTCGCCTCGGTGCTCGACCGGCCCTGGGCCGTGCTCTCCGCCGGGGTGCCGTTCGCGGAGTTCACCGAGGTGCTGAAGGTCGCCTTCGACGAGGGGGGTGCTTCCGGGTTCATCGCGGGGCGTTCGGTGTGGCGGGAGTCGCTGGCGCTGTCGGGGGCGCGGCGGCAGGAGTTCCTCACCGGCGTGGCGCGGCCACGGCTGGATGCCCTGCGTGAGGTCGCCGCCGAGCGGGCGCGGCCCTGGACCGAGGCGGCCGCCGGGTCGGCGATCGGGTAGCGGGGCGGCAGGCGGAGCCGGCGCCGAGGGCCTGGCGATGCCCGCCGGGTGCCGGCGGCGATGCCAGGCGGGGACACCTGGTTCAATTTGCTCTCCCGTGGGGACGGCTGGTCCGGCGCCGGCCCCTCGCGCACGGCCGGGAGGGCTCCACCCATGCGTTGTGTCGCTCCGCTGCTGTCCGTCGCCGCCGCCGTGCTGCTGGCCGGCTGTGCCACGCCGGCAAAGCCGCCCTCGGTGCCCGCGCCGCCGCAGGTGACGACGTTCGGCACGGCGGCCGAGCTGGGCAGTGCCGTCAGCGCCGCGCAGCAGGCCGACCGGACCGCCAGGGTGACCCTCGCCGGCGACCTGACCGGCCAGCCCGGTTCGGACTTCCACGGCGTCGGCGTCGTGCGGCTGGACGACGCCGGCCCCTCGATGCAGTTCGCCGAGCAGGTGGGCCGGGGTGCGGCCGCCGCGGCCGAGGTCAACCTGGTGATCGTGCCCGACGCCGCGTTCCTCAAGCCGCCGGCCGACGTGACGCTGCCGCCCCGCAAGACCTGGCTGCAGGTGGGGCCCTCGGCACGGGACCCGTTCGTGAGGGGCTTTCTCCCGATGATCGACTCACTGCGGGTGGACGTGCAGCCGGGGCAGCTGATCAGCCGGTTCGGCGAGGCGGTGACCATCGCGGGCTCGGCCGAGGAGCCGCTCGACGGGGTCCAGGCGTTCCGCTACGACCTGCGGGTGGACCCGGTCAAGGCGGCCGCGCTACGGGTGGACCCTGTGACCGGGCAACCGGCCCGGCGCGCCACGACCGGGCAGGCGGCGGCCCCGGTCTTCTCGCTCTGGGTCGACCAGAACAACCGCCTGCTGCGCACCAAGATCAGCCGGCCGAACCCCGTGACACCGGGCACGTTCACCCTGGAGACTCGGTACCGGGACTGGGGCAAGCCGGTCAGGATCGGCCCGCCGCCGCCCGACCAGGTGGTCGTCCAGTAGCCGCCACCCGGATCAGCCCGGCCGGCGGTCAGCTCGGTGCCGGCGCGGTGAGCCGGTGGGCGGCGGTGACCGAGGCGGCCAGGTCCGGCTGGCGCGCCGGGCCGGCCAGGCCGAGGTGGTAGAGGTGCAGCTCGTCGGCGCCGGCGCGGCCGAGCTCGGTGACGTAGGCGGCGAGGTCCGGCACCGGGGCGGCCCCCACCGCGGTCACGTACGCCCCGAGGCCCGTGCCGGCCGGCAGCTCGGCGTGGGCGGCGGCCACCGACGCGACGCTCGCGGCGCCCGGCTGCCAGCACTGCAGCACCACGGCGTCGACCTGTGCGCCGGCCGCCGGGGTCAGCCCGGGCAGCGCGCCGGTGGTCCACGGGTCGACGGCGCCGTGCAGCACGATGCGTGCCCCGCCGGCCGCCGAGGCCGCCGCGGCCAGCACTCCCCGGCGCAGGGCATCGGTGCTGGCCTGGCGGGTGCGCAGGAGCAGCGCGGCCAGCTCGGTGGGCAGCCCGTCCCCGGCGCGGGCGAGGTCACCGCCGTCGATCAGCGCACGTACCTCGGCGCGCAGCCGGGACCGGACTTCCGCCGGGTCGGCCCCCGACTCCGTCCACCGCGCCGCGCACGCGGAGCAGCAGCACACCGAGAGCAGCCGGGCGGCCGCCGGTCCCCAGACGGCGTCGGTCTTCTCGTGCTCGCACTGGTGGACCGCGCCGAGCTGGCCGCACGCCTCCAGCACCACCGAGGTCACCGCCATGCCGTCCAGCGCCTCGGTGGTCAGGGCGGCGGCGAAGTCCCGCACCTCGGCACGGGACGGGCACAGCGCCCACGGGTAGTGCTCGCCGAAGCAGTTGCGCACGGTGACGTCCGGGTTGGCGAACCCGAGCCGCGAGTTGTGGGTCAGCACCAGCCAGGCGGCGGCGGGCAGGCCGGCCGAGCTCAGCGCGCGCACGGCGTCGCCCGCGGAGTCCTCGCCGGCCACCCAGGCCGGGCCGGCGGGGCGCAGCCGGGCACCCTGCCAGGCCCGCTCGCGCAGCGGCCGGTAGAGCGCGGCGTGCTGGGCCAGCACCGATGTGGTGCCCGGCGAGTACGGCGTTGCCGCGCGGGTGCTGTGGTACGACACGGCGACCGCGACCTCGTCGACGCCGAGCTGGCCGGCGCGGTCGACGAAGCCCGGCGCGTCCAGCACGTCCCAGGGATAGCTGTAGCCCGTCACCCTCATGGCGTCACCGCCCCACCGGCTGCGCCCGCACGGGCGGCGTGGCGGGGGTCCCGTTGCCGAGCCGCCGGAGCGTGCTGAACCCGCCCTCGACGATTCGCTCGAGGCGTTCGAGCTGGTCCGGGCTCGGCTCGACAAGAGGCGGGCGTACCCCGCCGACCTTCAGGCCCCGCTGCCGGGCCGCCGCCTTGACCAGCGACACCGCGAACCCCGGCGTCTCGTCCCGCAGCGCCACCAGTGGCAGGTAGAAGCCGGTGAGCAGCGCGTCGATGGCCGCGTCGTCCCGCTCACCGAGCGCCCGGTAGAAGCGGTGGGCGATCTCCGGGGCGAAGCAGTGCACCGCCGAGGAGTACCGCGCGACGCCGATCGCCGAGTAGGCCCTGGCGGACACCTCGGCGGTGGGCAGCCCGTTGAAGAACAGGAACTCCTGGCCGCGCTGGGTACCGGTACCCCGGATGGCGGCGACGACGCGGCTCATGAGGTCGACGTCTCCGTAGCCGTCCTTGAGCCCGACCACCGACGGGATGTCGAGCAGCCGCACGGTCGACGGCGCCGAGAACACGCCGGGCGAGCGCTGGTAGATGATCACGGGGAGGGACTGGTCGCGCACCGCGTAGCGGACGTGGTCGAGCAGCCCGGCCGGCGGACCGGTGACCAGGTACGGCGGCAGCAGCAGCGCCCCGTCCGCACCCCCCTCGGCGGCCGCCGCGATCCCGGCCCTGGCGTTGGCTGCGCCCCCACCCGCGCCGACCCACACCGGCACCCGCCCGGCCACGACCTCGCACCCGGTCCGCAGCAACGCCGCCAGCTCGGCCGGGGCGAGCGCGCTGAACTCACCGGTGCCGCAGGCGATGAACAGCGCGCCGGCGCCTGCGTCCAGGTGCCCCTCGACCTGCTCGGCGAACGCACCCAGGCTCAGCTCGAGGTCTTCGTCGAACGGCGTGAGGGGGAACGCCAGCAGGCCGGTCAACTCGATCCTGGACAGCGTCATGCTCGCAGCCTTCTGTTGTGGTCGGGCAGGGGAAAGGGGAGAGTAGAGTTCTTTCTCAAATTTTCACATATGTGATTCTATTCGTATAGGCGAACACGTTCCTGGACGCTAATATGGCCCCACTCACAAGTCAATGAACGCCTCAAGGAGGCGCATGTCCCCGCAGACCGAGCTTGCGCCCCCAGGGTCAGGCACAGCGCCCGGTGCCGAACCAGGTACAGGGTCCGGTACGGAACCGGGTGTCGGACCCGGCGTGGCGCCGGCCGGGGTGAAGTCGGCCCGCCGCGCCATCGACCTGATCGAGACCTTCGCGGCGACCGACGCCTGGCTGTCGCTGTCCGACCTGCACGCCAGGACCGGTTTTCCCCGCTCCAGCCTGCACGGACTGCTGCACACGCTGTTCGAGGCGGGCTGGCTGCAGGTCGACGCCAGCGGTACCAGGTACCGGCTCGGGGTCCGTGCGCTGATCTGCGGCACCGCCTACGTGGACCGGGACCCGGTGGTGCCGTACGCCACCGAGGCGCTGGAGCAGGTCCGCGAGGCCACCGGGTTCACCGCGCACTACGCCCGCCGCTACGGCGCCGAGGTGGTGTACCTGGAGACCCGGGAGTCGCGGCACTCCATCCGGCTGGTGTCCCGGGTCGGCCGCACACTGCCCACCTACGCGACCGCGCTGGGCAAGGCGCTGCTGGCCGAGCTGACCCACGACGAGATCGACGCGCTGCTGCCGGGCGCGCTCAGTCCGCTCACCCCGCACACGATGACCAGCCTGCCTCAGCTGCACACCGAGTGCGCCACGATCCGCGAGCGGGGCTACGCGACCGAGATCGAGGAGGGCACGCTCGGGGTGCGGTGCGTGGCCACGGTGATCCCGTACCGCATCCCGGCCACTGACGCGATGAGCTGCTCGATGCCGATCGACAAGGTGACCGACGCGGACGCCATCCGGGTCGGCGACCTGCTGATGGAGACGACCGCCGCCCTGGGTGCGCGGCTGCGCCGGGCCGGTGTCCGGTGACGGGAGGGGGAGGGGACAGCTCGGTGCAACGGATCCTGATCACCGGTGCCGCCGGCGGCATGGGGCGGATGATGCGGCACCGGCTGCGCCGTGACGGGCGGGTGCTGCGGCTGCTGGACGTCGTCGCCCCCGCGCCGGCCGAGCCGGGGGAGCGGGTCGAGGTGCTCACCGGCTCGGTCACCGACCCCGAGGCGATGGCCGCCGCCTGCGCCGACGTCGACGCGATCATCCACCTGGGTGGGCACAGCCGGGAGACGGCCTGGGCGGACACCGTCGACGTCAACATCAACGGCACGCACAACGTGCTGGAGGCGGCGCGCCAGGCCGGGGTGCCGAGGATCGTGCTGGCGTCGAGCAACCACGCGGTCGGCTTCCGGGAGATCGCCGACGCCGGGCCGGCGGGGTTCCCGGCCGATTCCTCGCCCCGCCCGGACACCTATTACGGGGTCAGCAAGGCGGCCATCGAGGCGCTGGGCAGCCTGTACCACTCCCGGTTCGGCATGGACGTGATCGCCGTACGGATCGGGTCCTGCTTCGAAACACCACTGCCGCTCGGGCCCCGAGGCCTGATCACCTGGCTGTCCCCGGACGACGGCGCGCGGCTTTTCGAGGCCTGCCTGGCCGCCCCGTCGCCGGGCTACCGGATGATCTGGGGCGTCTCGGACAACACCCGCCGGATCTGCTCACTGGTCGAGGCCGAGGCGCTGGGCTACAAGTCGCTGGACAACGCCGAGCGGTACGCCGACCAGCTGCTGGCCGGCGACGGCGCGGAGCAGCTGCGCTTCCCCTACCTCGGCGGCGCCGCGTTCTGCACCACCCCCCTCGGCGCACCCAACTAGGTGACCGTGAGTGGTATTGGTCGTCAGAGCGACCAATACCACTCAGCAGGGTCAGTGCCCCTGCGCGATGGCCCGCAGCAGGGCGAGCGTCTCCAGCTCGCGGTTGGTGTACTCCTGGGTGCTCGTGCCGTACCGACGGTTGGCGGACAGCTTCACGATGGTGGTAGCGCTGGGCGGGTCGACGTAGACGAACTGGTTGTAGACGCCGATCCCGGTGAACTCGCCCCGGTCGCCGTTGGGCAGCCACCACTGGTAGCCGTAGCCCAGGTCGAGGGGGTGGCCGCCGACCAGCGGCCGCCCGGGCGCCAGGTGCGGTGCGGTGACCGTGGTCGAGTCGCGCACCCACTCGGCCGGCACGACCTGCTCGCCCTGCCACACCCCGCCGGCCCGGTAGAGCTCGCCGATCTTCGCGAAGTCCCGCGCGGTCAGGTTGAGGCCGCCGAAGGCGAGCTCGACACCGGCGGGGTCCACGATCCAGTAGCCGGGGGAGTCCATCCCGAGCGGCTCGCCGAGCTTCTCCCGCATGTAGGCGGACACCGACCGGCCGGTGGCCCTGGCCAGCAGAGCCCCGAGCACCTGCGTCTCACCGGAGTTGTAGCGGCAGAGCGTGCCGGGCTCGCTCTCGCGCACCATGGTCGCGACGAAGTCGTCGAGCGTGCCGCCGAGGCCCAAGGTGGCCGCGGTGAGCCGGAAGATGTCCGAGCTCGTGTCGTGGTAGTCCTCGTTCCAGCGGGCGCCCGAGGACATCTGCAGCGCGTGCCGGATGGGCAGGCCGTCGTACGCGGAACCGGCCTCCACCGGCACGTAGGCGCTGATCGGCTCGTCGATGCCGCCGATGTGCCCCTCGGCGACCGCGATACCGACGAGCGCCGAGATGAAGCTCTTGGCGACCGACATGGACAGCCAGTTCACCTCCGGCCCGCCGGTCAGCGCGTAGTACTCGTGCCGCAGCTCGCCGTCGACCAGCACGAGCAGCGCCGCCGTGTCGGTGTCGATCAGGAACTCCCCGGTCGACCGGGCGGCGCCGTTGAACGCGTAGGTCTCCGGCAGGGTGATCGGGGCGCCCTGGGGCCAGGTGTAGGGCTTCGCCGAGGGGGCCATCTCGTGCACGTCGAGCAGGTCCTTCAGGCGGCAGAAGTTCTCGTGCTGCGGTGCGCCGGTGAACAGACCGAGGTCGGCAAGGCTCCTGCGGCTGGAGTCGGTCATCGTCGTCCTTCGAGCGATACGGAGAGGGGCGGCGCTCACCTCGTGGAGCCGAAAGTAGCAGTGCCGACGAGCTGGTCATGAGCGTGCTGGACAAGATCCGGGCCGACCTGGCGGCGGAGCTCACCTCGGCCGAGGACCTCCGTGCGGCGGGCACGACGGCCGCGCGCGGCGCGGCGGACCTGACGCGGGCGTTCGATCTTCCCTACGGGCGCCGCAACCGCCCGAGCTGTACCGACTCGGGGGGTGAGTGGCCTGTGAGCGGTGTTGGTCGCCAATAGCGACCCATACCGCTCACAGGCTAGTGAGCTTCCCAGTGGGCGGTGACGGCGGCGGCGTACCCGTCGGCGTCCTCCTCCCAGATGAAGTGGCCGGCATCGAGGACGGCGAGCGTGCTGTGGGGCAGGTGCTTGTCCAGGTACTCGGCGTTGGCCAGTGGCACCACCGGGTCGTGGCGCCCGGAGACGACCGCGACCGGCGTCTCGATGCCCGGTAGAAGTTCGCCCAGCACGGGGAGCTCGGTGCGGTAGGCCCGCACGTACGGGATCTGGTCGGCGAACCGCTGCCGGCCGGTGTAGGAGGCCAGGTAGTCCTGACGCACCACGTCCGGCAGCTCGTAGCCCTGGATGCCGTTGATCGCGACCGTCACGACGTCCTTCGGGCCCAGTGCCCGGTAGGGGGCCAGGTCCTCGGCGAACACCCAGTCGGACAGCGGGCTGCCGAGCTGCAGCGGAACCGCGGCGCCGCCGGTGCCCACGGCCACGCTGCGGAACCGCCCCGGGTGCGCGGCGGCGGCGAACAGCACCGCGCCCGTGCCGATGTCCGGGCCGACGACGTGTGGCCTCACCAGCCCGAACTCGTCGGCGATCCGCACGATGAACTCGCCCATCGCCCGCGGCGACAGCAGGTCCTCCCGCAGCTCGGACTGCCCGAACCCCGGCAGGTCCACCGCGACCAGGTGTGCGCGCTCGGCGAGGCGCGACCAGGTCGCGTCGTAGGCGAACAGGCTCTCCGGCCACGGGCTCAGCAGCAGTGCCTCGACGTCCCGGGGCGCGTCGCTCTCTGCGTAGCGGATGGACAACCCGTCGATCGTGCGGAACCGGGGCTTGATCTCGCTCATGTCCTTAGTCCTCTCTGCGATCCGTCGATTTTAATATGACCGGTCGTCTTAATGATGTCAAGGATCAATCTCCCAGGTCACAACCGGTTGCTTCGTGCGCCGGGTCAGTCGTGCATTCGGATCAGTCGCGCGCTCGGGTCAGTCGCACATCAGGTCCATCCGCTGCCAGAGGTCCTCGGTGGCGCGCATTCCGTCGCGCGCGGGTTCGCCGAGCGTGCGGGTGATCTCGGCGAGGATGGCGTGCACCACGGCCATCGCGGCGGTCAGGGACGGGAAGTGGCTGGTGCCCTCGCAGGGCACGGTGACGACGTGGTCGGCGACCTCGGTCAGCGCTGAGCGGCGCAGGTCGGTGAGCACGCAGGTGGTTGCGCCTGCGCGCTGGGCCACCGCGGTGGCGTCCCGGATCTCCCTGGGCAGCCGCCAGAAGTTGATCGCCACGAGGCAGTCGCCCGGCCCGAGCCCGGTCAGGGCGTTGACCAGCGTGGTGCCACCCCGGAAGGGGAACTGGATGTCCAGGCCCATGAACCCGCCGCTGTGCAGGAGGTGGTGCGCCGGCCCGGCGAAGCTGCCGGAGGCGATCACGAGGGTGCGCCGGGCGTTCGCGATCGTCGTCGCGATCGCGCGCACGGCGGCCACGTCCACGGTCCGGATCGCCAGCGTCACGTTGTCCACGTCGCTGCGCAGCGCGTGCAGGATCGGGTCCGACGAGGTGTCCTCATGCTCGGTGAGTACCTCGTTGGCACGCAGCGAGGACAGGTACCGGTTGCGCAGCTCCAGTCGCAGGTCGGGCCAGCCCGCGAAGCCGAGCGCTCGGGCGGTGCGTACCACGGTCGCTGCGTCGACCCCGGCGCGCTCGGCGACCGCGCTGGCCGAGGCGAACGAGGTGAACTCGGCCTGGGTGGCCAGCAGGTGGACGACGCGCTCGGACTTCGGCCCCAGTGGGGTGCCGTCCGTGCGGTCCCGCACCCAGGTCTCGGCGGACTCCATTGCGCGCCCCTTGCTACGAATATTGCATCGGTCTATGGATGCTGTCACCATTGCATTTGGTTCCGCGTTCGCCGGAGGGTAAACCATGGCTGAGCAGCGCAGAGTGATCATTCGCAACGCGTCGATCCTGGACCCGGCCGTTGGCGAAGTGATACCCGACCGGACCATCACCGTCGAGGACACCGAGATCGTCGACGTCGGCGATGCACCCGGGTCGGCGGCGGACGCCTGGCAGATCGACGCCAGGGGTCGGGTGGTGATGCCCGGGCTGATCGACGGGCACGTGCACGTGCTGGCATACACCGCGAACCTGCCGGCCGCCGCCGAGCAGTCGCCCTACTACGTGGCGGCCAGGGCCAGCGAGATCCTGCGCGGCATGCTGGACCGCGGTTTCACCACCGTGCGCGACGCGGCCGGCGCCGACTACGGGCTCGCCGACGCCGTGCGCGAGGGCTACTTCGTCGGACCCAGGGTGCAGTTCGGCGGCAAGGCGCTGTCCCAGACCGGTGGCCACGGCGACGGCCGGCAGCGTGGTCGCGAGGTGCACGACGACGCCTACTGCGCGCCCACGCACTGCCGGCTGGCGGACGGCGTCGACGAGGTCCGCCGCGCCGTCCGCGATGAGATCCGCAAGGGCGCCGAGCACATCAAGCTCATGCTCGGCGGCGGGGTGTCCTCGCCGACCGACCGCGTCGACAGCACCCAGTTCTCCGTCGACGAGATCCGCGCCGCCGTCGAGGAGGCCGAGGCCGCGAACCGGTACGTGCTCGGGCACGCCTACACCTCGCGCGCGGTGAACCGGGGTCTGGCCGCCGGCGTGCGCTCCATCGAGCACGGCAACCTGATGGACGAGAGCAGCATCCCGCTGTTCCTGGAGCACGACGCGTTCTACGTGCCGACGCTCGCCACGTACTCGGCGCTGGCCGACGAGGGGCCGGCCGCCGGGCTGCCGCCGGAGAGCTACCGCAAGGTGTTCGACGTGCTCGACGCCGGGCTGCACGCCCTGGAGCTGGCCCACCGGGGCGGTGTGAAGATCGTCTACGGCACCGACCTGCTCGGCGACATGCACTACCGCCAGCTCACCGAGTTCGCGCTGCGCGCCCAGGTGCAGCCGGCCGCCGACATCGTGCGCTCGGCGACGACCACGGCGGCCGAACTGCTCGGGCTGGCCGGCCGGATCGGCACCGTCGCGCCGGGCGCCTCGGCCGACCTGCTGGTGGTCGACGGCAACCCGTTGGAGGATGTTGCCGTGCTGACCAAGCCCGACGACACCCTGCGGCTGATCATGCACAGCGGCCGGGTGCACAAGAACACGCTGGACTGAGCGGATGACCGAGCCGATGACGGGGGCGGCCGGCCAGCAGCCGGAGCTGCTCGCGCGCATCGAGCGCCTGCCGATGTCCCGCCCGCACCTGCGGCTGCTGTTCCAGGGCGGGCTCGGCTACACCTTCGACGGGATGGACGGCGCGATCGTCGCGTTCATCCTGCCGTCGGCCACGGCGCTGTTCGCGCTGTCCGGGCGGGAGCAGGGCCTGCTGGCCAGCTCGACGCTGATGGGCTTCCTGGTCGGCGCGCTGGCAGCCGGGCTGCTCGGTGACCGGATCGGCCGGCGCCGCGTGATGATGTACGCGCTGGTGCTCTACGCGCTGGCCTCGGTGGTCGCCGCGCTCGCGCCGAACTGGCCGGTGCTCTTCGCGTTCCGGGTGGTCGCCGGGATCGGCACGGGCGCGGAGAGCGCGATCATCGCCCCGTTCCTCTCCGAGTTCGTGCCCAGCCGGTTCCGGGGCCGGTTCATCGGCTCGCTGGCCGGGTTCTTCGCCTTCGGCTTCGTGGCCGCCGCCCTGCTCGGCTACTTCCTGGTGCCGCCCTTCACCGACGGCTGGCGGATCGTCCAGCTGATCACCGCGCTGCCCATCGTGATGGTGCTGTGGTGGCGCCGCGCGCTGCCGGAGTCCCCTCGGTACCTGCTGGCCAAGGGGCGGGTGGCCGACGCCGAGGCGGTGGTGGCGCGGCTGGAGGAGCAGGTTCGGCGCGCCACCGGACAGCCGCTGCCTCCGGTCGCCGGCACCGCGCCGACCGCCGAGCGGGTCCCCGGACCGGCCGGGGGCGGCGTGCGCGCGGTGCTCTGGCTGTGGCGCGGCCCGATGGCCAGGCAGACCGCGACGACGTGGGCGCTGTGGTTCTCGATCACGTTCGCCTACTACGGCTTCTTCACGTTCATCCCGTCGCTGCTGATCCATCAGGGCCTGACCGTCACCAAGAGCTTCGGCTACGCGATCGGCATCTACCTGGCGCAGATCCCCGGCTACTACTCGGCCGCGTTCGTCTCCGAGCGGTTGGACCGCAAGTGGACGATCGGCGGCTACCTGGTCGGTGGGGCGCTGTCCGCGTTCGGGCTGGCCACCGCCGCCGGCAACAGCCAGCTGCTGGTGTTCGGGATCCTGCTGTCGTTCTTCATGAACGGCACCTACGCCTGCCTCTACAGCTACACGCCGGAGGTGTACCCGACCGCCGTGCGTGCCACGGGGATGGGCGCGGCGTCGGCGTTCGGCCGGGTCGGCGGCATCCTGTCGCCGCTGATCATCGGTAGCGCGTACGCCAGCCTGGGGTTCTTCGGGGTGTTCGCGCTGACCTGCGCGGTGCTCGCGGTCGGCGTGCTGGCCGTGCTCACCCTCGGTGTGTCCACCACGGGCCGCACGCTGGAGGACATCACCGCCGAGACCGCCGGTGC
>DATAYB010000772.1:0-13393 GCA_036272795.1 Pseudonocardia sp.
TGCACTGGCTGCGGGTCGACGACGGCCGCGTGATCGAGCACTGGGCACACCGCGACGACCTCGGCATGGCTGAACAGCTCGGCTGGGTACCGCCGTCACCGCTCTACCTCATCCGGTGCGGGCTCGCGGGCCGCCGCGCGAGCCGCGCTCACGGGGTCGCTGCCCAGCTGTCGCGTGGCTGAGAGCGTCCAGCCCTGCCAGCTCGCTCACCACCCTGCGTGATCTTCGCGGGGCTGTCGAGCAGTGCGTGATCCTGCTGCTGGGCGGCCCCGATACATGACGGTAATCGTCAACTTTCAGGCTGCTGAGCGCAAGTGATGCCCTCGCTCGCGCTGCGAATCCGAACGGATCCACGCCGCCATGCCATCGCCGCGCCTGTCCCACTGAACACTTTGATAGCTGTACGTAACCGTTTGTGAGTGACCTCGACCACAGTGCGGCCGGGCCGACGATTTGCGGTGCCTAGCGTGGCCCGATCGACCAAGGGGGGCGCATGTCCGCCATCGACCAGACCGAGGCCCAGCGTTCCGCCGTCGCCGACCGCCGGCCGCCCCGACGCCGCTGGCTCATGACAGCGTTCGTGCTGGTCATCACGACCGTCGCCTACATCGACCGGGTGAACCTCTCGGTGGCGGCGCCAGTGCTGACCAAGGAGTTCCACACCAACGCCGCTGTCATGGGCCTGCTGTTGTCCAGTTTCAGCTGGACCTACACCGTGCTGAACATGCCGGCGGGTGCGCTGGTCGACCGGATCGGTACGCGGATCGCCTATGCGGGGGCACTCACGGTCTGGGCGGCGGCCAGCTTCTTCGGCGCCGCGGTCAACTCGGTCGGCGCGATGTTCGGTGCGCGCCTGCTGCTCGGGGTCGGCGAGTCCCCGTTCATCCCGGCCGCCGTCCGGACGGTGTCCGACTGGCTGCCAAGGTCGGAGCGCGGCCGGGGCAGCGGCGTTTTCATCTCCGGGGTGGCGCTCGGGTCCGCCATCGGCCCGCCGATCCTGGCCGCGCTGGTCAGCAGCTACGGGTGGCGCAGCTGCTTCATCGCCACCGGCGTGCTGTCGCTGCTCGTCGCGGTGGCCTGGTACGCCTGGTACCGGCACCCGAGCGAGGACCGCAGGCTGTCGGAGGAGGAGCGCGCCCTGATCGTGCGCGATCAGGAGCCGTACCAGCAGGAGGGCCGGGCGCCGTGGCGGGTGCTGGTGCGCAACCGGGACATCTGGGCGATCACCGGCGGCTACTTCTGCCTGCTGTACATCCTGTTCACCTTCGTGAGCTGGGTGCCCAGCTACCTGGTCGCCGACCGGCACATGACCATTCTCAAGTCCGGGTTCGCCACGTCGATCCCGTGGATCTGCGCCTTCGTCGTGACCATCCTCGGCGGGCGGGTGTCGGACATCGCAATGCGCAGGGGCATATCCGCGCTGAACGCCCGCAAGCTCGTGCTGGTCGGCGGGATGGCGGCCGCGCTGGCCATCCTGGGCACGGCGTTCTCCGCCTCGGCCACCGGGGCGATCATCTTCCTGTCGATCTCCACGTCGGGCATCTCGCTGGCGAACGGGGCCGCCTGGGCCGCCACCCAGGACGCGGTCCGGCACCTGAACCTGTCCGGTTCGGCGGCCGGGTTCATCAACGGGCTGAGCAACGTGGGCGGCCTGCTGGGGCCGATCGTCACCGGCGCACTCGTCTACGCCACGCACTCCTTCGTCGTCCCGCTCGTGGTAGCGGCGGGCCTGGCCCTGGTCGGCGCGGGTGCCTGGCTGTTCGGAATCCGCTCCCGGACCGGCGCGCCCCAACCCGCCGCCGGTACCCCGGCCTGAGGAACACGGAGCCCGACTTCGACGTCAGCCGGTTTCGCTGAGCCCTGGTTCACCGGAGCGGGTCGAGTCCGGCGGTGTCGAATCGGGCGCCCTCGGCGACGGGGTCGGGGTCGGGGTGACAGACGCCGGGGCCGGTGGGGAGCTGTCCGAGCCAGGAGCGGCGCTACCGCTCACGCACACGACATCGGAAGGGCCGGCCGAGGCCACCGCCCGGTTCAGCTCGCTGGCCGGAACCGTCGTGGTGCAGGTCCTCGGCGCGTGCGCGGCCGACGGCGGTCCAGGCCAGAACGCCGTGCCGAGGATCGCGGCCGCGGTAAGCAGGGCGAGTCCAGCCCGCCCCTGGGGCCCTCCGTGTGTCTGCACGCCATCCATCTTGGCGCCATGGCCAGCCATGGGCGGCTGCGTCCTGTGATTTTTCGTCGCGGCGGTCACACTGAGGTGATGTCGGCTTCCCTGGGTACGGCGGCGACCGAGGACCTCAAGTTCCGCAGGACGCTCGGGTTCTGGTCGCTGGTGGCGGCCGGGCTGGGCAGTGTGATCGGCTCGGGGTGGCTGTTCGCCTCGATGTACGCGGCGCAGGACGCGGGGCCGGCCTCGCTCATCGCGTGGGTGATCGGCGGTGTGCTGATGCTCGCGGTCGCCCTGGTGTTCGCGGAGCTCGGCATCTCGCGCCCGGAGTCCGGCGGCCTGGTGCGCTACCCGCTCTACTCCAACGGGCGTCTGGTGGCCGGCATCGTCGGCTGGTGCTTCTGGATCAGCTACCTGGCCAACCCACCGACCGAGGCGGCCGGGGTGGTGCAGTACGCCAGCTCGTACCTGCCCGGCGTCTACTCCGGCCACCGGCTGACCGGGCTCGGGGTGCTGTTGGCCATCGGGCTGATGGCCGTCTTCGTCCTGGTCAACTACTTCGGAGTCAAGATCTTCGCCCGGACGAACAACATCATCACCGCCGTCAAGATCCTCATACCCACGGCCACCGTGATCCTGCTGATCGCGTCGGGATTCGACGGGCGCAACTTCACCAGGGCCGGCGGGTTCGCACCCTACGGCTACAGCGCGGCGCTGGGCACCATCGCCACGGCCGGCATCGTGTTCGCCTACACCGGGTTCCGCAACATCGTCGAGCTCTCGGGTGAGGTGATCAACCCGCGCCGGCACATCCCGGCCGCGCTGGTCACCACGATCCTGGTCACGATCGCGCTCTACCTCGGCCTGGAGTTCGCCTACCTCGGCGGCGTTCCGGCGGAGCTGCTCGGCGGCGGCTGGCACGGCGTGAACCTCGACTCGCCATACGCCCAGCTCGCCATGGTCCTCGGCATGCCCTACCTGTACTGGACGCTGATCGCCGACTCGATGATCTCACCGAGCGGATCGGGCATCGTCTACACCGCCGCCAACGCCCGCAACGCCTACGGCCTGGCCAAGAACGGCTTCTTCCCGGCCTGGGTGTGCCAGGTCAACGACCGGTGGGGCGTGCCCAGGCGCGCGCTGCTGGTGAACTTCGTCGTGGGGGTGGCGTTCCTGCTGCCACTGCCGAGCTGGCACGCGATCACCGCCGCCATGGGCTCGCTCGCGGTGTTCACCTTCTCCATCGGTTCGATCAGCCTGATGGCCTTCCGCCGTGCCGGGGTGACCGGGCCCGGTGACCGGCTCGGCGGCATGGCGGTGCTCGCCCCGGCGGTGTTCGTGATCAGCGCCCTGGTGATCGTCTGGGTGCCGTGGCCGAAGCTGCTCGAGTCGGCGCCGGTCGTGGCGATCGGGCTGATCTGGTACCTCGTCACGGTGGCGCGCCGCCCCGGCACCTCCCGGGCGCTCACCCAGGACGAGGTGCGCGCCGGCCTGTGGATCGTCGTGCACCTGGTGTTCCTCTACGCGGTGTCCGCGCTCGGCAGCTTCCAGGGACTCGGGGTCATCCCGGCGCCGTGGGACTCGGTGCTGGTCGCGGTGGTGTCGCTGGCGATCTACGTCTGGGGTGTGTCGGCCGGGGTCGCCTACCTCGCGGCCCATCCCGCCCCGGCCCCGGTGACCGCCGACGACGGGCTGGCCTGACCGCGACTAGCCGCCGTCCCTGGCCGGCGCGAGCTGTGCGCGGGTCTGGGCGATCAGGTTGGCCAGGTCCTGGTTGCGCAGGGCCTGCTCGGCGGCCTCGACCTCGACGTGGCGACGGGTGGCCGGGTCGAGCCAGCGCTGCGGGTTGTCGGTGATGAGTCGCTCGCGCATCTCGTCGCGGCCCCACAGCTTTCCGTCCGGGCTGCGGCGGGGCAGTGGCAGCGGGGCCTGGCGTCCTGTCGCGCCGTCCAGCCACGACAGGACCGGCCAGACTCCCTCCGCCCACGCCCGACCGACCGGACGCGGCGGCAGATACTGCACCCGCAGGGACCGCGCGAGCGATTCCAGTGGCGCTTCGGGCTGGCCAGTTCCCTCGTCCGCCACCGCTCGGGCCGCCCATTGCTCGTACCTCGCCGCCGCGCGGGTGACCGGCCGCTCCGTGCGCCCGGTGACGGGGGCGTCACGCCCGCCACGCACCCACGACAGCACCGCGACCATCCCGGCGGTGCGGGGCGAGCGGGTCTCGTTGAACACCCGATATGCCAGCGCATGCAGATCGCTGACCTCGAATGTCGAGGGCTGCACCCACTCCGGGTTCACCGGCTCCCACCAGTCCATCACCCGAGTCTGAACGCTCGCGGGAACAACATCGGATATGTCGACACGCTCGTACAGCAATATCGCCCGTTCGGCGCGGGGCCGGGTTCGCGCTCACTGCCGCGCACAGTCAGGAAACACTTCCTGTTGAGCTGCACCCCTCGGCGCGCGGCTGGCTCAGCCCGCCGGTGTGGGTGATGGGCCCGGCCCGGCCGGGGTGGGCCCGGCCGGGGTGGCGACGCGGGTGGCCTGGATGGTGGTGCCGGATCGTGTGCCCACCACGACGACGTGGTTGCCCACCTGGAAGCTCTGCTGGGTGGCCGGGGCCTTCTTGGTGCCGAACGCCGTGGTCGGGGTGATGTCGACGGTGTATGCGGCGCCCTTGGCGTTGGTGACGGTCCAGGTGTCGGCGTTCTCCGCGCTGATCGTGCCGCGCAGTGCCCGGTCGTGGTGGTTGGCCCCGGCCGACGGGGCGGGGGCGCCTGTCGACGGCGGTGCGGTGGTGTTCGCCGAGCACGCGGCGCTCAGTAGCCCGGCCGCGGCGATGACCGAGGCGGCGATGGTCGCGCGAATGCGGCCGGAAGTGCGGGGTTGGTTCATCGTGATTTCTCCTGTCCGGGAAGGGCCTGTGTTGCCACAGACTGGAGCCGGTTATTAGGAGGTATCTGAGATTCGGTGTACCGGCGCGCATTCTTCAGCGCTCTTTCAGCTATCCCGACGCCGCAATCGGCCGAGGGTGCGCGGACGCGCTCAGGGCGGCGGGATGAGCCGGGCCCGGGTGGCGAGGATCGGCAGGGCGGCGCGCAACGAGTCGGCGGCGACGGCCCAGGAGTGCCCGCCGGGCGGTCGCAGCAGCTGGATCGACATGCCCGCCGCCCGCGATGCGTCGGCGACGCGGAGGCACTGCGGGCCGTACTCGTGGTCGTCGGTGCCGACCGCCAGCACGCCCTCGGTGGGGGTGAAGCGCTGGGCGGCGAGGATGTCGAGGGGGTTGACCGCGTGGAACGCGCCCTCGTCGCCGCCGAACGCCGACCAGACGGTCTTGTCGTGGCTGCCGAGGGTGGGCTCCTGCTGCCCGGAGATGTCCAGGAACGTCGGAAATACCGAGGGTCGGCGCACCGCCAGCTGCAGCGCACAGGTGCCGCCGAAGGAGAAGCCGCCGATGGCCCAGTGGGCGGCGGCGTGGTCGATCTGGAGGTTGCCGACGATCCAGGCGGGGACGTCGTCGGCGAGGTAGGTCTCCGCCCGCGCGAGCTTGGAGTCCAGGCACAGGCTGTTGGCGAACGACGAGCCGGTGGCGTCGGCGACCACGACGACCGGGGCAAGGCCGGCGTGGGTCGACGCGAAGGCGTCCAGGATGGCGGACAACTTGCCGGCGACGAGCCAGTCCTCGGGGCCGCCGGGTTGGCCGGCGATCAGCACGAGTACCGGCAGCAGGGGGCGGGCCGAGCCCAGGTAGGCCGGTGGCAGGTAGATGGAGGCGGGTCGGGCGCGGAAACCGGAGTGGGTTCCGGCGATGTCCACGTGGGTCACCCGGCCGGTCCGGGGCATGTCGGGCGGGGGTTGCCAGGATTCGATCAGTGACCGGCCGGGGTTGGTGGGAGGGGTGGGCCTGGTTCCGGCCAGCGCGCTGAAGTCGACCTCGTCGGCCGGGGAGCGTCCGAGGGCGGCGCCGATGCTGGGCCGGTAGCCGTAGAAGGCGTTGATCTTCATCGCGGCCAGGGTGAGGACCAGCAACGCCGCGAGCCCGACCGCGCAGCACCGCCGCCAACCCGGTGCCCTCCGGCCCGACCGGCGCGCTCGCGCCACCGCGAGTAACACCGCCCACAGTCCGATCGCGGCCCAGGCCAGCACGCGCGCCGGCAGCTGGTCCGGGAACGGGCGCCACAGCTCCAGGACCAGGTCGGCGAGGGCGACGAGCAGCACCGAACCGGCGGCACTGAGCGGGACCACACGACGCCACCAGTCCGGGCGTGGCTTCGGCTCGGGCCAGACCAGCAGGAGCAGCAGGGACAGTGCTCCGATCAGCGAGATCACCGCCGGCGCCGGGCCGGCCAGCAGCGAGGCGTCCCAGAACCAGCTCACCGCGCCCTCCTCCCGGTGCCGGGTGCCGGGCAGCACGCGGTCACGGGCCGGTGTCGAGGGGGCGGTAGCCGAGCTCGGCGAGCGAGTCGGCGATCAGCTGGTCACCGGCCTGGCTGGGGTGGTCGCCGTCCGGGGCCAGCAGGTCGGTGTCGTCCCGCTGGCCGTCGGCGCCCTTGAAGCGGCTGAACAGATCCACGTAGTCGGCGTGCTCGTCCAGTGCCACCTGCCTGATCAGGTCGTTCACCTGCTGGGTGAGCGCCTGGCTGCCGCGTTCGAAGTCGGGACCCCAGGTGCGCGCGGCGACGGCTCCGTCGATGAACACGTTCCAGTAGCCGGTGACCCGCACCGCGGTGGGGCGGGCGCCGCGCAGTTGCCGGACGCGGTCCAGGATCGCGGTCAGGTTGTGCTCCAGCGGGTCCATGGCGGGTTGGAAACAGTCCAGGCCGTCGGCGCCGCCGCAGCGCCCGGCGACGAGGTCGTCCAGTATCGGGTTGAAGTCGTTCGCCCCGATCGTGATCGTGACGATGTCGGCGCCGCTGACGGCCCCGGTCGCCTGGTCGTCCCTGGTCAGGGAGGTGAGCAGGTCCTCGCTGGTCCAGCCGCCGACCCCCAGGTTCGTGACGTCCACCCGCCTTGCCGTGTCCCGGGTGATCTCCCGACCGAACAGGTCCAGGAACCCGACGCAGCCGTCGCAGCCGTCCCCGGCGGGGATCGAGTCGCCGAGCCCGACCACCTGCCATGCCTGCGGCGCGGCCGTGGCCGGCGCGCGGACCCGTCCCTGCCACGGCGGCCCGAGCTGTCCCGCGCCGGCGACCACCACCGCGCCGACCACTGCCACCGCGCCTACCGTCGCGCAGACCGCCAGCACCACCCACCGCCGTGGACTCCGCACCGACCACCCTCTCCGCTCCGCCGAAACCACCATACGGCCGCCCGTCAACGGCGATAGGCGCGGCGAAATGAGTTCGTAACCGGTGCGGGCCGGCTGTCACCCTGGGGCTACCCACCGCCGGAGACGCTGTTCCCGGGCTGGGTCGCCAACCCCTGGGAAGGACCGGATGAAAGCGCTGCGACGGGTACCGCTGACCGTCGCCGCCGTGGCCACGTTGCTGCTGGTCGGCGCACTGACCGGCAGCCTGGTGCACGGCCCTTCGCCGGAGTTGCTGCCGGCCGTGGGAGCTGGTCTCGGACCGCTCGGCGACGGGCACTGGTGGTTCCCGCTGACCGCGCCGCTGTGGTGTTCGAGCTGGGTGGACTACGTGACCGACAGCACGCTGCTGGTGGTGCTGCTGGCCATGGTGGAGACCAGGCTCGGCGTCCGGCGCGCGCTCGCCGTGCTGCTGGGCACCCAGGTGGTGGGCGTATCCGCCGGCCTCGGGTTGGTGTGGCTGATCAGCCTGTCCGGGGGGCGGTGGGCACATCAGCTCGCGGCGTCGGTCGCGGTCGGGCCCAGCGAGGTGGTGGTCGGTGCCGCGCTGGCCACCAGCGCCGTGCTGCCGGTGCTGTGGCGGCGCCGGCTCAGGCTGCTGATGTTGATTGCCCTGGTCACGATGGCGCTGTACTCCGGGCTGATCGCCGACGTCATGCGGCTGGCCTACGGGCTGGTCGGGTTCGGCATCGGTGTCCTGTTCCTCGGCCCACCCCGTGCCGAGCGCGGTGCCCAGCGACGCAGGGTGGCCTCGCGGCCGGAGGCACGGGTACTGGTGGCGCTGGTGGTGGCCGCCTCCGCGGTCGGCCCGCTGGTCGCCGCGCTCGCCCAGACCAGGGTGGGCCCGCTGTCGGTGCTGCGTTTTGTGTTCGCCTCGCCGCCGGCCGACCCGCTCACCGTGCAACAGATCTGCGCCGACCCGGCCGCCGCGTTCGAATGCGTGAAACTGCAGACCCGGCTGCGGCTGTCCGGCGTGGGCCCTGGCGTGATGTCAGTCATGCCGATCCTGTTGTTGCTGATCACCGCGGAGGGGCTGCGCAGGGGCAGAAGGGCGGCCTGGGGTGCGTGCGTCGCCTTCAACGTCGTGCTCGGCGGGCTGGGCATCGCGCTCGCCGCGAACGCCGCCGCCCAACCCGCCCACCATCGGATGCTGCTGGGCGCCGGGCGGCACCTGCACGCGTGGCTGATCGTCGCGCTACCAGCGCTGCAGCCGCTGCTGGTGGCCGCTCTGCTGCTCGCGGTGGGCGGGCTGTTCGACGTCCGGGCCCCGGCCGGCACCTATCGCAGGTGGGGCCGGCTGGTCGCCGCGACCCTGCTCGCGGACTGTGCGTTCTATGTCGGTGCCAGCCTGCTGCTGGCCGGCGGCTACGACCGGCCGCCCGGGCTCGGTGAGCTGCTGGCCGACCTGCCGCTGCGGTTCCTCCCGCCGGTCTACCTCGGCACCGTCGAACCGGCGTTCCTGCCCGTTTCGGGGCCGGCCACGTGGCTGTTCGAATGGACCGGGGTGGTGTTCTGGAGCGTGGTCGCGCTGGCCGCGCTGGCCACCTTCAGCCGGACCCGCCTGGTGTCCAACACCGCCGAGCTCGCCCAGGTCCGGCACCTGCTCGCCCGGGACGGCGGATCGTCGCTGGCGCACATGACAACCTGGGCCGGCAACGCCTACTGGTTCACCAGCGACTCGGGCGCCGCGGTCGCCTACCGGGTGCACGCTGGCGTCGCGCTGACCACCGGCGGGCCGATCGGTGACCCCGAACTGAGAGCCAAAGCGATGCTCGGGTTCACCGAGCATTGCCACCAGCTCGGCTGGATCCCCTGCTGGTACAGCGTCGACGCCCAGGCCGCCGCCGCGCTGGCAGAGCTCGGGTTCAGCACCTTGCAGGTCGCCGAGGAGACGGTGCTTCGCCTGCCCGAACTGGCGTTCACCGGACGGAAGTGGCAGGACATCCGCAGCGCGCTCAACCGTGCCAAGAAGGCGGGCGTCACCGCCGAATGGTGCAGCTACCGTCACGCCCCGCTGGCCATCACCGACCAGATCCGGGTGATCTCCGAGGAATGGGTGGCCGAGAAGGGCCTGCCGGAGATGGGTTTCACCCTGGGTGGGCTCGACGAACTCGCCGACGACGACGTCCGCCTGCTGATCGCGGTAGATGCCGACCGCACCCTGCACGCGGTCACCAGCTGGCTCCCGGTCCACCGCGACGGACAGCTGGACGGCTGGACCCTGGACTTCATGCGCCGTCGCGGTGACGCGTTCGCCGGCGCCAGCGAGTTCCTCATCGCCTCCGCCGCGCTGCTGTGCCAGCAGGAGGGCGCCGAGTTTCTCAGCCTCTCCGGGGCCCCGCTCGCGCGGATCGACCGAGGCCAGCCCATCGGGTCGGCGCAGCGGCTGCTCGACCGGACCGGGCAGCTGCTCGAGCCGGTGTACGGGTTCCGCTCCCTCATGGCGTTCAAGGCCAAGTTCCAGCCCGAGTACCGCCCGCTCTACCTCGGCTATCCCGACCCGACCACCCTGCCGAGCATCGGCAACGCCCTCAGCCGCGCCTACCTGCCCCACCTGCAACCCCGACAGGCCAGCCGCCTTGCCCGCACCCTGCTCGGCCGGCGCACCCGCCCGGCCCGCAACGTCCTGACCCCGCATGCCGCCCCGTGACGCGGTGCTCCGCCGCGTGATCTCTCGCGGGCGTGGGCGCTAGTTGCCGCCGCTCGTGTGCTCACCGGGATCCTGGCCGGTGGGATCCGTCGCACTCCCGCCGCTGCCCTGGTAGGTGCCCAGGTCGTCGGGTTGGGGCGGGATGTTGCACTTCTGGTTGGTGTAGATGGGCCCGGCCATCACCGGAAGCCCGTTCGGTGGGTCGGTCTGGGCGGGCACCGCGCCGGTGAACTGGTCCTCGCAGGCGTCGGTGCTGGCCTTCGTGCCGTCCTGGCCGTCGATCCACATGTCCAGGTGGGTGTCGGTTCCGGGAGGTGGCTTGGCGGCGCCGGAGTCTTCGACGATCACATATCGCTGCACGGTGGGCAGGTAGAACTTGGTGCCCGGCTGCCAGTCCATCTTGCCCTCGTGGCCCGGTACCGCGACGGTGATCGGGTCGGCGAAGGTGCCCTGCCCGCCGGCCTGCTGGTGCAGCACCGGCTCACCGACCTTGGACGAGCCCGGCGGGGTGTTGTCCTGCCAGGAGTAGCCGGTCAGCCAGATCGTGAGCTGCTTGGCACCGGGCGGTGGTGCCGGTGGGGTCTGCGGTGGCCGCGGCCGAGGGGCTTGCGCACACCCACATGCCAATACCAGTGCCCCAGCGAGCACCGCGGCAACTCTGGCCGCTCGCAGCGCTCGTGACTCGGTTCTGACCTGCGCTTTGTGGCTCACATACCGAGTGTGCCCCAGCGGCGCTCATCCCGTGGCGGCGAGTAGCTGTCCGAGGATCTCGGTGGCCAGGATGTCCGCCTCCGAACATGCGTCCAGTGAGGACCGAACCGCCTCACCGTTGTCGTCGGCGGTGACAGTCACCTGGCTGTCGTCCGCCACCCCGACGCGGGTGGTGCAGCGCGCGTTCGACCCGCTGGCCCGGTCCCGGGTGTGCAACGCCGGATAGTGCGCGATCTCGGACCGGTCCAGGAACGAGTAGTCGCCACCGCGGCCGGTGACGTCGGGCAGGCCCTTGCCGAGCACAACGCCCGCCGTGTACACCGGCACCCTCGGCTGTGTCGGGGTCCAGCGGCACACCGGCCCGTCGGCGCTGCTGGTGAGGGTGCCCGGAGTCGCGAGGTGACGGCGGCCGGCCCGGTCATCGCGCAGCAGATCGCAGGGCCGGCTCGCGTACGGGGTCACGTCGAGCGGGTCGAGAGTGACCGTTGGCACCGGTCGGCCCGAGTCAGGTCCGCCGCAGCCGGTCACCAGGACAGCCACCGCCAGCAACAGCCCCCGCAGCGCCGCGCGTCGGATGGCCATGGGTCTCAGTGAACCCACCCCGGCATGTAGCCGAGGTCAAGCGCATCCCGCTGTTCTTGGCGTTCTCTCATGTGGCTCGGGCACTGCCCGAGGTCGGCTATCGGTTGGTCTCGACCGGGACCTGGGCTCGGTTGTGGCGTTCGGAGACCATGTCGCTGATCTCGCGCAGCACCCGCTGCCAGAAGGGTGCGGCGGCCGCGAAGACGCCGCCGAGCCCGATGAGTCCGACCGCGGTGTCCACGCTGGTCCGGCCCTCCTTGGCCCAGTACACGTCTTTGAGGTCGAGCAGCAGCATCAGCTCGTCGACGATCAGGGCGTTGGCGGCGCCGTAGGCGGTTGCGGTGAGCGGGTGCCTGTGGTGGCGTTCCTCGCCGCGCAGCGCAACGGCTCCGACCGCGGTCAGCAGTGCGATGCCGATGTTGTAGTGGTGAAAATGTCGCCCGCCGAGGCTCATCCCGCCACTGGCCGGGCCGTGTCCCGCCCGGATCCAGTGCGTCAGCGCGCGAGTGGCGGCGAACGTGGTGGTGAACGACGACCAGGCCACCAGCATCGATTGCTCACCGGGGCCGACGTGGTCGCCGTAGGCGCGGCGAAGTCGCCCGCCGAGCTCGGCCAGCGTTGCGCCCTGGCCCGCGAGATTTCCAGACACCGCCGTGTCCTCCTCTGTTGTGTGCGCCGGCTACGCCCTCGGGCTACGGGCGGGTGGGTGGGGTGAGGTCCACGATTCGACAGGGGATGTCGGTGTTCTCGTCGAGGTGGTAGCTGGCGCAGACCCGGTGGTAGCCGTCGGCGATCTGAGCGTCGATAGCGCTGGTGATCGCCCCTCGGACGATCAGTACGGGCGAGAGGGCCTTCTGCTTCTTGACCTTTGCCAGGTCCGCCGCGACGTGGGGGTTGTCGACCGGCAACAGCGTCAGCCGCGCGGCGCGCAGGATGTCCTTGGCCTTGTACTGCTCGACGGGCGCCTGTTCGAGGCGCTCGACCAGATCGTGGACCTGGCCGGCAGGGGCGATCAAGGACAGATAGGAGCCCGCCGCCGGATAGTCGTGGTCGTCGGGTTCGGGTTTCCAGGTGACCGCGGCGCTCATGGCGAAGGCTCCTGTCTGTTGACATCGGTGTCGGGTTCCGCGTCGGAGCGGAATCGTGCTCGCCAGTGCCGGGCGTCGAGGTGGCGCGGCAACGGAGATGGCCGATCCCCAAGGCGCCGGACGCTACCTGCCTCGGGTCGGTTGGTGCGCGCATGCGCCGCGAGGGGTCTCAGAATGTCCGCGGGTGGAGCTCAGTTTGACCGTACTACTAGGAGTTGTCGTGTTCTCCGGAGTGCTGCCGCGCGGGAATGTCGCAACGGCCGCGCTGTGTGATCGGACCGAGCAGGACGGGCAGGTTCGGTGCCGGGTTCTCGATCGCCACGGCCGATTTTGAGGTGATCCGGTCCATGCACGTGTCGGAGGAGGATTTCGACCCGCCCTCGCCGTCGACCCACATGTCCAGGTGGCCGTCCGTGCCAGCCGGGGCGGGACTGGCGCCGGAGTCCTCCACGATCACATAACGCAGCACCGACGGCAGGTAGAACCGGGTACCGGCGGGGATGGTCATGTCATCCTTCGAGCCGGGCACCGCCACCGTGATCGGGTCGTCGTAGGTGCCGCTGCCGCCCGCCTTGGGGTGCACGATCGGGTGCGACACGATCGCTGAGCCTGGCGGGGTGTTGTCCTGCCACGAGTATCCGGTGAGCCAGATCCGCAGCACTCTGGACAGCGGCGGACCCGAGGGCATGGGCGGAACCGCCCGAACCGGTGGTGCCGGGGCCACGGCTGGCGGCCACGAAGGCGCGGGTGCCTCGGCGGTCTCGGGTGGGGCGGTGGCGCCGGTGGGGGAGACCCGCGGGGCCGGCATCGCGGGCGGCGAGGGCCAGCTCGAGGGCCAGCCCTGTGGCCAGGCCATCGGTGGCGGACCGGCCGCGGGTGTCTCGCTC
>DATAYB010000773.1:0-9463 GCA_036272795.1 Pseudonocardia sp.
GGTCGCCGAGCGGATGGCGTCGGGCTCGATCGAGTCACTGCGCTACCCGCGCAACCCGTTGGACGTACTGGCCCAGCAGATCGTGGCGATGGTGTCGCTGGAGCCGTGGCGGGTCGACGAGCTGGCGGCCGTGGTGCGCCGTGCCGCCCCGTTCGCGGCCCTGCCCGACGGCGCCCTCTACGCCACGCTAGACATGCTGGCCGGGCGTTACCCCAGCGAGGAGTTCGGTGAGCTGCGCGCCCGGATCACCTGGGACCGGGTTACCGACGAGCTGCGCGGCCGCCCCGGCGCCCAGCGGCTGGCGGTCACCTCGGGCGGCACGATCCCCGACCGTGGCCTGTTCACCGTGATGACACCCGGCGGGGCGGACGGCGCCGGTTCCCGGGTCGGTGAGCTGGACGAGGAGATGGTCTACGAGTCGCGGGTCGGCGACACGTTCCTGCTGGGCACGTCGTCATGGCGGGTGGAGGACATCACGCACGACCGCGTGATCGTGACGCCCGCGCCCGGCCAACCGGCCAGGATGCCGTTCTGGAAGGGCGACGCGATCGGCCGGCCGCTGGAGCTGGGCAGGGCCGTCGGGGCCTTCGTCCGCGAGATGTCCGCATTGGGCACCGAGGCCGCGCGCGCGAGAGCCACCGGGGCCGGCCTCGACGAGTGGGCCACCGACAACCTGGTCAGCTACCTCGACGAGCAGCGCCAGGCCACCCGCCACGTCCCCAGCGACCGGACGGTGCTGGTGGAGCGCTTCCGCGACGAGCTGGGCGACTGGCGGATGGTCGTGCACTCCCCCTTCGGCGCGCAGGTCAACGGACCGTGGGCGCTGGCCATCGCGGCCCGGCTGCGGGAGCGGCGCGGGGTGGAGGTCAGCGCGGCCAGCGCGGACGACGGCATCGTGCTGCGCCTGCCTGACGCACTGGACGACTCGGGCGCCGAGGTGCTGCCCTCGGCCGACGACGTGCTGCTCGAGCCCGACGAGGTGGAGCGGATCGTGGTCGGCGAGCTGGGCGGCTCGGCCCTGTTCGCGGCCAGGTTCCGGGAGTGTGCGGCGCGCTCACTGCTGCTGCCCCGGCGCGACCCACGGCGGCGCACACCGCTCTGGCAGCAGCGCCAGCGCTCGGCGCAGCTGCTCACGGTGGCTAGCAAGTACGAGCAGTTCCCCGTGTCGCTCGAGGCGATGCGGGAGTGCGTGCAGGACGTCTACGACCTGCCCGGCCTGCGCGAGCTGATGGCCGATGTGGCCAGCCGCAAGGTGCACGTCGTCGAGGTCACCACGCCGTCGCCCTCGCCGTTCGCCCGCAGCCTGCTGTTCGGCTACGTCGGCATGTTCCTCTACGAGCTGGACGCGCCGCTGGCCGAACGGCGTGCGGCCGCCCTGTCGCTCGACTCGACGCTGCTCGCCGAGTTGCTCGGTTCGGAGGCGATGCGCGAGCTGCTCGATCCCGAGGTGCTCATCGAGGTGGAGGCGGCGCTGCAGCGGCTGGCGCCGGACCGGCACGCCCGCGACGTCGAGGGGGCCGCCGACCTGCTGCGTTTCCTCGGTGACCTGTCCACCGAGGAGGCGGCCGCGCGCGGCGTGCGCCCGGAGTGGCTGGCCGAGCTGGAGTCGGCCCGGCGGGTGATCCAGGTGCGGGTCGCCGGCGAGCGGCGCTGGCTGGCCATCGAGGACGCCGGCCGGGTGCGCGATGCGCTCGGTGCGCCGCTGCCGGTCGGCGTGCCGGAGGTGTTCACTGAGCCGGTGGCCGACCCGCTGGGTGAGCTGCTGGTTCGCCACGCCCGCACGCACGTACCGTTCGAGGCGGGTGAGGCGGCCGAGCGGTTCGGGCTGGGCGTCGCGGTGGTGCGCGGCGTGCTGGACCGGCTGGTCGGCACGGGACGGCTGGTGCGGGGTGAGCTGCGGCCGGTCCGCGAGCTGCACGGCGCCGCCGGGGTGGAGTACTGCGACGCCGAGGTGCTGCGCCGGCTGCGGCGCGCCTCGCTGGCCCGGCTGCGTGCCGAGGTGGAGCCGGTGGAGCCCGCCGCGCTCGGCCGGTTCCTGCCGTCCTGGCACGGTATCGGGGCGCGGATCCGGCGGGCGCCCGGCGCGGAGGACGTGCTGTCGGTGGTCGAGCAACTCGCCGGCGCGCCGATCCCGGCCAGCGCGCTCGAGTCGCTGGTACTGCCGGCCCGGCTGCCCGGCTACAGCCCGGCGCTGCTGGACGAGCTCACCGCCGCCGGCGAGGTCACATGGACGGGCTGCGGTCCCCTGGCCGGGGCGGACGGCTGGCTGGCGCTCGCCCCCACCGACGTCGCCGACCTGCTGCTGCCCGACGTGGAGCCCGATCCGCCGAACGGCCCGTTGCACACCGCGGTGCTGACCGCGCTGGGCGGCGGGGGCGACCCGGCGGCGGGGATGGGCGGCGCGCTGTTCTTCCGCCAGCTGGCCGATGCGGTCGGTGCCGCGCTGGTCGCCGGCGGTGAGCCGGCGCCCGACGACGCCGCCCTGGTCAGCGCCATGTGGGAGCTGGTCTGGGCCGGGCTGCTGAGCAACGACACGCTCGGCCCCGTACGTGCGCTGACCGCCGGCCGGGGCGCGGCGCACCGACCCCGCCAGTCCGCCCCGCGCGGGCGCTACGCGCGGCTGCGCGCCGGCCGGCCGGCCATGCCGTCGCGCTCCGGGCCGCCCACCGTCGGCGGCCGCTGGTCGCTGGCCGTGCCGCGCGAGTCCGAGAGCACCCGCAGGTCGCACGCCCGCGCGGAGGCGTTCCTGGAGCGGCACGGCGTGCTGACCAGGGGCGCACTGGGCACCGAGCGGGTGGTCGGCGGGTTCGCCGGGATCTACCGGGTGCTGCGTGCCATGGAGGAGTCGGGCCGCTGCCGGCGGGGTTACGTGGTGGAGGGGCTCGGCGCCTCGCAGTTCGCGGTACCGGGCGCGATCGACCAGCTGCGCGCGCTGGGCCGCGTGGCCGAGGTGCCCGGCGACCCGACGGCGGTGGTACTCGCGGCCGCCGACCCGGCCCAGCCCTGGGGAGCCGCGCTGTCCTGGCCGGCCACCACGGGCAACGCAGGGCACCGGCCGGGGCGCAAGGCAGGTGCGCTGGTCGTGCTGGTCGACGGTGTCCCGGTCCTCTACGTGGAGCGGGGCGGCCGGTCACTGCTCAGCTTCACCGACGGCGAGCGCGAGCTGCGGGCGGCTGCGCACGCTCTGGCCGGCGCTGTGCGGGAGGGCTGGCTGGGCTCGCTCGCCGTGGAGCGCGCGGACGGGGTGGGGTCACTCGGCAGCCACCTGGCCGAAGTGCTCACCGAAGCCGGTTTCCGTGCCACCCCCAAGGGCCTCCGCCTGCGCGCCTGACCAGCGGCTTCTCCCCAGTAAGAGTAATACCGGTGCTATTCTTACCGTGTGCGCATCACGAGCAAGGGGCAGATCACGATCCCCCAGCAGGTCCGCCGGGCCCTCGGGCTCGAGCCGGGCGACGAGGTGGACATCGTGGTGGAAGGCGACGGGGTCGCCCGCATCGTCCCGGTCGGCGGTCCGCGAGGCCGGGGCCAGCGGGTGGTCGCGGCCCTGCTCGGGAAGGGCGACGTGGCGCTGAGCACCGACGAGATCATGGCCCTGACCAGAGGTGAGTGAGGCCGCCGAAGGCACCCTGGTCGACTCGAACGTGCTGCTCGACCTGTTCACCAACGACGCCAGCTGGGCGGCCTGGTCCGGCAAGCAGCTGGCCGGCGCGCTGGAGCGGGGCCCGGTGCTGATCAACCAGATCGTGTACAGCGAGGTGTCACTCGGGTTCTCGACCATCGAAAGCCTGGACGCCGTGCTCACCGGCGACCGCTTCGTCCGTGCCAACCTGCCCTGGGCCGCCGCGTTCCTGGCCGCCAGGGCCCACCGCACCTACCGAGCTCGGGGCGGCACCCGAGGTTCGACGCTGCCCGACTTCCTCATCGGCGCGCACGCCGCCGTACTCGGCCTCCGACTGCTGACCAGGGACGCGGCGCGGTACCGCACCTACTTCCCGACGCTGCGGCTCATCGCGCCATGACCCGCCGGGCAGCCGCCCGAAGACCTCAGCTGATCGACCGCTGCACGGACGCCGAAGCGACCACCGACGCCACACACTCCGGCACCAGGTCGAGCGCGGCCAGCTCGCGGGCGGTGCGGACGAAGTCGCGGACCAGCGTCGAGTTCATGTCGCGGCGCCAGGCGACGGACACCGTGGAGCCGCGCAGCCCCGGTACCGGGATGAACGCCAGGCCGGGCCGGTCGTAGTACCGCCTGGTCGACGCCTGGGTGAACGCCATGCCACGGCCGGCCAGGATCGCCTCGAAGCACTCGTCGACGCCACCGACCTCCGCGCCGAGGCGCACCGGGTGGCCGTCCCGCGACTCGGTGGCCAGCCAGAAGTCGCGCCAGTGCTCCGGTGCCTTGCGCGCCACGAACGGCTCGTCCACCAGTTGCTCGACGGTCACCTCGGTATGGGCGGCCACCGACGAGTCGCGGGACACCACGAGCATCCGCGACTCGGTGAACAGCGTCTCCAACGACAGCCAGTCCTGCATCAGCAGCGGCGGCCGCACGAACGCGACGTCGACCTCCCCGTTGCCGAGGCCGACGTACGGGTCGCGGAAGTCGTGCGCCCGCATCTCCACCTGCACGTGCGGGTAGCGGGCCTGGAACGAGGCGAGGATCTTCGGGGTGAGCTCGGCGGCCGCGTTGGCCTGGAAGCCGACGATCAGGCCGCCCCGGGTGCCGCGGCCGGCCTCCCGGGTCCGCTCCGCCGCCCGCTCCGCGTCGGCGAGCAGCCGGCGTGCCTCGTCCAGCAGCACCGCGCCGGCCACGGTCAGCTCGACGTGCCGGCTGGTCCGCAGTAGCAGCGCTGTACCCAGGCTGTGCTCCAGCTTGCGGATCTGCACGCTCAGCGACGGCTGCGCGATGTGCAGCCGGGCGGCCGCCCGCCCGAAGTGCAGCTCCTCGGCCACCGCGACGAAGTACCGCATCACGCGCAGGTCCAGCGTCGGCGGCACCGACCGATCGTAGGGCGCGACGTCGGGACCGGACCAATGTCTGTTGCCTATCAATCGGTGGTCAACAGGTATTGGACCTCGACCGGAGCCGCCCGGTGAGATGGCGGACGAGCCGGCAGAGGCTCGACACCCGCAGCTCGAGGACTCAACGAGGAGCGACCTGATGACAGTGACCAGCGCGGCGCGCACCGCCGCCGACTGGGGTGCCGCGTTCACCGAGGCGAGCGACACCGATCCGGAGATCCAGGCGCACGGCAAGTACTTCACCTGCTCGTACCTGCTCGAGATGGCCGAGCACACCGTGGTCGTGCGCATGGTGTCCGGCAAGGTCGCCGCGCTCACCGTCGACCCGGGCCCGCTGGACGTGCCGTACCAGTTCGCGATCCGGGCCAGCGCCGAGACCTGGCGCAACTTCGGCGTACCGACGCCCGGCCCGATGTACCACGGCATCTGGGCGGCCAGCTTCCAACGGGACATGAAGCTCGAGGGCGACGTGCTCGTGCTGATGCAGAACCTGCGTTGCCTGACCCGCCAGATCGAGCTGCTACGCAGCGTCGGCGTACCGGTCTGACCCCGAGAGCGAGGACGAACGATCATGTCGAAGATTTCGCCGGTCACCGGCCACTACGTGCACGTCGAGGCGGACGGCCTTGAGTACAAGGTCTTCTACCTGGAGAACGGCACCGGGCAGCCGCTGGTCTGCCAACACACCGCCGGCTGCCACAACCACCAGTGGCGGGGCCTGCTGGAGGACGAGGAGATCACCGCTAACTACCGGGTGATCGCGTACGACCTGCCCCGGCACGGCAAGTCCGACCCGCCGGAGAACACCGCGTGGTGGACCGAGGAGTACAAGCTCACGGCCGACCACTACGCCAACTTCATCGTCGCGCTCTGTGACGCACTGGAGCTGGCCGACCCGATCTTCATGGGGTCCTCGTTCGGCGGCAACGTGGCGTTGCAGCTGGCACACCGGTTCCCGGAGCGCTTCGGTGGGGTGATCCCGGTGGAGGGCGCCGACTACTCGCCCGGCTTCTAC
Organism: Pseudonocardia sp.; assembly: GCA_036272795.1. GTDB lineage: Bacteria > Actinomycetota > Actinomycetes > Mycobacteriales > Pseudonocardiaceae > Pseudonocardia. Next base: position 6,041 of record DATAYB010000773.1, read on the forward strand.
CTGGACTGGTGGCAGCACCCGCACGCCAACGCCGCGCAGGTCTGCGGCAGCGGGGTGTGGGACCTGATGGCCCCGCAGTCCCCGGACGCAGACCGTTGGAAGACCTGGTTCTACTACACGCAGGGCTCCGAGGCGTTCAAGGGCGACCTGCACTTCTACTCGGTAGACCACGACCTGCGCGGCAAGCTCGGCGAGATCGACGGCGACCGCTGCCCCGTCGTCATGATGACCGGCGAGTACGACTACCTGACCACGCCGGAGGACGGCCGGCGGACGGCGGCGGCGATCAAGAACGCCAGCTTCATCGAGATGAAGGAGATCGGCCACTTCCCGATGAGCGAGAACTACCCGGTCTTCCGTGGCTACCTGCGCCAGGCGCTGGATGCACTCCGCGCCCAGTCCGGCGTCGGCACCGGCTGAGCCCACCTGCCGCGGCGCTGCCCCGGCAACTCGGGCAGCGCCGCCGCGGGCTCAAGGCGGACTCAGTGCGCGGCCGCCCGGTGCTCGGTCAGGAACTCACCGACCCGGCCGAGCGCCCTGCGGATGTTCTCCTCCGAGTTCGCATACGACACGCGCAGGTAGCCCTCGCCGTACTCGCCGAAGTCCGGGCCGCCGATCAGCGCCACGCCGGCCCGCTCCAGCAGCGCCGAGGCCAGTGGCTTGGCCGACCAGCCGGTGCTGGTGATGTTGGGGAACGTGTAGAACGCCCCGGTCGGCAGCAGGCAGGACACCCCGGGCAGGCCGTTGAGCAGGTCCACGGCGACCTGGCGGCGCCGGTCGAACTCCTCGACCATCCTGGTGACCGCGTCCTGCGGGCCCTCCAGCGCGGCGATCCCGGCGTACTGGGTCGGCGCGTTCACACAGCTCCAGGCGTTCACGGCGAGCTTGCGCACCCGGGCGACCAGCGCGGTCGGCCAGATCGACCAGCCCAGCCGCCAGCCGGTCATGGCGTACGTCTTCGACCAGCCGTTGAGCAGGATCACCCGGTTGCGGATCTCCGGGAAGCTCAGCAGCGACACATGCTCGGCGCCGTCGTAGAGCATCCGGTCGTAGATCTCGTCGGACAGCACCGCCGCGTACGGGTGCTCCAGCAGGCCCGCGACCAGCCGGTTGATCTCACCGCGCGGGGTCACCCCGGCCGTCGGGTTGGCCGGCGAGTTCAGGATGACCAGCCTCGTCCGGGGCGTGATCAGGGACAGCAGCTCCTCCGCCGAGAACGCGAAGTTGTTCTCCTCACGGATCGGCACCGGCACCGCCCGCGCGCCCGTGAAGTCGATCATCGACTTGTAGATCGGGAAACCCGGGTCGGGATAAAGAATGTCCACCCCGGGCTCGCCGAACATCAGGATCGCGGCGAACATGGTCACCTTGCCACCCGGCATGATCATCACGCGGTCGGCGGGCACCGTGACGCCGGTGCTGGCCGCGACATGCGACGCCACCGCCTCGCGCAGCTCCGGGATGCCCGTCGCGTCGGTGTAGCCGTGCTTGCCGTCCCGCAGCGCGCGCACCGCCGCCTCGACGATGTGGTCCGGGGTGCGGAAATCCGGCTGACCGATGCCCAGGTTGATCACGTCATGGCCTTGCGCGGTCAGCTCGGCAGCCCGTGCCAATACCGCGAAGGCGTTCTCCTCACCGAGCCGATCGAACCCGGCTACCGGCCGTACCATCTGCACTCCCCTCATCCCGCTGGCACGATCGTGCACCATGCCCGAGGGCGACACCGTGTATCTCACCGCGCGCCGGCTCAACGCGGCGCTGACCGGGCATCGGCTGCGCCGAGGGGAGCTACGGCATCCGCGCTGGGTAACACATGATCTATCGGGTCGGACCGTGCTCGCGGTCCGTAGTGTCGGGAAACACCTTTTCACCCGTTTCGACGCAGGCCTGAGCCTGCACAGCCACCTGCGGATGGACGGCAGCTGGCACCTCTACCGGGCCGCCGACCGCTGGCGTGGCGCCGCCCACGACGTGCGGGCCGTGCTGGCGACGGAGGAGCGGGTGGCGGTCGGGTTCCGGCTGCACGACCTGGAGCTGCTGGCCACCGCCGACGAGGGGCGGCTGGTCGGACACCTCGGGCCGGACCTGCTGGCCCCGGACTGGTCGGACGCGCTGCACGCCGAGGCGGTGCGCCGGCTGACCGCCGACCCCGCCGCCGAGGTAGGCCTCGCGTTGCTCGACCAGCGAGTCATGGCCGGCGTAGGCAACCTGTACCGCGCGGAGGTGTGCTTCCTGCTCCGTGTGTCACCGTGGTCGCCCGTGTCCTCGCTGGCCGATCCGGGGCGGGTGGTCGCGCTGGCGCACACGCTGTTGCTGCGCAACGCCGACCGGCCGGAGCAGTCCACCACCGGCGAGCTCGGTCGGGGCCGCCAGCACTGGGTCTACGGGCGTGGCGGCCAGCCGTGCCGCCGCTGTGGCACCCGGATCCGCACCGGCGAGCAGGGCGACGGCCTCTACGCCCGCGTCGCCTACTACTGCCCCCGCTGCCAGCCGGGCCCTACCCCGCCCGGTTAGCCGGCGAAGCCGAACCTGGTGATCATCAGGACGTGAGGGCTGCCGGCGTCTTGATCAAACGACCCTCACGTCCTGATGACCACCGAGTGCGTGCGGTGCCCTCGGAACCGGCGGCACGCGGGCGCCCGCGGAACCGTGCGGCGCCGGCGCGCCGCGGAACCAGCGGCCCACCGCGTCACATGCGCCCGTCCTCCTCCCTCAGACCTCGCACAGCGCGTGTTGACACCGCACACAGGCCCCAAGCTGCGTGCCGGCCCGGAACCCGTGTGCGGCCCTCTCACACCCCGTATCCACGACCCGCCGGACCCGCTCCCCGCATGCCCCGCCGCCCGACCCCACCTGCGCCCGCGCCCGTCACGGGGCTGCACCTTGTTACCGAGCTCCACCACAGGCAGGTTTTGCGGCCGAGAAACCTGCCTCCTGTGCAGTTCGGTAACAACAGGCCGGGCCCGTGCGCCCCGCCCCGTGCGCCCCGGCCCCGTGCGCCCCGCGCTGTGCCCCGTGCTGCGCCCCCACCCCGCCCCGCGCCACGCGCCACGCCGGGCCGCTCGCCGCGACCAACGCCCACGGAAACGCGGAACGCCCGCACCGCCGAAGTGGCGGTGCGGGCGTTACGAGCGGTCCGAGGGGGCGGGTCAGCCCTGGTTGGGCTGTTGCTGCGTGTGCTGGGCGGCCTGCTCCTGGCCGACCGGGTTGCCGGACGTGACCTGGCGGGGGGCACCACTGGCCCCGAGCTGGTGCTGCGCGCCGGCGTCGAGCTGCCCGGCCCCGCCACCACCGCCGAGCGAGGCGCGGATCTGCTCCAGCCGGGCATTGCCGGCCATGTCGACGGTGGCCTGCTCGACCTCGAGCATCCGGCCCTGCACGGAGTTCTGCGCGAGCTCGGCGGAGCCCAGCGCGGTCGCGTAG
>DATAYB010000774.1:0-5398 GCA_036272795.1 Pseudonocardia sp.
CTGCGCTCCGGAGCGCGACCCCCTGCTGGCCGGACTGGATCCACTGCTGCCCGGTGAGACGAGCAGCTGGTCGGCGGAGGCCGCCGGGCCGACCGGGGACATCTCCGCCGAGATCAGCCGGGTGGCCGCCCGCTGGCCCGACCGGCCCGCGCTGCGCTTCGAGGGCCATCGGCTGAGCTACGCCGAGCTGGACACCCGGGTGAACCAGCTGGCCCGGGCGCTACTGGAGCGGGGCGCCGGCCCGGAGCGGATCGTCGGGGTGGCCGCTCGGCGCGGCGTGGAGCAGGTGGTGGCGCTGCTGGCCACGCTGCGCGCCGGGGCGGCCTACCTGCCGCTGGACCCGGACCTGCCCGCCGCCCGGCTGCGCGGCATGCTCGCCGAGGCCGACCCGGTGGTGGTGCTGGCCACGGCCGACGTGGCGCACACCCTGCCGGAGCTGGCGCACGCTCCGCTGCTGCTCGACGCCGCCGCCGCGTTCGACGGCCGGCCCGGCCACGCTCCCGAGGTGACCGTCGACGACGCCAACCCCGCGTACGTGATCTACACCTCCGGCTCGATCGGAGCGCCCAAGGGCGCGGTGCTGACCAGGGCCGGGCTGCACAACCGGCTGTCCTGGATGGCCACGCACTACGGCATCACCGAGCGGGACGTGCTGCTGCAGAAGACACCCGCCGGGTTCGACGTGTCGGTGTGGGAGTTCTTCCTGCCGTTCCTGGTCGGCGCCGAGCTAGTGGTCGCCCGCCCGGACGGCCACCGGGATCCCCGCTACCTGGCCGAGCTGATCCGGGCCACCGGGGTGACGACGGTGCACTTCGTACCCTCCATGCTGCGCGCCTTCCTCGCCGACGTGGCCGCTGATCGGGCCGCTGACGGGGCCGCGGAGGACGCGGCGGCCGGCTGCCCGACGCTGCGGCGGGTGCTGTGCAGCGGTGAGGAGCTGCCGACCGAGCTGGCCGAGCGGTGTGTGGAGGTGCTGGGCGGCGAGGTCGAGCTGCACAACCTCTACGGCCCGACCGAGGCCAGCATCGACGTCACCGCCACCCGCTACCTGGGCCAACCCGGGCCGGGGGTGCCGATCGGGCGGGCCATCGACGGGGTGCTGCTGCGGGTGTTGGACCAGGCGCTGCGCCCGGTGCCGCCGGGGGTGCCCGGGGAGCTGTACCTGGGCGGCGTGCAGGTGGCCAGGGGATACGTGAACCGGCCGGCGCTGACCGCGGCCCGGTTCGTGGCCGACCCGTTCGGCGGGCCCGGCGACCGGCTGTACCGCACCGGCGACGTCGTGCGCGCCCTGCCGGATGGCACCCTGGTGTTCCTCGGCCGGGGCGACGACCAGGTGAAGGTGCGAGGTGTGCGTGTCGAGCCGGGGGAGACCGCCTCGGTGCTGGCCGCCCGCCCGGAGGTCGCCGCCGCCGTGGTGCTGCCCCGCGAGGACGGCCCGAGCGGGACCTGGCTGGTCGGCTACGTGGTAGCCGCGGACGGTGCCCGGCCGGATCCGGAGCGGCTGCGGGCCGCGGTCGCCGACGCGCTCCCCGACCAGTTCGTGCCCGGCGCGATCGTGGTGCTCGACGAGCTGCCGTTGAACACCTCCGGCAAGGTCGACCGCCGTGCACTGCCCGCCCCGGTACGCGCCGCCGAGCCCGGGTCGAGGGCGCCGCGCAACCCGCTGGAAGCCCGGCTGGGCGAGCTGTTCGCCGAGGTGCTGGGGCTGGACACGGTGGGGGTGGACGGCAACTTCTTCGCCCTCGGCGGGGACAGCATCTCCGCACTGCGGCTGGCCTCGCTCGGCCGCGAGGCGGGGTTGGGCTTCTCTCCCCGGCAGGTGTTCGAGGCGAGGACCCCGCAGGGGTTGGCGCTGGTCGCCACCGGGTCGGTCACGGTGCGGCAGGACGGGCTGGACGGAGTCGGCGAGCTGCCACTGACGCCGATCATGCACCGGCTGCTGGACCGGGCGGGTCCGTTCCGGGCGTTCTCCCAGTCCGTGGCACTGCGCACTCCCGCTGGGCTCACCGAGGCCGAACTGGTGGCCGGCCTGCGCGCGGTGCTGGCCGGCCACGACATGCTGCGCGCCCGGTTGGGGCCGGACGGACGCGCGCTGCACGTCCCTGTCGCCGGCGACGAGCCGCTGCTGCGTCAGGTGACCGCCCCGCAAGACACCGACGAGCTGGCCGCCGCTCTGTCGGAGGCCGCCGGGGCGGAGGCCCTCCAACTGGATCCCGAGGGCGGCCAGATGCTGCGCGCGGTGTGGTTCGACGCCGGGCCGGCCGAGCGGGGCCGGCTGCTCCTCGTCGCGCATCATCTCGTGGTGGACGGGGTCTCCTGGCGGATCCTGGTCGGCGACCTGGCTCGCGCGTGCGCGGGGCAGACCGTCGAACCGGTCGGCACCTCGTTCCGAGCCTGGGCGCACGGGCTGGTGGAGCGGGCACCTCGGTTGGCCGACCAGCTGCCGCTGTGGCGGTCCGTGCTGGCAGGGCCCCCGCCCCGGCTCACCGCCCGGGAGATGGACCCCGCGCGGGACCGGCTGGGCGCCACCCGCCGGCTGGTGGTCCGGGTGCCGGCCGAGGTGACCCGCGCGGTGCTCACCTCGCTGCCCCGCGCCACCCGCGCGGCCACCCAGGACGTGCTGCTGGCCGCGCTGCTCGCCGCGACCGCCCGGGCCGGGGACCCCGCCCCGCTGATCCGGTTGGAAGGTCACGGGCGGGAGGAAGCGCTGGTGGCCGACAGCGACCTGACCCGCACGGTGGGCTGGTTCACCACCGCGTTCCCGGTCCGGCTGGACTCCTCCGGCGCGGACCTGGAAGAGGTGTTCGGCGGCGGCCGGGCGGCCGGCACCCTGGTCAGACTGGTCAGGGACCGGCTGGCCGCGCTGCCCGACCACGGCGCCGGCTACGGCGTGCTGCGGCACCTGCACGAGCCGAGCGCCGCCGAGCTGGCGGCACTGCCGGAGCCGGTCATCGGCTTCAACTACCTGGGCCGGTTCGACGCCGGGCCGGCGGGGGACTGGTCGCTGGACGCCGGCGCGCTGGGCAGTGGCGGTGACCCGGACATGCCGGTGGCACACGCCGTGGACGTCAACGTGCTGGTCGATGCCGACGGGCTGCGCTCGTCCTGGACCTACCTACCCGAGGTGATCTCCGAGGCGGCGGTCCAGCGGCTGGCCGACGACTGGGTGGCGGCCCTGCACGCCCTGGTCCGGTACAGCGAGGCACCAGACGCCTCGGCGCCCACCGCCGAGGACCTGAACCTGGTGCGCCTGAGCACCAGCCAACTCGACCGACTGCGCAAGCGACTCGAGTCGTGAGCGGGGAAGATCATTCGGAGCGGAGGGCTTCGATGGGTTCGAGCCGTGCGGCTCGCCAGGCGGGGATAGCCGAGGAGGTATTGACGCAACCCGCCGGTCAGACCTCGACGATCTCGCGTTCGGCCGACTCCGCCTTCGCGTTGCCGCCGGAGCGCAGCGCGAGGGTCAGCCCGATCGAGGCCAGCGACATCACCGCCACCAGGTAGAACCCGTTGGCGTAGGTCTGCGTGGTGATCTGGTTGTTGAGCATCGTGTAGAGCCCGGCCAGGCCGCTCGCGCCCTGCGCCTGATACTCCGCGACCTGCGGGAGCATCTGGGCTCCGCTGTCGTACAGTGCGCCGCGGTCGGCCAGCAGCTGCTGCGCGGAGTCGGTGTTCATGCCGGTCAGAGCCGCGACCGAGACGCTGGAGATGACCTGCCGCATCACATTGTTCATCGTGCTGCCCGCTCCGCTCAGCGCGGTCGGGAGCGCGGCCAGGCCGGCCGTCATGATCGGCATCATGGACAGCCCCAGGCCCAGGTTCCGGATCGCCAGGTTGAGCTCGATGAAGTGCCGGGGCGTATCCACGTTAATCTGCGCCAGCTGGTAGGAGGCGTACGCGGCAATCAGCATCCCGATGGTGACCGGCCAGCGCGGGCCGGCCGCGTCGTAGATCCGCCCCGCGATCGGCATCATCACCAGCACCACCAGCGAAGCGGGCAGCAGCACCAGACCGGCGTCGAACGCCTGCATACCCTGCACGTTCTGCAGGTACTGCGGGATGAAGTACAGACCGGTGAACATCCCGGTCATCACGACCACCAGCAGCAGTAACGAGTTCACGAACGGCCAGTAGGTCAGCACCTTCAGGTTGACCAGCGGGTTCGGCACGTCCAGCTCGATCACCACGAAGAGCGCGAGGCTGAGCGTCCCGGTGACCAGCAGCCCGAGGATGCGGTACCCGGTCCAGCCCCACTTCTGCCCCTCGGCGCAGGCCAGCAGCAGCGCGAACATGCCGTAGCCGACGGTCAGGAAGCCCACGAGGTCGAACTTGGGCCAACTCACCGGCTTTTCGCTGGGGAACACCATCGCGGCGGCGATGGCGCCGAGTATCCCGACCGGCACGTTGATGTAGAAGATCAGCCGCCAGTCGACGTACTCCACGAGGTAACCGCCCAGCACCGGCCCGACCGCGGGGGCCACGGTCACGCCGAGCCCGTAGATCCCCATCGCGGCGCCGATGTTGCGCTTCGGCACGATCCGCATCAACAGGATCATGGCGATCAGCGGCAGCATGCCACCAGGGATGGCCTGCAGTACCCGGAACGCGATCATGCTGGGCAGGCTCCACGCCAGGCCGCAGGCGGCCGAGGTGGCGGCGAAGCCGAGCATGCACCAGCGGTGCAGGCGGGTCAGCCCGACCCGGCTGCCCAGCCAGCCGCAGACCGGCACCACCACGCCCATCGTCAGCGTGTACGCGGTGACGATCCACTCCACGTCATCGGGCGGCGCGTTGAGCGTGACCATCATCTTCGGGATGGCCACGTTGGTGATACTGGTGTCGAGCACCGCCATGAAGGTGCCGGACACGAGCACCAGCAGAGGCACGACCCACGAGCCGCCGCCAGTCTGGCCGGCCCGGGAGTCACTCACGAGATGGCATTTTAGCCGATCTGCCCGTTCCTTATTAGGGTCCCGGGAGTGTCCTAGTTCTTCCTGGTCGCGCTGGCCGAAACGCTCTCAGGTAGTCAGCCGTCGCCCCGGAGCTCGCTGTGGTGGGCTTCCTCCTGGACCGCCCGGGCGTCGTTCGCCTCGGAACCGGCTCGGTCAGGCCCGGCGGAGGAGTCGGTGTGGCGGCCGGCGAGTCGGTGCACGGTCGCCATCACGGTGTTGATGGGGATGGCGAAGCCGGACTGGTCGCTGGCGGCGGTGTCCATGCCGATCACCCCGGCGGTGCCGACGAGTGGTCCGCCGGAGTCGCCGGGCCGGACCGAGGCGTCGACCTCGATCAATCCTCGCAGCTGGTGCGACGAATGCCGGTAGTCGTCGCGTGCGACGACCGACCGATCGAGCGCGACCACTTCGCCGGTGGTGATCGTGGGTGCGCCGCCGCGACCGCC
>DATAYB010000775.1:0-8504 GCA_036272795.1 Pseudonocardia sp.
TCGATCACCGAGGCCCCGTACCGGTACACGGTGCGTGCCACCGTGGCGGTCTCGGCGGAGACGGTGCTGGCGAGGGTGCCGACACTGCTGCCGGCCAAGGTGACCGCAGTGGCAGGCGACCGCGCGGAGGTGGCGCTGGCCGCGGACAGCCTGGACCGGGTGGCGCAGGACCTCGTCGCGCTCGATGCCGAGTTCACGCTGGCGGACGCCCCGGCCGAGCTGCTCGACCACCTCGACGTCGTGGCCAGGCGCCTGCGGAAGGCGACCACGAGCGACTCGCCGCCGTAGCCGCCCGGTCACTGCGACCAGCGCAGCACGTCCTCCAACACGTCGATCAGCTCGCTCTTCGGCTGCGGCACCGTGCCGGGCGGCAGCCGGTTGACCAGCGGAGCCGCCTCTGCCGGCCGGCCCAGGTCGTGCCGGCCGCCGTCCCGCCACCGCTCCACCTCGCCGCGCCGCGCGCGCAGCTCGTCACGCCGGGCGCGGTGCTGTTCGCGCCGGGCGCGCAGCTCGTCGTGCCGGGCGCTCAGTGCGGTCGGGGTCCGCGGAGCGCCTTGGACAGCGGCGAAGTTGCCGGTGGTGGTGGGCCGGGGCGCCGGGAGGGCGACACCGGCCTCGCCTGCCCGGCCGCTCGGGCGGCCGGGTGTGCGGGTGCGGGACGGCGGCAGCGGGGTGACGCCGGCGGGGAGCGGAGCTACGGGGGCCCCGGGGCGGCGCGGGCCCTGGGGTGGTGTCGGCGGAGTACCGCGGCCGACCGGCGGGCCGGGGCGGCCCGACAGGGACTGCGGAGGCACCGCGCCGTGCTGGGTCTGCCGGGGCGGGCCGGGCCAGCCGGCGTTGGAAGGGCAGGGGCCGTAGCGGCGGTCCACCTCGATGGCCAGCCGGTACAGCTCGCACGGCCACTGGGCTCCGTGGCAGTCCCGGCACCGCCCGCTGCGGTCGGCGATGTGCTCGGCCTGGATCCGTCGACGCAGGTCCGGCATCCGAGCCAACATCTCGACCATCAGCATCGTGGGTGTCGACCTTCCGTGGGAGCCTGCGGAGCGATGCGACGCATTGTGCTCATGGGCCATTTCGCCGCGATCGGCGGGTTGACCTCGAATTCCCGCATATCCAGGGGAAACACCGGGTTGCGTGGAGGTTGCCTTGATCGGGTGAGTGTTATTTCACTCTACTGAGTGGCTATAACGATTCACGGAGTGTGATCTTTGCTCACTCTCAGGCATCTCTCGGACAACACACCGGCCGGCCCCGATCGGTGATCGGGAGCCGGCCGGCGCACTGCTCGGGTGCGCCGCTCAGGCGGCGTCCGCGACGAACTTCGCCAGCTCGTCGAGCTCGGCGAGGGTCTCGGCCTCCGGCTGGGTGCGCAGGAACAGGGTGACCCGCTCCACGCCGCCCTCGACGTAGCCGGCCAGCGCGCTCCGGTCCGGGCCGGCGCCGAAGATCGTCACCGGCACGTCGGTCCGGCCCTGGTCGGCGAGCCACCCCCGGACCCGGTTCAGCTCCTGGGCCGACGTCTGCGCGCGAGGCAGCCAGGCGTCGCCGTACTTGGCCAGCCGGTCCAGGGCGGCCTTGCTCTCGCCGCCGACGTAGATGGGCAGCGGCTGCTGCACCGGCTTCGGCCAGGCGAAGATCGGGTCGAAGTTCACGTGCTCGCCGTGGAACTCGGCCTGCTCCTTCGTCCAGATCTCCTTCAGCGCGGCGAGCTGCTCACCCATCAGCGCGCCCCGGGTCTTGGGGTCGACGCCGTGGTTGCGCATCTCCTCGCGGTTCCAGCCGGCGCCGACGCCCAGCGCGGCGCGCCCGTTGGAGACCACGTCCAGGCTGGCCGCCTCGTTGGCCAGGTGGATCACGTCACGCTGCGGCACCAGGGCGATCCCGGTGGCCACCAGCAGGTTCTGGGTCGCGGCCGCGACCGCGGTGAGCGCTACGAACGGGTCCAGCGTGCGGTAGTAGACCCGGGGCAGCTCGCCGCCACCGGGGTATGGCGACTGCCTGCTGGCCGGGATGTGGGAGTGCTCCGCGATGAACAGCGAGTCGAACCCGCGTTCCTCGAGTGCCGCGCCGAGCGGCCCGGGTCGGATGCCTTCGTCGGTGATGAACGTCGCGATGCCAAATTTCACGATCAACACAACCCGGCGCCCGGTCGAGGCATTCCGAACCGGGCGCGGCGGTAAGGACTCGCCGGGCGGCTCCACCTGAACGGGTGGACGGTCGCGCCATCGCTCCACCAGCCGGACGCCGCTAGAAGGCCGCTCGGACGCCGCTCGGACGCCGCCGTGCCGCGCCGAATTCGGTTGGCGCGGCGGGCGGCACCGACTACCAACGAGGCATGACGACAACCGCGACCAGGTCGACGGTGACCGCCCGGTCGCTGACCGAGGCCGAGCTGCCCGACTACCTGACGATGGTTTCCAGCGCATTCCTGTCGGACCCGCACCCGGAGGGGGGCCGGCGCGCCATCGCGGTGTTGACCGGGGAACGGGTGGTCGGCGTGTTCGAGCGCGAGCGGCTGGTCGGCGGCGGCACCGTGCTGGCCAGGGAGCTCACCCTGCCCGGCACAGGGCCCAGCCCGGTCGCGGCGGTCAGCTTCGTCGGCGTGCGGCCGGAGGCGCGGGGCCGAGGCGCGCTGACCACCCTGATGCGCACCCAGCTGGACCGGCTGCACGCCGCCGGGCACCGGTCCGGCACCGGGGACGACACGGAGCCGGAGCCCGGTGGTGAGCCGATCGCCGCGCTGTGGGCCTCCATGGCGCCGCTCTACGGGCGGTTCGGCTACGGGCTGGCGTCCCGGCACGGGGCGCTCACGGTGCCCGGCCGGGCGGCCTTCCGCGACGGGGCGCCGACCGGTGGCGCGGTCGAGTGGTTGGACGAGGCGGCCGCCGCCGAGCCGATGCGCGCGGTGCACCGGGGCACGTTGCCGTCCCGGGTGGGCTGGATCTCCCGGCCGGAGGCGACCTGGCGGTCGCGGCTGGCCGACGACGAGCGCGACCGGGAGGGCGCCACGGCATACCGGTTCGTCGTGCACCGGCCGTGCGGCGGTGGCGCACCGGACGGCTACGCGGTGTTCCGGTTCAAGCCGGACTGGGCGGTGGCGGGGCCGGACTTCGACCTGGTGGTGCGCGAGCTGGTCGCGGCCACGCCGGAGGCGCACGCCGGCCTGTGGCGCGCGCTGCTGGACCTCGACATGGTCGGCCGGGTCCGCTACGGGAACGTCGCGCTGGACGACCCGATCTTGCTGCTGCTGGCCGACGCGAGGGCGAAGCTGACCGATGTCGCCGACGCGCTCTGGATCCGGCTGGTCGACGTGGACCGGGCATTGGCCGCCCGCCGGTATGCCGCGCCGGTCGACCTGGTGCTCGAGGTCACCGACCGGTTCTGCCCGTGGAACGCCGGGCGCTGGCGGCTGCGCGTGGCCGGCGACGGCACCGCCGAGGTGGCCAGGACCGAGGCCGGTGCCGACCTGGCGTGCGACACGACCGACCTGGCCTCGGCGTATCTGGGGGGTGTCCGGCTGGCTGCGCTGGCCGCCGCCGGGCGGGTCCGCGAGCTGCGTCCCGGTGCGGTGCGGGCGGCGTCCCTGGCGATGGCGGGGGAGGCGGAGCCGTACTGCCTTGAGGTGTTCTGAGGTCGCCCGGCCGGCGGCTCAACGCTGGTTCGGCCGGGGGAATCAGGAGCGGAGGGCTGCTCAGCGCTGGCGTCGACCGGCCGATAATCGCTCGAGCTCACCATCGGCCAGCGCCGACCAGAACCGCAGGGCGGCGTGCTCCATCTCCAGTCCCAGCTCCAGGGTGATCATGCGTGGCTGGGCGGGCTCGCTCTCGCCGAACCGCGACTGCATCTCCTCGTAGACGGAGATCCGCTGCTCGTGCTGCTTGATCTGCTCGTGGGCCAGGTTGGTCACGTCGACAGGTTCGCCGACCTCGTTGAAGAACAGCTTCAGCTCGGCGATGTCGCGCATCTGGAAGTGCTCATTGGTCGGCGCGGCGAGCCACTCGCGGACCGCGGCGCGGCCGGCCTCGGTGATCGAGTAGGTCTTGCGCCGCCGGCCGCCGTCCTCGGTGGACAGCTCGAGCAGCCCGACCTCGGCGAGCCGGTCGGGCTCGGAGTAGAGCTGGGCGTGCGGGAAGTGCCAGAAGTAGCCGACCGAGTGGCCCACTGCGCGCTTGAGGTCGTACGGCGTGGACGGACCGCGCAGCGCGATCATGCCCAGTACGACGTACGACGTTGACGACAGCCGGATCCCGCTCACCGGTTCCACCCTTCACCGTGTTCGGCGAATGTGCCGTAGGTCACTCGGAGCCGCACCCCGATGTCGGCGGAGCGTAGGCCCCCGGGGTCGCTGTCTTCCATGCACCCTGACGATTCTCATCAAACCATCCAAATCATACGTTCAGCGGTATCGCGAGGCATCGTGTGGTCAATACCGTCCAAAACAGATGATTGCGGATGACCGGCACCGATCGGCGCTGCGAGATCGGTATCGCCGGGACACGGACGGGACGGTGGCTGCATGGACCTGGTGACCGCGCTGCGCGGGGCGGCAGAGCGCCACCCGTCCCGGCCGGCGGTGCGTGGCACCGGGCGGTGCCTCACCTACGCGGCCTGGGCGGCCCGGACCAGCCAGCTGGCCAGGGCGCTGGCCGCCGCCGGCGTGTGCCCGGGTGATCGGGTCGGCCTGCTGCTGCGCGGCGGCGAGCCGCTGGCCAGCCTGCACCTCGCGGTCCAGCAGCTCGGCGCCTGCTCGGTGCCGCTGTCCACACGCTTCGGGCCCGGCGAGCTGCGCTACTGCGTCGAGGACGCCGGGATCCGCCTGCTCGTGGTGGACCCCGCCACTGCCGATGCCGCCGGCGCCGCGGTGATGGATGCCGCCGTGCCGGGTGGGCGCGTCCGGCTGTGCACCGTCGCCGAGCTGGACGCCGTCGCCGAAGGTCTCGATGATCACCCGCTGCCGGTGACCCCCGCGCCCGACACGGTCAGCGTGCAGCTCTACACCTCGGGCACGACCGGCCGTCCCAAGGGTGTGCCGCGCAGCCACCGCGCCGAGCACGCCGCCGCCGTCGCGCACGCGGTGCAGACCCAGCAGCGGCTCGGCGAGGTCAGCCTCGGCGTGATGCCGATGTTCCACACCATGGGCCTGCGCACCCTGCTGGCCAGCATCGTGGTGGGCGGGACGTGGGTCGCGCAGCCGGTGTTCGACGCCGACGAGGCTGCCGAGCTGATCGTCGCCGAGGGTGTCAGCTCGCTGTATCTGGTGCCGACGATGTTCTGGTCGCTGCTACGCACCGGGCGGCTGGGCGCGGCGTCCCGGCTGGACCGGCTGGCCTACGCAGGCGCCGCCATGGCACCCGCGCTGGCCGAGCAGCTGGTCGCGGAGGTGGCACCGAGCGCGTTCGTCAACCACTTCGGCAGTACCGAGATCTACACGTTCACCATCGGGCCGGACGTGGCCGCCAAGCCCGGCTCGGCCGGCCGGGCGGGCATCTTCTCCCGGGTACGCCTGGTCGCGCCGGAGCCGGACGCGCCGCCGGACGCGCTGGTCGGAGCGGGGGAGCAGGGCCAGGTCGTGGTGTCCATGGCCAGCCCGGAGGCCTTCGCGGGCTACTGGCGCCGGCCGGACGCGAACCGGCGGTCCATCCGGGACGGCTGGTACTACACCGGCGACCTGGCGGTGGCCGACGAGGACGGCGACCTCTGGGTGTCCGGCCGGGTGGACGACATGATCAACTCCGGCGGGGAGAACATCTACCCCGACGAGATCGAGGCGGTGCTGGTCCGCTGCCCGGCCGTCGACGACGTGTGCGTGGTCGGCCTCGCCGACGAGCGCTGGGGGCAGGCGGTCACGGCGTTCGTGGTGCCGGCGCAGCGGGTCGCGCCGCTGGTCGCCGCCACCGAGGCGTACGCCTACGCCCGCACCGCGCTGCCCTCGGTCAAGCGCCCCAAGAGGGTGATCGCGGTCGACGCCATTCCCCGCTCCGGGGTCGGCAAGACGCTGCGCCGCACGCTCGTGGCCGGTGAGTTCGACGCCAGGGGTGAGGCCGGTGGCTGAGCTTCCGGAGTGGCCACCGGCGAGGATCGAGGACGGGCCGCTGGTCACCGGTCAGGGGCGGTTCCTGGACGACCTGGACCCGCTGCCCGGCACGCTCGTGGCCGCCGTGGTCCGCTCGCCGCACCCGCACGCCCGGATCGGCGCCGTCGACCTGGACCGGGCCCGCGCGCACCCCGGGGTGGCCGCGGTGGTCGGGCCGGCCGAGGTGGCGGCGGCGCTGCGTCCGTTCCCGCTGTCCACCGGCGCGCCGATGCCCTACTACCCGACAGGTACCGACAAGGTGCGTTTCGTCGGCGAACCGGTCGCCGTGGTGGTGGCCACCGACCGGTACACCGCCGAGGACGCCGCCGAGCTCGTCACCGTGGAATACCGGCCGCTGGACGCGGTGGTCGGGGCACGGGCCGCGCTCGCCGAGGATGCCCCGCTGCTGCACGAGGCGGCCGGGTCCAATGTGGCCACCGACCGGACGTTCCACTTCGGTGCCGTCGACGAGGCGTTCGCGCGTGCCGCGCACGTCGTCGAGGGGGCCTACGACTTCCCGAGGTACTCGTCGGTGCCGATGGAGTGCTACAGCGTGATCGCCTCGTGGCGCGACGGTGCCGGTGACGGCGCCGACGGGCCCGCCGTCGAGGCGTGGGCGAACTTCCACGGCCCGTTCACGATGGTGCCGGTGATGGCCGGTGCGCTCGGCCTGCCCACCGCCCGGCTGCGGCTGCACGTGCCGGGGGACATCGGCGGCAGCTTCGGGATCAAGGCCGGCATCTACCCGTACGTGGTGCTGATGGCGCTGGCCAGCCGGCATGCGGGCGCCCCGGTGCGCTGGACCGAGGACCGGATCGAGCATCTGCTGGCGAGCTCCAGCGGCGCCGACCGGGTGATGCGGTTCCGGGCGGCGGTGGGCGAGGACGGGCTGGTCACGGCACTGGACGCCGACCTGGTGGACAACGTCGGCGCGTACCTGCGGCCGCCCGAGCCGTCCACCCTGTACCGCTGCTACGGCAACATCACCGGCCCCTACCGGATCCCCGCCGTCCGGATCCGGGCGCGCGCCGTGGTCACCAACCAGATGCCGACGGGGTTGAACCGGGGCTTCGGTGGCCAGCAGCTGTACTTCGGGCTCGAGCGGCTGATGGACGAGGTGGCCGCCGCGAGCGGGCTGGACGTGTTCGAGGCGCGCCGGCGGAACCTCGTGGCCGGGTTCCCGTACGAGACGCCGACCGGCGGGGTGTACGACTCGGGCGACTACGCCGGCGCGCTGGAGCTGGTGGTGAAGAACGCCGAGCTCGGCGAGCTGCGCGCGCGGCAGCGCTCGGTGCGGGCGGGCGGCGGTTTCTACGGCATCGGCGTCGGCCTGGTGGTCGACCCGTCCGGTACCAACATCGGCTACGTCGGCCTGGCCACGCCCGCCGCGGAGCGCAAACCGGGGCGCGACAAGTCCGGCTCCACCGAGCACGTCCGGATCTCCGTGGACCTGACCGGGCTGGTCACCGTGCTGCTGGGCAGCGTGCCGCAGGGCCAGGGGCACGCAACGGTGGCGCGCGCCGTCGCCGCCCGCCGGCTCGGCCTGCCCGAGGAGCAGGTCCGCGTGGTGGTCGACATGGACACCGCGACCACCCCGTGGACGGTCACCTCGGGCAGCTACTCGTCCCGGTTCGCACCCCTGGTGACCAGCGCGGTGGTGCAGGCCGCCGACCGGATCGCCGCGACCGTCCGCGCCGCCGGCTCAGCGCTGCTCGGGGTGCCCGCCGACCAGCTCGAGCTGGCCGACGGGATGGTCAGGTCGCGCGCCGACCCCGCCCGCGCGGCGCGGTTCCGGCACGCCGCCGGGGTGGTGCACTGGGACCCGGGCGCGCTGCCCGAGGGGGTGTCGGCGCGGCTCTACGAGGAGGCGGCGTTCACCCCGCGCGAGGTGCGGGCGGCCACTTCGGACGACCGGATCAACTCCTCGCTCTGCTACGGCTTCGTCGCGGAGATCGTCGCGGTACGGATCGACCCGGACACCCTCGAGATCACGATCGACCGGGTGTCCTCCGTGCACGACGCCGGCACCGTGCTCAACCAGCAGCTGCTGGACGGCCAGGTGTACGGCGCGCTCACCCACGCTCTCGGCGGCGCGATGTACGAGGAGTTCCGGTACGCGCCGTCCGGCCAGCCCACCTCGGCCACGTTCCTCGACTACCTCTGCCCGACCAGCGCCGAGGCCGGCTTCGAGCTGCGCACCGACCACCTGGTCAGCCCGTCGCCGCTGACCCCGCTCGGGGCGAAGGGCTGCGGCGAGGGCTCGTCGATGAGCTTCCCGGTCGCACTGGCCAACGCGGTCGCCGACGCACTCGCGCCGGCCGGCGTCCGGATCACCTCGCTACCCCTGCACGGCGAGGTCCTGCACCAACTACTGACGTCGTGAGTCGTGAGTGGTCCCAGCGGACCACTCGCCACTCACGACCCACGTCCG
>DATAYB010000776.1:0-8709 GCA_036272795.1 Pseudonocardia sp.
GGTCGGACGCGGCCCGCCACCAGTACAGCGGGAAGTACGCGCACATGATGACCAGGCCGAGCACGAAGAGGAAGGGGGACTCGTCCGGGCCGACCACGATGTGCGGGGCGTTGAAGCCGCCGTACCAGTAGACCACCATCCAGAACAGGAAGATCGCGAGCGCGACCCACCGGACGAACCCGGGTAGCCGGTAGGGGCGCTCGACCTCGGGGCGCATCTGGCGGTGCACGAAGTAGCCGCACAGGGCCAGCGCGCAGGCGAACAGGTAGCCGGCGTTGGAGAAGATGTAGATCCGGGCCGGCGAGCCGAACAGCACCACCACCATCGAGCAGACGACGTTGAACGCCATCGCGCGTCCCGGCACACCGTGCCGGTTGGTGTGCTGGAACCAGCGGGGCAGCATGCCGTCCTCGGCCGCCTGGTAGATCGAGCGGCCGACACCCATGATCGCGTTGAGCACCGAGAGCAGCAGCGCCAGGATCAGCGGCACGCCGATGAACCACTTGACCCAGCTGGTGTCGCCGAACAGGTGGCGCGCGAAGTCGGTGTACAGGGTCAGGGGGTCGGCCGTGGAGAGCGCGGCACCGAGCACCCCGACGAACACGACGGGTGTCATGACGTAGATGAAGACGCCGTAGAGCCCCTCGGCGGTCATGGCGATCTTGGCGTCGCGCGCCGGGTTCCGGCACTCGCCGATGTAGCAGGCGGCGGCCTCCATGGCGATCACGTTCCAGGTGATCGGGAACATCCAGCCGAAGTAGAACGCGGGGCTGCCGGTGACGCCGGCCGGCAGGTGCAGCCCGGCGAGGTTGTGGATGTCGAAGCTGCCGGCCTTGAAGAACGGCAGGAACACCAGCGCCGTCAGGGGCAGCATCGAGAGCACCCCGAGCACGGTCGCGAACCCGGCGCCGAGGCGGATGCCGAAGTGGCAGGGGATGTAGAGCAGCGCGAGGCCGACCAGGGAGATCGTCAGCACGGTGTAGGTGACCGGCGCGCCGACCGAGCCGAACGGGTCGATGCTCCGACCGGCGGGCAGGTCCAACAGGGAGACGATGTACGCGGCCGTCAGGATCATGTTGATCGGCGCGACCGGGAACCAGCCCAGCCAGTAGGACCAGCCTGAGAAGCCGCCGATGTGGCGGGCCGTCCGGTCACCGACCAGGGGGCGGAACGACTCGGCGGCGTAGGACGGCACCCCGCCGGCGCGGTCCGGCCACATGGCGGCCATCTCGGCGAGGCACAGGCACAGGACGAGCCCGAACACCGTGTTGATGCCCATGTAGAACACCGCGGAGGCGCCCATGCCGGCCACCGCCAGTGGCGCGATCCCGGTGACCAGGATCGTGCCGGCGAGCCCGATGACGAACGCGCCCCACCAGTTCGTGTGTTGCCGGAGGCCGCCTTCGACGACCACGGTGCTGTTGGCGGAGTCCATGTCGGTGCGCCTCCGGTCTCGTGGCACGCTCCGGCCGGGAAGCTGGCGCGCCATGGTCTGAGAGCTGGTGTGCGGTGGGCGCTGGGCCACGCCGCCCAGGCAGCGGCCCGGTGTGCTGGACCGTTACGGGGTGTGCACGAGCAAGGAGTCCATGGTCTGAGGTTCAGACCTTGGACCAGGAGAATGACACCATCGAGTGAGGGATGTGTCAAGGCTCACGCTGGGTAGTGACCTGCTGGCCGGCGGTGCGGAGGGTCAGCCCGAGGCCTGCTCGAGCTCGCTCCCCGAACCACTGCCCGAGCCGAACACGATGTCCCGGAGCTGTTGCCGGGTGCGCTCGATGTGCTCACGCATCGCGCTCGCGGCGGCCTCGGGTTTGCCGTCCCGGATCGTCTCGTAGATCTGTTGGTGGTCGCGCCGGGACTCCTCGATCGGGTCGGCATAGGGCAGCAGGTCGTGGGGGACGAAGAGCTCACCCCGGGCCGACTCGATCGCGGCTTCGAGGCGCAGGTTGCGGGCCGTCTTCGCCACCCGGCTGTGGAACTGGGAGTCGCTGAGCCGGAATGCGGAGTGGCCGTTGCTGACCCGGCCGAGGCTCGCGATCGAGTCCCGCAGCCCGGCCAGGTCGGTGCGGTCCCGGCGCACGGCGGCCAGCCGGGCGGCGTCTGTCTCGAGCGCGATGCGGAAGTCGATGATGTCGTCGAACTCGCCGGCCTGGGTGCGCATGCGCATCCGCCACTTCGCCAGCGGCTCGATGAGCTCCGTGACGTACGTGCCGCCGAGCGCTCCGCGCTGGACCCGGACGTACCCTTCCCGCTGTAGGACCTTGATCGCCTCGCGCAGGCTCGCCCTGGCGACCCCGAGCTGCTCGGCCAGCTCGCGCTCGGCGGGCAGCCGGTCACCCGGACCCACCTCGCCCTGGTGGATGACGGTGCGGAGGTGCTCGGCCACGGCCTGGGTCAGGGTCTGCGAGGTGACCACGCGGTCCATATCCGAACGTTATACCCGCCAGTGGAAGGGGCGGGTTGTCGATGAGCTCCGCACCGGCAGGATCGGGTGTGGGCGAGCCCGAGGGGGAGACGGTATGGCTGAGCTGACCGGGGACGTGGCGCCGACCGCGGCCGACCATGTGGTGGACGGGTTGTTGCGGCACGGGGTGTACACCGTGTTCGGCATTCCCGGTGTCCAGACGTACGAGTTGTTCGACTCGCTGGCCAGGGCGGGGGACCAGGTGCGGGTGATCGGCGCCCGCCACGAGCAGGCCGCCGGGTACATGGCCTTCGGCTACGCGCAGGCGACCGGGCGGACGGGGGTGTTCACCGTGGTCCCGGGGCCTGGGGTGCTCAATGCCGGCGCGGCGTTGCTGACCGCGTACGGTGCCAGCACTCCGGTGGTGTGCCTGACCAGTGAGGTGCCCCGGGCCTACCTGGGGCGGGGTCTCGGGCACCTGCATGAGATGCCCGACCAGTTGGCGACTCTGAGGACCTTGACCAAGTGGTCGACCCTGGTGACCCACCCGAGTGAGGTGCCTGGGGCGGTGGCGACGGCGTTTCATCAGGCGCGGGCGGGTCGGCCTCGGCCGGTGTCGGTGGCGGTGCCGTGGGACAGCCTCGGTGTGCGTGGGCCGGCCGCGCCGGTGGACCCCCTGGCGGTGCGGGCGCCGCTGGTGGACCCGGCCGCGGTGGCCGAGGCTGTGGCCCGGCTGGCCGGCGCCGCCCATCCGATGATCATGGTGGGTGGGGGTGCCCGGCACGCCGCCGGCGAGGTGCGGGGGTTGGCGGAGTATCTGCAGGCGCCAGTGGTGTCCTTGCGCAGCGGGCGGGGTGTCGTGGGGGACGCGCACCCGCTCGGGTTCAGCTGCGCCGCCGGGTTCGAGCGGTGGGCCCAAACCGACGTGGTCATCGGGATCGGCACACGCATGGAGCTGGCCTGGTTCCGCTGGCCCGACCGCCCCGCCGGGCTGCGCACGATCCTGATCGACATCGACCCCGCGCAGGCCACCAGGCTCGCGCCGTACCTGGACCCCGAGGGTGGTGCGCCGATCACGGCGCTGGTCGCCGACGCCGCCGAGGCCACCGCCGCGCTGATCGAGGCCCTGCGCGCGGACGGCGCGCCGCGCGCGGACCGCGCGGAGGAGTTCACCGCGCTCAAGGCGCGGGTGGCCGCTGAGCTGCGCGACCTCGGGCCGGAGCTGGAGTTCCTCGAGGTCATCCGGGCGGTGCTGCCGCGCGACGGGCTGTTCGTGGAGGAGATCTGCCAGGCCGGGTTCGCCGCGGAGTTCGCCTTTCCGGTGCAGGCTCCGCGCACGTTCGTGACCTGCGGGCACCAGGGCACGCTCGGGTTCGGCTATCCCACCGCGCTGGGTGCGCAGGCCGCCGATCCGGGCCGGCCGGTGGTGTCGATCGCGGGTGACGGCGGGTTCACGTTCTCGCTGCAGGAGATCGCCACCGCGGTGCAGTACAGCCTGAACGTGGTTGCCGTGGTGTTCGACAACAGCGCCTACGGCAACGTGCAGCTCGACCAGCAGCGACTGTTCGACGGCCGAATCCTGGGCACCACGCTGGTCAACCCCGACTTCGCCCGGCTGGCCGACAGCTTCGGCGCGCTCGGACTCACCGCGCACACCCCGGCCGAGCTCGGGCAGGCCCTGGACAAGGCGCTCGGCGCCCACCGGCCGGCCGTGATCCACGTGCCCACCCAGCTCGGGCGCGGTGCCTCCCCCTGGAAGTACCTGATGCCGGCTTCGCGCGCGGCCGCGTCAGGCTGAGCCCGGAGGCCGCGGAGCGTCAGCGCGGGCGGTGAGTCGGCGGATGCCGTCCACCATGGACTCGGCGAGGCCCGGTGGCCAGTCGGCGACGAGGTGGCCAAGGTGGTTGGCCAGGCTGTCGCGCAGCGCGGCGATGACCGCGTGTCCCGCCGGAGTGAGGATGAGCAGCGTGCCCCGGGCGTCGGCCGGGTCCGCCTCGCGCTTGAGCCAGCCGATGGCCTCGAAGCCGTCGGCGTGGCGGCTGACCCGGGAGCGGTCGAGCCCGACCTCGGTGGCCAGCCGCGCGGCGGTGCTCGGGCCGACGCGCGCCAGCCCGGACAGCACGGGGTAGTTGTGCTCGTCGATGCCCTCCGGCGCGCGCGCCAGCATGCCGTCGTAGAGGCGTGCCCGGTTGCTGCGCTGCAGCAGATCGCCGAGGGCCTGCGCGAGCTCCTTGCCGAGATCGTTCACCTTGCGAGGATAGCGTGCGCCTCGCACGCATGTGCTACGGTTGGCTCATGCGTGCGAGGCGCACGCATTTTGGAGGAGGCAGAGATGTCGGACATCAAGGTGGCGCCGACCGACGCGGCGGCACTCATGGAGCACTTCCTGGCGGGCATGATCTTCACGCCGTACGAGGACCTGGACACTGCGCTGCAGGCGTTCATCAACCCGGCATACACGCAGGTCACCGACGGGGTGAAGGCAGACCGGAGCGAGTTCGTCGCGCACATGGCGCACGTGCGAGGGGCGATCGCGAGCGGTCATGTCGTGGTGCACGAGGCGCTGCGCGAGGGCCGGCGGATCGCCGATCGCCACACCATCCACATCGCTATGCATGACGGTCGGGCGTCGTCGTTCGAAGTGCTGCTGATCGGCAGCCTCGACGAGCGGGACCGGCTGCTCGAGGTGTTCGAGACGACGCGCCAGCTCACCGGCGACGCCGACCACGCGGACCTCGGCAGCGCGCGGTAGGTCGTTTTATAGATTGGACGGTGCTGGGCAACTAGTCTGGTGGCGTGTCTCGTGACAAGGCCGCGCTCGACCAGCCCGCCAACCCGCCGTGGATGGGCACACTGGCACGCCGCCTGCGGGAGGTCCGCCGCGACCGCGGCCTGTCGCTCGCACAGGTGTCCATGGCGACGGGGATCTCGAAGTCGTTCCTGGCGCTGCTGGAGAAGGGGCAGACCGACATCAGCCTGGGGCGCCTGCTGCCCCTGCTGGAGTTCTTCGCGCTGAGCATGGCCGACGTGCTGGACTGGAGCGCGAGCGAGCGCGACGACGTCGTCAGGGCCGGCGAGGCTCCGTTCCTGTTCTCCGTGGCCCAGGGCATCGACGCCTACCTCGCCGCCCCCGACCGGGACCGGCCGTTCCTGCCCGTGCTCGTCGTGTACCAGCCGGGCGCGACCATGAGCCAGTACTCCGAGCACGACGGCGACGAGTTCGTGTTCGTCCTCGAGGGTGGCGTCCGGATCAGCTTCGGTGAGGAGGAGCCGGTCGTGCTGCACACCGGCGACTCGATCTTCTTCGCGAGCCGGCGCGCGCACCGCATCGAGGCCGAGGGCGCCTCGGTCGCGCGGACGCTAGTGATCACCACCGACCGGGTCGGCGAGTAGCGGGCCGCGCCGGGCGATGTGTTGACTGCCCGGAAAATCGCCACATACACTGCGCACGCTGTCCAGGTTATGGGACCTGAGGCGGTCTGACGAAGCGTGACGCAGCCCGGTGAAAGCGTCGACCTGCTCGGCCACACTTATCTGAGGAGTGGGTTGTGTCCTATCTGCGTACGTTCGCGCCGTGGATCCTGTACGCCATCATCGCCGGGGACTCGGCAGGCAGTAAGCGATGGGGCGCCATGGCCGCCCTTGCCGTGACCGTGCTCGTGGTGGTCCAAGGGCGGATGCGGGGCCAGCAGTTCGACGCGCTGATCATCGAGATCGGGTCGGGCATCTTCTTCGTCGGGCTCGTCGTGCTGGCGTTCGTCGCCCCCGGGTCCACCCTGCTCGGCTACAGCTCCGCGCTGTCGAGTGGCGCGCTGGCCGTGATCGCCTGGGGCTCGCTGGCGATCCGCCACCCGTTCACACTCGGTATAGCGAAGCAGACGACCCCTCCGGAGCACTGGGGCGAGCCGGCGTTCCTGCGCGTGAACAACATCATCACGCTGGTGTGGGCGGCGAGCTTCACCGTCGGCGCCGTGGTGCTCGCCGTGATCGTGCATGCCGGCGGCGGTGTGCTGCCCCGCGTGCTCGCGCAGGTCGCGGCGTTCGTGATCCCGATGGTGTTCACCGTGCGCTACGCCGCCGTCGTCCGGGCCCGCGCCCAGGACGCCTCAGCCGAGGGCGCCGTCAGCTGAGATCGGCCGCGTCGCGGTAGAAGCTGGTGAACGCGGCGACCGGTTGGCGGCCGGTGCGGTGGCGGCTGAGCCGATGGTCGCGGTCGGCGTAGCCGAGGGCCAGCCCACAGACGACGAGTTGGTCGTCCGGGATGGGCAGGTGCCGGCGCAGCACCGGGTAGAAGTCGATGAACGAGGCCTGCGCGCAGGTGTCGAGCCCGGCCTCACGGGCGGCGAGCATGACCGCCTGCAGGAAAAGCCCTGCGTCGACAAGCCCGCCGGCCAGTGGATGCCGGCTGACCGTGAGGATCATGCCGACGGGGGCGCCGAAGAAGTCGTAGTTGCGCCGGTGGTGGGCCAGCCGCGCCACGGTGTCGTCGGTGTCGAGCCCGAGCGTGCGGCGGTACAGGCCCTCGCCGAAGGCCTTGCGGCGGCCGCGGAACGGCTCGGGCCACGCGTCCGCCGCGGGCTGGTAGGGGTACTCGCACTCGGCGACGCGACCGCCCCGCTCCAGTGACTCCCAGAGTGCCTCGGTCAGCTGGCGCTTGGCCGGCCCGGTCAGCACGTGCACCTGCCACGGCTGGCAGTTGGAGTTGCTGGCCGACCTCGCAGCCAGTGCCAGCAGGTGCTCGACCTGGGCCCGGGGGACAGGCGTCGGGAGGAACGCTCGCACGCTGCGGCGGGTGAGCAGGGCCTCCTCGACGGTCGCGGCGGCCGGCGGTGGGGCGCTCGTGGTCGCGTGGCTCATCCGGGCGCCGGTCAGACCGTCTCGGGCGTGGCGCTGTCCGGTGTAGCGCTGTCCGGGGCGGTGACGTCGTAGGAGATGCGGCCGGCGGGCAGGAAGAACAGCGCGATCACAGCGCCGCCCTTGGCCTCGGGGTAGTGGTGGCTGCTCGGGTCGGGCGCCGTCCAGCCAGCCGACTGCCAGCCGCGCGGACCGCGCAGCCGGGCGCCCGCGTCGAGGGGTACCACCATGTTGATCTCGCCGTACGGGTGCTGGTGGTACTGGCCCCGGTAGACGGGGACGCTGTTCATGTAGACGGCGGTGATGCTGAAGTAGCTCAGCCGCTCGCTCGGCTCGGCGAGCCGGCTGCGGCGGTACCTCGGGCCGTCGACCTCGATGTTCGCGGCCCAGCCGTCGTGGACGCCCTCGGTGACCAGGTGGGCGAGGTCGTCCCAGAGCGCGGTGCCGGGCCCGTGGGTTGCGTTGAGCCAGGTCTCCAGCTCCTCGCCCGCGGTGCGGTTCTTGATCTCGCCGAGGAACGGGATGCTGCGTTCGATCAGGTCGTCCGAGGTGGCACCCATGGCACGCCCTCCTTCGGGTCGGGGGACATCGGAACCGGGTGTCCCTGTTCCGAAGCTAGAGCGATGTTCAGTTACAGTCAATATATGTAACGTAAGTGGGCGGATTTACAACCCTTCGGATGTAAGTCGGCGCTGGAACTGGTGTTTCCCCGTTGACCAGAGCGTCCGCTAGCTTGCCTCGACCGGGACCTCCGACCGGCGCCGCCCCCAGGCGCCACTTCGTGACCGGCGTTCCCCCGACCTCGGCCACTGTCCCGAAAGGACGACCCGTTCATGCCGTGCTCCCCACGCGGCCGCGCATACTGGGCGTTGCTGCCCGCGAGCCTGGCCACCGCTGTGCTGACCCTGCTGGTGATCGCCCCCGAGGCATCGGCCGCACCGCACTACCGGGAGTACGTCGCGCTCGGCGACTCCTGGTCCGCCGACGTCGTCCTGCTCGGGGTGGCGAGCCAGCCGACCGCCCGGTACGCGCCACTGGGCTGTTTCCAGTCGAACCGGAACTACCCCAAGCAGGTGGCCGCCGCCATCGGGGTCGCCATCTTCCGCGACGCCACCTGCGGCTCCGCCACCACCGACAACTTCGCCGAGCCGCAGCCCGGCCTACCCCTCGGTGGTACCAACCCACCGCAGTTCGACCGGCTCACCAGGACGACCGACCTGGTCACCGTCGGCATCGGCGGCAACGACGTCGGCCTGGCCGCCTTCCTGGTGCAGTGCATCAACCTGCTGCCGACCGGAACGGGGCTGCCGAGCCCGCTCGGCGGGTCCTGCAAGCAGAAGATGACGGCGCACGGCGTCGACCAGATGTCGAAGCAGATCGAGGCCGCCGAACCGAAGCTCGTCGCCGCGTTCGAGGGTGTGCACAAGCGCTCGCCGGAGGCACGCCTGCTG
>DATAYB010000777.1:0-9872 GCA_036272795.1 Pseudonocardia sp.
GTCGACCAGTTCCAGCCCGGCGGCGGGCCCGGACGCCATGCTCACCGCGACCGCCCGGTTCAGCTCCACCACCGGCGACGGCACCACCCAGGCCAGCGCGCCGTACAGCTCGGCGATCCTGGCCCAGTCGGTCTCCTCGGCGGTGTGCGCGCGGGCGTGGCAGGCCGCGATGGCCGCCTGCAGCGCGTACGGGCCGAGCGCGGGCCGGTCCGGGGGGCCACACAGCGACATCGCCCTCGCCAGCGCGGTCAGCCCCCGGTGGATGAGCAGGTGGTCCCAGTGGGCGCGGTCCTGGTCGAGCAGCAGGATCGGCTCGCCGCCAGGGCCGGTGCGGGCGCGCGACCGGGACGCCTGGATCTCCATCAGCGCCACCAGCCCGTGCACCTCGGGCTCGCCGGGCACCAGCCCCGCCAGGATCCGGCCCAGCCGCAGCGCGTCCTCGCACAGCGCCGGGCGCATCCAGTCGTCGCCCGCGGTCGCCGAGTAGCCCTCGTTGAACACCAGGTAGACGACCTCGAGCACCGAAGGCAGCCGCTCGGTGAGCTCATCGCCGACCGGCGCCTCGAACTGCACCCCCGCCTTGGCCAGCGCCTTCTTCGCTCGCACGATGCGCTGCGCGACCGTCGACTCCGGCACCAGGAACGCCCTGGCGATCTCGCCCGTGGTCAGCCCGCCGAGCACTCGCAGCGTGAGCGCCACCCTGGCCTCGGTGGACAGCACGGGGTGGCAGGCGGTGAACACCAGGCGCAGCAGATCGTCGCTGATGTTGCCGGCCGCGGCGTCCAGTACGGCGTCGAAGTCGTCCTCGGACGGGTCGCGGCGGGTCTCCAGGTCGTGGCCGATCTCGACCTGTTTGCGCTCGTAGCGTTCGCGGCGGCGGATCTGGTCGATAGCGCGGCGCTTCGCGACCGCCATCAGCCAGGCCCCGGGGTTCTCCGGTACGCCGACCTCCGGCCACTGCTCCAGCGCCGCGACCAGCGCATCCTGCGCCAGCTCCTCGGCCTGCCCGATGTCGTGCACCAGCCGGCCGAGGCCCGCGATCAGCCTGGCGGCCTCGATCCGCCACACCGCCTCGATCGCGCGATGGGTGGCGCGCGGGGGCGCCGGCAGGGTCACGCGTGCGATTCGACCAGGAAGCGCGCCGCCCACGCAACGTCGTTCTGGCCTGTGAGTGGTATTGGTCGCTATGGCGACCAATACCACTCACAGGGTCTGATCAGGCGTTCTGCTCGGCCTGGGCGCGGGTCCGGGCTTCCTGCTCCTGGAGTTCGGGCGTGAATGCCTCGCCGAAGTCCTCCGCCTCGAACACCGGGCGCAGCTCGATCACGAACTCACCGGTTGCGGGCCGCGGCGCCCGCTTCATCCACTCGAGAGCCTCCTCGTAGGACTTGGCCTGCAGGATCCAGAACCCGGCGATCAGCTCCTTGGTCTCGGCGAACGGGCCGTCGATGACCGTGGTCTTGGCCGCCGTGTGCACGACCCGGGCGCCCCGCGAGGACGGGTGCAGGCCCTCGCCGGCCAGCATCACGCCGGCCTTCACGAGCTCCTCGTTGAAGGCGCCCATCTCGGCCAGCTCCTGCTCGGTGGGCATCTCGCCGGCCTCGGAGCGCTCGTTCGCCTTGACGATCGCAATGAACCGCATGCTGACTCCCTGGGTGTGTCGGTCGGTGGTGCTCGGTCGGGCCGTCCGGGTGAGCCCCGGGGTGGCCGCTGCTGACGCGTCGAACGAGGGTCGCGGACTTCGACATCTGGCGCGCGGTTTTTTCGGGGGATGTTCTTCGAGGGATGCGCGAGCCGCGTGAGCTGTGACTATGCTTCAGAAAAGATCATCCTGATGATCCACGGATTCACTCGATGGGGGGTCGGCGGTACTGATTGTGGCGGACCGGACGATAGTGCTGACATGAGGTTCTCCCGGCGCATCGCGGTCATCGCCGTCTCGGCTGTTCTGTTGGTGGTGGGTGTGGTGCTCGGGTTCATCCCGGTCAAGGCGACCATGACGGAGATCGAACCGGAGCTGCGGCTGCTCACCGTGTCCTGCGGCAACGGCTTCCTGCAGGCGTCGCCGCCGCTGCAGGCCGGTGATCTCGTCGCCCTGCCGCAGAACCCGGTCGTGTACCTGCCCCGTGCCGACTACGCCACGCACTGTGCCGAGGCCGCCGGCTGGAAGCGCTACGCCGCCTGGGGGCTGACCGCGGTCGGCGCGCTCGGCCTCGCGATCACGTTCTCCGCCGCGCGCACACCGAGTGCGCCCGGTCTGCCCCGCCGGTCGCGGGGTGCTTCCGCTCCGGCCCGTCGCTCCCGTCGCCGGGGTGAGGGTGGCGCGCCCGGCGATGACGCGCCCGGCGAGGGTTCGCCGGCGGAGGACGCCACGACTGGCGCCGAGTCCGCCGATGAGGGCCAGCACTCCCGGCGCAACGAGCCCGCGTCCTGACCTCGGACTGAGCCCTTCTCGGTCCGACCCGATCGACCCGCGGCCTTTCACAGTCCAAATGGACTGTGAAAGGCTGCGGCGTATCCGGGTGGGTACGAGGAGGCGGACATGACCGACGACGGCTACGAGACGTTGCGCTATCGGGTTGCCGACCGCAAGGCGTACCTGACCTTGGACCGGCCCGACCGGCTGAACGCGATCACCGGCGAGATGGCCGCCGAGCTGGCCGCCGCCGTCGACCGGGCGAACGAGGACCCGGCCGTACACGTGATCATCCTGGCCGGCGAGGGGCGTGCGTTCAGCTCCGGTTACGACCTCAAGCGCTACGCGGAGTCGGGCGACTACCACCAGCCCCCGGTCTGGGACCCGATCAAGGACTTCACCATGATGAAGCGCAACACCGACCAGTTCTTCTCGCTGTGGCGTTCGCTCAAGCCGACCATCGCCCAGGTGCACGGCTACGCGGTCGCCGGCGGCAGTGACATCGCGCTGTCCTGCGACCTGGTCGTGATGGCCGAGGACGCCCGGATCGGCTACATGCCGGCGCGCGTGTGGGGCTGCCCGACCACCGCGATGTGGGTGTACCGGCTCGGCGCCGAGCGGGCCAAGCGGATGCTGCTGACCGGTGACACGATCGACGGCCGGACCGCCGCCGACTGGGGCCTGGTGCTGCAGGCGGTGCCGGCCGACGAGCTGTCGGCCGCGGTGGAGGGCCTCGCCGACCGGATCGCGGGCGTACCGGTCAACCAGCTGGTCATGCAGAAAATGATGATCAACCAGGCCTACGACAACATGGGCCTGCAGGGCACCCAGCTGCTGGCCACCCTCTTCGACGGCATCACAAGGCACTCACCGGAGGGCCGTTGGTTCCAGGAGTTCGCGAGCGAGCACGGCTTCGCGGCCGCCGTCCGCTGGCGCGACTCAGGCCGCTGGATCCCCGACGGCGGCGGCCCCGTCCCCACGAAGTCCGACCTCCCCGACTAACCGAGCCCTGCCCGCCCCAAGGCCGCCGAGGCCACCACCTTTCCGGCGAGTCGCTATCCGCGGTCCGTGTTGCGAGATTCTGCAGGCTCGCCGGAGCCCTGCGCGGCTCGTCACACACGCTGCCGGACCTAGCCGAGCGGTGAGTCGGCCCGCGGAATCTCGCGACTCGCCCAGCGGAATCTAGCGACTCGCGGGAATGTTGGTGGTCAAGCCGGCTCGGCCGGTGCCGGGAGGACGCGCGTGAGCCAGAGGGTAAGGATGTCGTCGGTGAGGGCGGGGTCGTCGCGGAGTGCGCTGGTCAGGGCGAGGCCGCGCAGCAGCATCAGCAGGGACTCGTAGGCGACCCTGGCCTCCCCCGGATCCCGGTCGGCGAACTCGCGGGCCAGCAGCTCGCGCACGGCCCGGCCGATCTCCCGTTGCGAGGGCAGCAGCGCGGCGTGCAGGGCGGGGTCGGTGCGCGCGGCCATCCACAGCTCGAGCGCGGCCTGGAACGCCGGCCCTGACATCGCGCCTCGGACCGCCCCCAGCCGGGTGCCGGGGGTGTCGGGGCCGGTTTCGAGTGCGGCCGCGATCTCGGTGATCTGTAGCTGGGCGAGGTAGCCGACGGCGGCGGCGAAGAGGTCGGCCTTGGAATGGAAATGATGCAGCAGCGCGCCTCGGGAGAGTCCGGCGCGGTCCTGGATGCGCTGGGTGGTGGTGCCCGCATAGCCGTACTCGACGAGGCAGGCGACCGTGGTCTCGAGCAGGTGCTGCCGGGTGCGGTCGCGCTGCTGGCTGCGGCTGGTCGCGGGCATCGGGGGAGCGTACGGGGCGCCGAGGGCCGCCGGGGCTGGACTGACCGTCCAGACGGACTGTGGGTTCGGTAATCTGCCGCATGCTGGGTGCCGCTGAACACCCGGCTCCCGCTGGTTGAGCAAGATCCTCCGCCGCGCGCTGCGTGATCCATTGTGGACAGATCGGGAAGGTCGGTCATGAGCGAGGTCGTCACCACAGAGGTCAGCATCCCGGTGCACTTCAAAGGGGGTACCGGGCAGCTCGCGGGCTCGCTGAGCATCCCGGCGGGCGGGGCGCGCACCGTGCAGCTGCTCGTGCACGGTTACAGCTACTCGCGCTACTACTGGGACTTCCCGTACGAGCCGGAGACGTACTCCTACGTGCGGCGGGCGACCGAGGCCGGCTACGCCACGCTGGCCATCGACCGGCTGGGCGACGGCGCGTCCACCCGCCCCTCGGGACGGCGGCTGACCTGGGGCAACGCCGCCCTGACGGTGGCGCAGGCGGTGACCGCCCTGCGCGACGGCAGCCTCGGCACGGCGTTCGAGAACGTGGTGCTGGTCGGTCACAGCTACGGCTCGGTGACCAGCTACCTCGTGGCCGGGCGGCACTCCGGGGTGACCGCGCTGATCGCCACCGGCGCCGCGCACCGGGTCAACTTCGCGCGCATGACGCAGCTGGTGCTGAACTCACCGCCGGTACTGCGCAACCCGGACTTCGACGTCACCGACCCGATGTACGTGACCACGCGGAAGGACTGGCGAGGCTTCCTGTACCAGCAGACCAACGCCGACCCCGACGTCATCGCGGCCGACGAGCAGCTCAAGCAGACCGCCGGTGTGCTGGAGATCCCCAGTGCGCTGCCGTACCTGGTCAACGGCGTGAGCCGCACGACGAACATCCCCGTGCTCGCCGTGGTCGGAGACGCGGACTCGCTGTTCGCCAGCTGGGGCGCGGCGGACTGCTCGTCGGACGCCGCGCTGGCCGCCTTCGAGCGCCGGTTCTACGGGCCGGCCGCCACCGTGGAGGCCATGGTCATCCCTGGCGGCGGCCACGACATCAACCTCGAGCGCACCGCCCCCAGGGCGTACGACCGCATGCTCGAGTTCGTCGACAAGCACGTAGGCCCCTGACCAATGCCCGCGAGTCGCTAGATTCCGCGGAGAGTGTCGCTAGATTCCGTCGACACAATCCAGCGACTCGGCCAGCAAAATCTAGCGACTCGCGGAAATGTGGCGGGCGGGGACGTAGGGCGCAGGGATCACGAAGGGGTGGTCGGGGTGGGCGACTTCGAGCTGGTCGGTACCGGGCTCACGGTGTACGAGGACGACCGGGTGATCGAGGGGCCGCTGCGCTGGCTGGACTCGCCGGCCGCGGTGATCGACTTCGTGAACAGCGGGCGGGCCGCCGACTCGATCGTGCTGGCCAGGGGCGGCACGACCACGTTCCTGTCGCCGGCGCTGACCAGCGGCGTGAAGGGTGTGCTCACGCTGCAGGGCGCGCCGGAGAGCCACCTGGGCATCCTGAGCAGGGAGTACGGCATTCCGTGCCTGATGTCGGTGGCGTTCACCAGCGGCGTGCGGTCGTCGCGTGGCGAGCTCATCCCGGCCGACGGGACGATCGTGCGGATGGACGTGTCCGGCTCGCCCGTCGGCCAGGTGTACGCCGAGCCGGGCGCGCAGCCGGCCGACCAAGGCCCCGTGCCAGAGACCGCGGGACCGAGCCCCGAGGAGCAGGCCCAGCTCCAGCACCTGCTGCACAACTACCTCGGCGAGACACCGCACGGCTCGGCCGGCGACCAGCTCTTCCGCCAGCGGATCGGCACGAAGGTGCTGAGCACCGGCGACGACGAGCGAGACCTGAACCGCGACGAGCTCAACGACCTGCTCGGCTACATGGGCTTCAACCTCTGGGACTGCCTGGCACTGCGGGCCACCGAGGGCGAGTCGGGGCTGATCCCGCGCCAGGAGTACGAGGCGTTCGGCGCGGTCCAGATCTGGCAGCGCTACCCGGAGCTGATCCGGTTCCTCACCGACGAGATCGGGATCGACGGGCTGCACCGGATCGGCGGCACGTCGAGGCGCGAGATCGGCACCAAGGCCAACATGCTGCACATCTGGTGCATCGGCTTCACGGTGGCACTCGGCCGCGGTATCGGCATCGGGCTCGGCCAGCTCGGGGCGCAGGACCGGGAGGCCGACCTGCGCGACGGGCTGCAGTTCATGCGCAGGCTCTACACGGGGCTGCGGGGCGGGCCGGGGCAGCCGGTGTTCAGCTCGATGAACGGCTACGTCTCGCCGGTGCTCGACGCGCACTGGCTGACCCGGTTCCGTGACGAGGTCGTCCCCATCACCGACCCGGAGGTCCGCGCGCGCTACCAGCGGTTCAGTGCGAACACGGAGCTGATGGGCTTCCTGTTGCACTTCGACAACCGCTGCGGGCTGCACGACAGCGGGCCGTACCCCACCGGCGACGGCGGGTTCGTGATCGTCCGCGACCACTTCCTCTCCGACGACCTGTACCACTGGGCCGACGTCGCCGAGGGCCTGCCGCACGCGATCACGCAGGCGATGTTCTTCAAGCCGGACGCACCGCTGGAGGTGTCGATCGGCGACCTGGGCACCGTGTTCACCAAGCCGGCCAGCTACCTCAAGCACCTCACCGGCATGGCCGTCTACGCGCGAGACCGCTGGGACACCCCGGTCAGCGGGATCCGTCGGCTGGACGACGCCGAGCTGAGGAGGATCAGCGCGCGCTGCCAGGCCGCCACGACGCAGCTCTACAAGCGCATCGCCACGATGTCCAGGCGCGACAAGATCATGGCGGGCGCGCAGGTCTACTACACGGACTTCCTCGCGCCGTTCGCCAGGGCAGCCGGGCTCTGGGACCGGCTGAAGACGGAGTTCGACTTCTTCGAGATCGACCCGGTGGCCTCGGCGACCTACTACGACCTGGTGCCGAACGACGGGGCCGCCCGCACCGTGCCCCACCTGCTGCTCACCGGCTCCGGGTTCCCGCCGGTCCGTGCCCCGATCTCCGCCGAGGAGGCCATGCCCGCGCTGCACCTGCTGGCCCTGCGCGGCTGCTGCGCGGAGCTGCCGGTCCCGCCCACCGACCTGACCAGCGCCGGCCTGGTCAGCCAGACGCCTGCGGGCTACCTGCTGACCGAGGCGGGCCGTGCGGTGCACGAGCGGGGCCTTGCCGCCGAGCGCAGGGGCTTCGACCTCGAGCGGATGGGCCAGGCGTACGAGCGGTTCCTGGCGCTGAACGGGCCGATGAAGGCCGCGGCGGCGCGGTGGCAGTCGGCCGACGAGGACGGCCGGTTCGAGGTGCTCGGCGAGCTTGCCGACCTGGTCGGGCGGGTCAAGCCCGCGCTGCGCCGCACGGCCGAGCAGCTGCCCCGGTTCGAGCCGTACCTGCCCCGGCTGCGCAAGGCGATGTCGCGCGCCGAGCGGGGCGAGCTCGACTACGTGGTCAGCCCGACCGTCGACTCGGTGCACACGGTCTGGATGGAGCTCCACGAGGACTACCTGCTCACGCAGGGCATCTCGCGGGAGCAGGAGGGCAGCTACTGAGAGGTGATGCCCGTGGCGGGCAGGCTCACCCAGCCCCGGGTGAACGGCGAGCGCAGCCGTGTCCCGCCGGCCAGGTCCACCCCGACGGCCGGCTGGCGCGCGTACAGCTCCTCGAAGGCGACCCGGGCCTGCAGCCTGGCCAGGTGTGACCCGATGCAGAAGTGCACGCCGCTGGAGAAGGCCAGGTGACGGGGGATGCGCCGCGTGATGTCGAGCCGGTCGGCGTCCGGGCCGAACTCCCGCTCGTCGTGGTTGGCCGACCCGTAAAGCATGAGAACCTTCTCACCGGCCGGGATCCGCACGCCGTGCACGGTCACCGGGCGCAGCGTCGTGCGCGCCAGCGCCTGCACCGAGCTCTCCAGCCGGAGGAACTCCAGCAGGGCGTTCGGGATCAGCTCCGGGTCGGCGACGAGCCGCTCGCGCTGGTCGTGATGGGCGTCGAGCAGCGCCACGCCGTGCGAGATCAGGTTGCCGGTCGTGTCGTTGCCGCCGGCCACCATGGCGAAGCAGAAGCCGAGGATGTCCCAGTCGGTGAGCCGCTCGCCGTCGATCTCCGCAGAGGTCAGCGCGCTGACCAGGTCGTCCTTCGGATCGGCGCGCCGCGAGGTGATCATCTCGGTGAAGTAGCCGAACATCTCGCCGACCGAGTCGATCGCGATCCGCCGGTCCACCCGGAACCCGTTGTCCTGCAGGCACGTCAGCGCGCTCACCCACGGGTTGAACCGGGCCCGGTCGGCCTGGGGCACTCCGAGCAGGTGGGCGACCACGAAGTTCGGGATGGCGGCGGAGAACTCCCGGTGCAGGTCGACCGGCTCACCGTCGGCCACCCGCCGCTCCAACTCGGCGATCCGCCCGCGCGCGAACTCCCGGATGAGCTGCTCGAGGTCGGTCACCCGGCGCGCGGTGAAGCCCTTGCTGACCAGCGCGCGCAGCTTGCCGTGCCGGGGCGGGTCGAGCATCACGAGCGTGGGCGCCAGGCCGAGGGTGGCGATCTCGTCGGCGTAGAAGGTCAGCCCCTGCGCGGAGGAGTAGCTCTCGGGATCCCGCACGGCGGCCCAGATGTCGTCGAACCTCGACAGCGCCCAGAACGGCGGGTGGGCGTGCCGGTGCACCGGGTCGTGGTCGCGCAGCTCGCGGTAGGCCGGGTAGGGGTCGCGCTGGAACGTGTCGTCGAAAGGGTCGTACCTCGGCGGGGCGGCGGTGTCCGGCACGGCGGCTCCTCGGTTGGTCGCGATCGCGTTCTAACGATCGACGTTAGTAACGGCTGCCGTTAGTATTGCGCCGTGCCCCGCGACGCCACAAGTACCCGCGAGCGGCTGCTGCGCGCCGGCGAGCACCTGTTCGCGCGCAAAGGGGTGGACGGCGCTCTGACCAGGGATATCGTCGCCATGGCCGGCCAGGCCAACGACTCGGCGGTGCACTACCACTTCGGCTCGCGGCGCGGGCTGCTCGGCGCGATCGTCGACCGGCACCTGCTGCGGATGGAGGAGCAGCGCAAGCCGGCACTGGACGCGCTGGTGGCCGGGGATACCGACGCCGGGCTGGGTGCCGTGCTGGCGGCCGTCGTGGAGCCGATGACCGCCGAGCTGACCGACGAGAGCGGCCGCGACTTCCTGCGCATCGTCGCCCAGCTCGCCGGGGAGTCCGGGGCGCGCAGCGGCGAGGTGCCGCACCCGCTGGCCGGGACAGCGCTCGCCGGCCAACTCGCCCTGCTGCACGCCCGCTGCCGCGACCACCTGGGCGAAGCCGTCGCCAGGGAGCGAATCGCCATCGCCATCGTGATGCTCACCGCCGCCCTGGCCGACCGCGCCCGGCGCATCGACGAGCACCGCCGCCTGCTCCTCGACCACACCGCCTTCACGAGGGACCTCACCACCATGCTCACCGCCGCCCTCACCGCGCCCGCCTGACCCTCTTCCCGCGAGTCGGCGAGTCGGCGAGTCGCGGATTCCGTCGGCCCGCGCCCCCGGACCACCGCCGAACTCGCGCCCCGACCTGGGCGTGTTTCGGCCCGGATGGACCCGGTTACCCCTGTGGGCATGGAACGTGGCAGCGCTAAACACGGACCCCGGATGGACGAGGAACTGGAGCGCGAGGCGGCCGAG
>DATAYB010000778.1:0-2812 GCA_036272795.1 Pseudonocardia sp.
GCTGGGCTACCTGCTGCTGCCGGTCACCCTGCTGGTCGGGCTCGACGTGGTGACCCATGGCGCGGTGACCCCGGGCGGCGGGTTCCAGGGCGGCGTCGTACTGGCTACCGGGCTGCACCTGCTCTACCTGGCCGGCAGTTATCCGGCACTGCAGCGCGTCGGCCCGTCCCGGTGGGCGCCGGTGGTCGAGGCACTCGGGGTGTGCGGGTTCGCGCTGGTCGGGCTGGCCGCACTGGTTGGCGGCGGCGTTTTCCTGGCGAACGTACTGCCGACCGGCGCTCTTGGTGACACCCTGTCCGGCGGCACCGTCGGACTGCTCAACGTGGCGGTCGGCGTCGCGGTGTTCGGCTCGGTGGTGGAGCTGCTCGCGCAGTTCCTGCGGCAGGGTGAGGCACTCGAGCTGGTCGGCGACCGTCGAGGTGACGCGTGAGCGGCTACGCCTACATAGTGGCCGGCTGGCTGATGCTGGTCGGCGTACTGGGCATCGTGCGGGCGCGGGACCTGATCGCGGCGGTGGTGTCGCTGTCGGTGACCCAGGCCGGTAGCTACGTCCTGCTGCTCGCCGTCGGTTACCAGCGCGGCTCCCTCGCGCCGATCCTCGGGCCGGCGGGCGCCGGTACCGCTCCAGCCGCCGTGGTCGACCCGGTGGTGCAGGCGATGACGCTGACCGACATCGTCGTCTCCGCGACGGTCACCGCACTGCTGCTGGCCCTGGTCATCCAGGTCGCCAAGCGCCACGGCACGGTGGACCCGGACGAGCTGCGCGCCCTGCGGGGCTGAGGTGTTCAGCCTGGCCGAGGTGCCCGTACTGGCGATCGTCGGACCCGTGCTGGTCGGGGTGGTACTGATCGGCTTCGGTGCCCGGGTGCCCCGGGTGCTGGCCGACGCGTTGGCCACCGGGACCTCGGCACTGGTCCTGCTCGGCCTGCTCGTGCTCGCGGCAGGGCGGGGGCCGGCGATCCGGGTCGGCTGGCTGGGCGGCTGGCTGCCGGACCGGGGCGGCGGAGTCGGCATCGCGCTGGTCGCCGACCGGTTCGCCACCGGCCTGGCCGCCCTCACCGCCGGGCTGGTCACCGCCGCGCTGCTCTACAGCTGGCGCTACCTGGAGTCCGACGACTCGCACTTCCACGCGCTCGTCCTGCTGTTCCTCGCCGGCATGATCGGGTTCGTCCTGTCCGGGGACCTTTTCGACATGCTGGTCTTCTTCGAGCTGATGGGTGCGGCCGCGTACGGGCTCGCCGGTTACAAGGTCGAGGAGCCCCGCGCGGTGCAGGGCGGCCTCACGTTCGGCGTGGTCAACTCGGTCGGCGCCTACGTGACACTGGCGGGCATTGCGCTGCTCTACGCCAGGACCGGGCAGCTCGGGCTGGCCCAGCTCGGCGTCGCGGTCGCCGGCCAGCCCGGTGACGCGCTGCTGCTGGTGGCGTTCGCCATGGTGGTGTGCGGGTGGCTGGTCAAGTCGGCCGTCGCGCCGTTCCACTTCTGGCTGGCCGACGCGCACGCGGTGGCCCCGACCCCGATCTGCATGGTGTTCTCCGGGGTGATGGCCGAGCTGGGCCTCTACGCCACGCTGCGGTTCTACACCGTGGTGTACGCGCCGGTCCTGCCGCCGGCGGCCCTGCAGCGCGCGTGCACGGTGCTCGGCGTGGTGACCGCGCTGGTCGGTGCCCTGATGTGTCTGCGGCAACGGCACCTGAAGCGCCTGCTGGCGTTCTCCACGATCGCGCACATCGGGCTCTTCCTGGTCATCCTGCGCGCGCTGGACCCGGCGGCGGTGGCTGCCGCGGCGCTGTACGTGATCGGCCACGCCGGGGTGAAGGGTGCGCTGTTCGGCCTGGTCGGGCTGCTGCTCGCCCGGCACGGCAGTGTCGACGAGCTCGAGTTGCACGGCCGGGTCAAGGGCAACCCGGTGGCCGGTGGCCTGTTCCTGCTCGGTGGCCTGGTGCTCGCCGGCCTGCCGCCGTTCGGCGCCGGCCTCGGCAAGGCCCTCGGCGAGCAGGCCAGCGGGCTGGCGTGGGCGCCGTGGCTGTTCGTCGCGGTGTCCTCGGCGACCGGGGCCGCCGTACTGCGCGCCGGCGCCCGCGTCTACTTCGGTGCCGGCCCCGCGCCGCCGGAGTCGTCCGCGTCATCCGAGTCGTCGGAGTCGGCCGACGAGCCGAGGACGAGCGGCGAGGACGAGGAGCGCGAGACCGAGGGGCGGCTGACCAGGGCACCGAGGACGATGTACGCGGCGATCCTCGGCCTGCTGGCCCTGGGGCTGGCGGTCGGGGTGCTGCCCGGGGCGCGGGATGCCGTGGGGGTGGCCGCCGCCGGACTCACCGACCGGGCCGGCTACCTGCACGCCGCGCTGGGTGGCCCGCCGACGCCCGCGCCGCCCGCCACCGGACCGATGGGATGGACCGCGGCGGGCTGCTGGCTCGGTGTCCTTGGTGCCGGCCTCGCCGCGATGGTGGCGGCCGTGACCGTCCATCGGCGGCCGCTGGTGCGCCTGGCCGCCGGGCACTGGTCGGCCGGCGCTTCCGCTCGGCGTTGGCGCCGCTGGGCCCAGGCGGCGGCCGCCCCGCTGCGCACGCTCGAGGCGATGCACTCCGGGCACGTCGGCGACTACGTGGCGTGGCTCGTGGTAGGCCTCGCACTGCTGGGCGCCCTGGTCGTCCTACCGGCGTGACCCAAGCTCGCCAGTGCTGGTGGTACTGATTCCCGCCTTCAGACGGATCGCGTGCTCCGACCCGCGGACGTCGCGGTGTCCGGTGTGATCTCGGGATGTACGTTCTGTGGGTGGCAAGTGACTTCAGCCCGGCGGAATCCGACA
>DATAYB010000779.1:0-5656 GCA_036272795.1 Pseudonocardia sp.
GAGCCCGTTGTCACAGCCGAACTCGGAGACCATCCGGCCCAGGTAGCAGGGCAGGCACTCCCGTTCGCCCGGAGCAGTCAGCTTCTCGTTCAGGTCGCCCACCAGGGCCTCGGCGCTGGTGAGGGCATTGATGTCCATACCGCAATGTCTAGCCGCCCGCACCGACAGAAACCGCAGGCCGCGGCGCACCCTGACCAAGTCAATCGCGCCCGCACACACGCGGCAGCGCCCGCACAACAGCGGCAGCGCCCGCACACGCGTGACCTCTGTCCGAAGTGGCTGGCGCCTGCGCTCCGTCCGACGTGGCCGCGTGGCCGCCCTCCGCACAGACCGTGGCGCCTACTGGGCGGTGGCCAGCGCCATGGCGAACCGCTCGCTGGAGTCGGTCCACCACTCGGTGAGCTCGAAGCCGGCCGAGGTGAGCTCGGCACGCACGCCGGCGGCGCGGAACTTCGCCGACGTTTCGGTGCGCACCTCCTCACCCTCGGCGAACGGCACGTCCAGGCCCAGCTCGGCGACGTGCACGGTCATCCGCCGCCGGGCCCGCAGCCGCATCTCGATCCACTCCCGCTCGGCATTCCACAGCGCGACGTGGTCGAACGCCTCCACGTCGAAGTCGGCGCGCAGCTCCCGGTTCAGCACGTGCAGCACGTTCTTGTTGAACTCCGCCGTGACACCCTGCGCGTCGTCGTACGCGGGCACCATCACCGCGGGGTCGATCACCAGCCCGACGCCGACGAGCAGCTGCTCCCCCGGCCGCAGGACCGCGCGTGCCGAGCGCAGGAATACCGCTCGGTCTGCCGGCAGCAGGTTGCCGATGGTACCGCCGAGGAAGGCGATCAGCCGCTTGCCCCGCGCCGGGATGCGAGACAGGTGCTGGGTGAAGTCGCCGACGATGCCGTGCACCATCAGCTTCGGGTAGTCCAGCACGAGGGCGGCGGTCGCATCCTTCAACGCCGCCTCGGACACGTCCAGCGGCAGGTACGAGTCCAGCGTGCCCTTCGCGCTCAGCGCGTCGAGCAGCCACCGGGTCTTCTCCGAGGAGCCCGACCCCAGCTCGACCAGTGCCTGGGCGCCGGACGCGGCGGCGATGTCGGCAGCCCTGGCGCGCAGGATCTCGCGTT
Source organism: Pseudonocardia sp. (assembly GCA_036272795.1). Taxonomy (GTDB): domain Bacteria; phylum Actinomycetota; class Actinomycetes; order Mycobacteriales; family Pseudonocardiaceae; genus Pseudonocardia. Next base: position 1,125 of record DATAYB010000779.1, read on the forward strand.
CGGCGTTGAACGGGTAATACTCCGGCAGCGCGGTGATCCGTTCGTAGATCTCGCTGCCGGCGGCGTCGTAGAACCACTTCGGTGGCAGCACCTTGGGCAGGCCGGTGAGGCCCTTCCTGGCGTCGGAACGCAGTTCGGACTCCGCATCGGCTTCGGTGAGATAGACGTCCAGTACAGCGGCGGTCATCAGACTCCTCGTGGTCCCCGGTGACGGTCACCGGGTTCGGCGACCGCGCGGTTCGACAACCCCGCGCGGCTCTGTCTTCTCAGGTGGCAGCGTCTTCTCAGGCGGTAGCTCCGACCGTCCCGGTACCTGCGAGCTCGGCCGGGACGGTGATCGGGGCGGTGTCGACGTGGCCGGGGCCGCCGACCAGCAGGTGCCCCTCCGGGACGGGCGTCCAGCCGGGCTCCCCGTCGTGCGGCTCGGAGCCCACGGTCACCGCGCCGGGCTCGGTGCGCACGACGAGCGAGTGCCGCCACGCGGTGGCGTACACCTCGGCGCCGTCGGTGAGCAGCAGGTTCAGCTTGGACCCCGGGGCGGCCGCCGCGACCGAGGCGACCACGCCGGCCAGCACCTCACCCGGCGGCTCGCCGGTGCGCAGCCGGTGCCGCACCAGCGCCCAGAGCAGCGCGGCGTCGGTCGGAGCGTCCAGCGTGAGCAGGTCGGTCACCGGCAGCTCGGCAGCCAGTTCCGCCACCGATCCCGGCCAGCCGGTGACGACGCCGTTGTGGCTGAACAGCCAGTGCCCGTCGGTGAAAGGCGCGCTGGCGGTGTACACGATGGGCATGCCGACGGTCGCCGAGCGGACCGCGGCGAGCAGCGCGCCCGACTCGGTGACCGCCGCGACCTCGGCGAACGACTGGTCGGCCCACAGCGGCCGGTCGCTCCGGTAGCGGGCCGTCTCACCGGGGTGCGGGTACCAGCCGACCCCGAATCCGTCCGCGTTCACCGTGCCGCCGCCGCGCATGTCCCGGGGCGCGTAGGACTGCCGGAGCAGCCCGTACTCCGGCTCCAGCACGATCGCGGCCAACGGGCGGGGCGGCCCGAGGTAGACCAGGTGGCGGCACACGCCGCTACCCCACCCGCCCGTTGCGCAGCTCTGCCGGCGTGGCGTCGCGGGCGCAGCGGAAGCCGGTGAAGATCTGCCGGCGGATCGGATGGTCCCAGTTGCGGAAGGTGGTACGCACGGCCGCCGGGTCGGAGCCGAACGAGCCGCCGCGCAGCACCCGGTAGTCGCCGCCGAAGAACACCTCGGAGTACTCCGGGTACGGGAACATCCGGAACCCCGGGTACGGGTGCCAGCCCGACGACGTCCACTCCCACACGTCACCGATCAGCTGGTGCACTCCGAGCGCCGAGGCGCCCTTGGGGTACGCGCCGACCGGTGCCGGCGACAGGTGCCGCTGGCCGAGGTTGGCGTGCTCCGGTGACGGGTCCTCGTCGCCCCACGGGTAACGCCGCGACCGGCCGGAGGCCGGGTCCCACCGGGCGGCCTTCTCCCACTCCGCCTCGGTCGGCAGGCGCCTGCCGGCCCAGGCGGCGTACGCGGCCGCCTCGTGGAAGCAGACGTGCACCACCGGCTCGTCGTCACGGACCGGCTCGAGCACCCCGAACCGGCGCCGCCACCACCGCCCGCCGTCCCGCTGCCAGAACTGCGGCGCCCGCAGGCCGGCCTCGACCCGGTGCCGCCAGCCCTCCTCGGACCACCAGCGTGGCTCGGTGTAGCCGCCGGCCTCGATGAACTCGACGTACTGGCCGTTCGTCACCGGGGCGGCGTCGATCACGTAACCGGGCAGCTCGACCCGGTGGGCGGGGCGCTCGTTGTCCAGCGCCCACGGCTCCGTCGAGGTACCCATGCTGAACGCGCCCGCCGGCACCAGCACCTCGGCCGGCACCGGGGTGCCCGCCGAGGGCGGCGGCGGCTCGGCGTGCAGCACCGGGGCGCCGGCCCGCAGCTGGTGCGTGGCGAGCATCGTCTCGTCGTGCTGCTGCTCGTGCTGCACGATCATGCCGAACGCGAAGGCGTGCTCCTCGAGCCGGCGGCCGCGCAGCGGGCTGCGCTCGAGCGCGTCGAGGGCCTTCTCCCGAACCTCGGCGACGTAAGCCCTGGTCTCGGGCGGGGTGAGCAGCGGAAGCTCGACTCGGCTGGCCCTGGAGTGCTGGAAGGCGTCGTAGAGCCCGTCGATCTCCGGGCGCAGCGGTTCACGGCCGCCCACGTCCCGGACGAGCCAGAGCTCCTCCTGGCTACCGATGTGGGCCAGGTCCCAGACCAGGGGTGACATCAGCGGTGAGTGCTGGCGGACCAGGTCGGTCTCGTCCACCGCGTCGGTGAGGCCGGTGCTGCGGGCACGGCTCCTGGTCAGCTCCGCCACGACGTGTGCGCGCAGCTGCTCGGGAGCCAGCTCGGCGAGCGGGTTGGGTGGCGCCTCGGCCGCCGGGCCGGCGGCGCGGCTGGCACGATCCTGTTCGACGCTCACTGCGGGTCTCCCTTCGGGGCTGGGTCTACGTCATCCGCCGGACATCGCTCCCGGAGTACCCAGCGTCGGCCGAACCGCTCGACCAGATCGCGGACCGGACCGGGCCCGACCAGACCGGGCAGCGCGTCGGCGGCCAGGCCGAACACGGTTGCCGCCGCCTTCGCGATGGCCGGGTCGTCCATCCCGAGCCGGGCCGCATCCGCCCAGCGGCCGGCCACCGGCAGGCACGCCTCGGCGGCAGCGTCCGTCGTGGCCGGGCTGGACATCAGCGCGGCGAGCACGGCGACCGGCACCACCCAGTTGTCGCCGGCCTGCGCGTCGATGTAGCGGACCTCGACGTGGCCGTGCGGCCGGACCGGCGGGAACAGCGTCGACAGGTGCAGGTCCAGATCCTCCGTGGTCGGCGGCCTCGACGGGGCGGCCGGGACACCGGCCAGCCAGTCGGCGAAGGTCACTCCCGGCGGGGCCGCCCAGCTCCGGTCCGACCCGCGTACGCAGATCAGCCCGGCGTCCATGGCCCGCCGCGCGTAGCCCTCCGCCGGATCGGCGATCGAGAGATCCGGCGGAGCCGTGCGCGGTGGGTCCAACGCCAGCCAGACCGCCATCCGGGAGGACTTCCAGCCGGTGCGCCGCCCGTGCAGCACCGGCGAGTTGGCGAACGCCGCGACCAGCACCGGACCGAGCAGGTGCAGCGCCGCCCAGCGCGCCGGCAGGTCGGCACGCTCTCCCAGGTCGAGGCTGGGCTGCACCGCCGCGGTGGAGCACATCATGCTGCGCCCCTCGCTGCCCAACCGGTCGAACGCGGCCTCCATCGCCGCGTACCGGGGAATGGTGAGCACCCGGTGCGGCGGCAACACCGGATCGCCGGCGAAGGGGTGGGGCCGCAGCGCATGGGCGGCAAGCCCGCGGTGCAGCTCGGCTGCGTCCGACTGGACGGCCTGGACCAGCGCGCCGAGGTCGGCGAACGGCTGGCTGGCGAGCTCGACCTGGCCACCCGGTTCGACGGTGACCGTGGAACCGAGCGGCAGCGGGAGCGCCGGAGAGAACGGATCGAGGGAGTGCGGGGTGTACGGACCGAGCGCGGCGGTGAGCACCGACGCATCCAGCGGACTTGGGGGCTCGGCCCGCCGGGCCAGCAGCCATTCCAACTCCACGCCGATCAACCGTGGCGGACCGTGCTTGAAGCACACCGAGGCGACGTATGCCTCGGACTCCTCACGGCTGCGCAGGACCTGCACAGCGCGCTCGTTCAACGTCTCCCGGCCCTCTGCACGCGCCTGGGCGACCGCCTTGGGTGACACCACGAACCACCCCCCGAAGAGTCGGACAACCGGAAATCGACGCTACACAACGCCCCTGACAAAAGCAGGGCGTGTAAGCGGCCGGTAATCCGTACACGCGGCCTGCTAACGGCTACGCTGGGTACATGCCTCGCGTTAGCGCTGGCCACTTGGCCGCTCGCCGCGAGCAGATCCTGGACGGCGCCAGGGCGTGTTTCAGCAGGTACGGGTACGAGGGCGCCACCGTGCGGCGGCTGGAGGAGGCCACCGGGCTGTCCCGGGGGGCGATCTTCCACCACTTCCGGGACAAGGACTCGCTGTTCTTAGAACTCGCCCATCAGGACGCGAGAAGGATGGCCCAGGTGGTCGCCGAGCAGGGTCTCGTGCAGGTGATGCGCGACATACTTGCCGACTCGGCGACCGGCGGAACCGGGATCAGCTGGCTCGGCACCCGGCTGGAGGTGTCGCGGCGGCTGCGCACCGACCCGCTGTTCCGCGCCGACTGGGAGCAGCACTCACACGAGCTGACCAAGGCGATCGAGGGGCGGCTGGCCCGCCAGCGCGAGGCCGGCGTGGTCCGCCCTGACGTGCCCATTCCGGTGCTCACCCGCTACCTGGAGCTCGCCTTCGAGGGCCTGGTCTCCCACCTCGCCATGGGCCTGCCCGCCGACGACCTGCGCGCGGTCCTCGACGTGGTCGAGAGCAGCGTCCGGGTCCCCACCCCGCCCACCCCCGCCTAGCGGGACCACTCAAACGACCACCCGACACGACCGA
>DATAYB010000780.1:0-2469 GCA_036272795.1 Pseudonocardia sp.
GCGGGAGACGCTGAGGCAGGTGCGCACGAGGCTGTCGAAGGCGAGGGTGTGCCGCTCGACGAGCAACAGCCGGCTCAGCCGCAGCATCGCGGTGGCGGCGACCAGGTACGCATCGTCCTCGAGGGTCTCCAGGTCGCTGACCTTGGCGAGTCCGATGGTGCGCCGGGCGGCCTCGCAGCCGGCGAACCCGAACGCGTCCCGCAGGATGTCCGGCAGCCAGCCCGTGAGGTAGGACTCCGGGTACTTGGCCGGCGAGCACCGGTCCGGCCAGCGCCGCCACATGCGCGCCACGAACCGCCGCCAGCTGGACTCGACGGTGCCGAACAGGCCGCGCGCCCGGTCGTGCTCGCCCAGCGCCGCCGCGCGGGTGCCGGCGAAAAGCATGTTCGCCCAGAGCAGGCCCAGGTCGAAGCCGACGGGCCCGTAGCAGGCGAACTCCGAGTCGAACGCCTTCACCGAGAGTTCGTCAGCCCCGTCCCGGCCGCCGCACTCCCCCCGGACGAACACGCTGCCGGTGTGCAGGTCGCCGTGCAGCAGCGCCTCCTGCGAGGTCAGGAACCGGTGCTTCATCGCCGTCGCGGCGGCCAGCCAGGCGGCGTCGACCTGCAGCCAGGCGAGCACGGGCTCCAGCGCGGGCCGCACCGAGTTGCGCTCCGCGCCCAGGAACGGCTCGGTGAGCACGAGGTCCTCGGTGATCGCGCACAGCTCGGGATTGGCCGCCGAGGCGGCGCGCCGGCGGAACTCCTCCTCGCCGAGCCCGAGGAACGAGGTGCCGAAGGCGACCTCGGCGACGTACTCCGCGAGCCGCTCCGCGACCTGCCCGTGCGGGCCGCCCGCGTTCAGCCGGGTGCGGAAGACCTCGTGGTCGGAGAGGTCCTCCAGGGCGAGCACGTGCCTCGGCTCGTCGTAGTCGATCAGCCGGCAGACGTCGCCCGAGACGGCGGAGTGCACCCGGATGGCGTTCGCCTCGCGGGTGGCCCGCTGCTCGGTCATCGGCCAGTCCGGCCCGACCAGCCGCACGTAGGGCAGCGCCTGCTTGAGCACCACGCGGCGCCCGGCCGCGTCGGCACAGCGGAACACCAGGTTCAGGTTGCCGTCGCCGACCTCGACCGCGGTCAGCGTCCCCGGGTCGACCAGCCCGCGCAGCACCGGCCGCCCCGCCACGTACCCCGGCACCGTCTCCACGGTCAGCACCCCACCCTGTGAGCTGCGCGTTTGTTCGGCCATGAGTTACCCCGGCCGCCGGCGCGAGCGGCGCAGCGAGAACGACATCAGCAGCGCGAAGATCAGTACGAGCCCCTTGATCAGGTCCTGCGTGTAGTACGGCAGGCCGAGCTGCGTGAGGCCCTGCAGGATCAGCCCGAGGAAGACCGCGCCGACGACCGTCCCCAGTGCGTTGGGCTTCTTGGCTCCGAGCACCGCGTAGCCGACGAGCGTCATCGCCACCGCGTCCAGCAGCGCGGAGTCGCCCGCGGTGACGTCGCCCTGGCGCAGCCGGGAGGCCAGGATGATGCCGGCGACCGCGGCCAGCACACCCGAGATGGCGTACGCGGCGAACTGGTACCGCCGCACCCGCGCACCGGCCAGCCGCGCCGCCTCGGCGTTGCCACCGACGGCGTAGAACACCCGCCCGTACCGCGTGCGCTCCAGGAACAGCCAGACCAGCACCGCGATCACCACGAACAGGTACACCGAGATCGGGATGCCGAGCACCTCGTTGCCGTCGATTGCGGCGAAGTCGTCGGTGAACCGGCCGCTGACCTTGGTGCCGTCGGGCAGCGACATGCCGGTGATCAGGGTCTGGCCGTCCACCAGGAACCGCTTGAGCCCCTGGATGGTGAACATCGTGCCGAGCGTGGCCAGCAGAGGCGGCACGTTGAGCCACACGATCAGGCCGGCGTTGACGCAGCCGACCAGCGCGCCGGCGAGCAGGCAGGCCACGATCGCACTCGGCCCGGTCAGCGCCTCCCTGATCATCACCACGGCCGCCACCGTGACCGACAGCCCCGCAACCGCACCGACCGACAGGTCCAGGTCACCGACCACCGCGGTGAGCGTCATGCCGAGCGCCGCGACGGCCGCCACCGCCTGGGTCTGCAGGATCGAGACCGCGTTGTCCAGGGTGGCGAAGCCCGGGATCACGAACGAGAACACGATCGCCACGAGCACGCCGACCAGCACCACGCCGTAGCGCACCACGAAGATTACGAGCTCAGCCTGCACCTGACCCTCACCGGGCACCGCACCGAGTTCACCCGGGACACGTACGTGGACCAGGAGGGCCTGCCGGACCTGCGCCGCTTCATCCGGCAGCGGACCCGCTGGGGGCAGGGGACCATGCAGTGCGGGGTCTACCTGCGCCAGCTGTGGACGTCGCCCTACGTGAGCGTGCTCGGCGCCCTCGAGGCCACGTACTACCTGCTGCAGCCCTGGATGCAGATCGTGGGCACCATCGTCTACCCGCTCCCA
>DATAYB010000781.1:0-4576 GCA_036272795.1 Pseudonocardia sp.
TCGGGGCCGACAACATCCTCTGGGAGACCGACTTCCCCCACCCGACCAGCCTCTACCCCTCTCCGGTTGAGCGGTCCGAGGAGAAGCTCAAGGACCTGGACCCCGTGGTGATCCGCAAGATCATGCAGGACAACGCGGCGAGGCTCTACAAGATCCCGGTCTGACCTCCGGGTGGGGCCGGCGTCTCGGCATAGCGCCGGCCTCGACACGGGACGCGCGGGACGGCCGTCGGGCGGCCGTCCCGCGCGGTCGCGAAAGGAGGTGCCCGTGACAACAGCGGCGCCCAGCGGATCCGGCTCCGGTGGGTCCCACTACACCGTGGCGCTGACCGGTGACGTGATCATGAATACCCGGGTCTCGACCTGCCGTGACCCGGAGGTCGTCGAGGTACTCGAGCTGCTGCGCACCGCCGACGTCACACACGCCCACCTCGAGATCCCACTGCACGACTTCGGCGCGGACGACGTGTTCCCCGCCGCCGAGGGTGCGCTCAGCTGGATGCGCGGGCCGTCCCAGGTGGCCGAGGAGCTGGTGCGGTGCGGGGTCGACCTGGTGTCCACCGCGTCCAACCACGCACTGGACTACTCCTACGGCGGCCTGCGCCACACCATCGCCGCGCTGGACCGGGTCGGGCTGCCGCACGCGGGAACCGGGCGCGACCTGGCCGAGGCGAGGGAGCCGGCCTTTCTCGACGCCGCGCCGGCCCGGGTCGCGCTGGTCTCGGCGACGTCGTCGTTCCCCGCATTCGGCGCCGCCGGAGCCACCCGCACCGACATGCGCGGGCGGCCGGGCGTCAGCCCGATGCGGTATGTGCACGTCGTGGACCCGGCGGCGGCGGAGCGCATCGCGGCGCTCGCGGGCGCGCTCGGGCTGTGGGTGCTCCGCCAGGCCGACCAGCTTGCCGTGCACCCGCCGGGGCTGCACAACTCGCTGACGCGGTTCCGGATCGACCCGGCGGCGGCTGTGCCCACGACGGCGTGCGACCCGGACGATCTCGCGGGCTATCTCGGGTCGCTGCGCTCCGCGCGGTCGGTCGCCGACTTCGTCATCGCCCACCTGCACGTGCAGGCCTGGGACGGCGCGGACGGGCGGATGTCGAGCACCCCGGCCTTCGCCAGGGAGCTCGCCCACCGGGCTGTGGCGGCGGGCGCGAGCGTGGTGCTGCTGCAGGGCTCGCACGCTCCGCTGCGCGGTGTGGAGGTGTACGACGGCGTGCCGGTCATCCATGACCCGGGCCCGCTGTTCCGGCTGGGCCGCCGGGAGGTGCAGCCGCAGGAGTTCTACGAGCGGTGGGGCAACCCGGCCGGCGTCCGATCGTTCGACGCGACCCTGCTCGACGCGTACTCGGCCCGCGACCGCACCTGGGCGGCGGCGGAGGACCGGCTGGTCCTGCACCCCTCGGAGGGCGTCTCGCACCGCCCCGGCGCGGTGCTCCCGGTCTGCGAGGTCGACGCACGCAGCCATCGGGTGACGCGCCTCGACCTCTATCCGATCACCTGGAGCACCGCGCGCGCGGCCACGACCGGGTTCCCCACGAGACCCGGTGCGGCGGGCACGGCAGCCGTGCTCGCCCGGCTGGTCGAGCTCTCGGCCCCGTACGGCGTGGTGCCGTGCGTGGACGCCGGCTACGCCCGCATCGACGTCCCGTCCCCGCAGCTCTCGCCAGGGCCCTGAGGCCCCGGTGCGGTACAGCGTCGCAGTGGTCGCCACGGACCGGACGCTCGGCGTCGGCGAGCTCGCGCGGGGGGTCGAGGAGCGGGGCCTGGACGGCCTGTGGCTGCCAGACCACACGCACATCCCGCTCCGCCGTGCCTCGCCGTACCCACTGCCCGGCGAGCTGCCCGAGCACTATCACCGCCTGCTCGACCCGCTCGTCGGGCTGGCCTTCGCCGCGGCCGCGACCAGCGTCATCCGCGTCGGCACCGGCGTCCTGCTCGTCGCCCAGCGCGACCCCATCACGACCGCCAAGGCACTGGCCACGCTCGACCAGCAGTCCGGTGGCCGCCTGGCGGTCGGGGTCGGCTTCGGCTGGAACCTCGAGGAGATGGCCGACCACGGCGTGGACCCGAAGACCCGCAGGGCCCGCGCCCGTGACCACGTGCTCGCGATGCGGCGGCTGTGGGAGGACGACGTCGCCGAGTACCACGGGCCACATGCCCGCTTCGCCGCGTCGTGGGCGTGGCCGAAGCCGGCGCGGCGGCCCCTGCCGGTGTTCCTCGGCGGCCGGTCGAGCGCGCTGGTGTTCGACCACGTGGCCGAGTACGCGCAGGGGTGGCTCCCGTTGGGGGTGCGCGGGCTGGACGCCAGCATCCCCCGGCTGCGGGAACGGGTGGCGGCGGCCGGGCGGGATCCCGCGCTGCTGGAGATCATCCCGTTCACCGAGGCGGACCCCGGCCACGCCAAGCTCGACGTGCTCGAGCGGGCCGGGGCGACGGAGGTGGCGTTCAACGTCGCACCAGGGTCTCCCTCGGCGGTGCTGGCCGACCTGGACCGGCTGGCGTCGCTCGCCTCCCGCCGGCGCGCCGGGTGAGGGCGGCCGCTGCGCGGGTGGCGGGAGTACCGAGTACTCCTGACCTGGTCAGAGCACCCGCTTGTAATGGTCTCGCCCTCGGGATGCGCATCGGCGTGCCGAGTACCAGGGAGGGATCGATGGCTCAACCTCGCGTCACCGAGCGTGTCACCCCGGTTCGGGACGGCCTCGCCATTGCCGTCGTGGGGTCCGGTCCAGCGGGCTTCTTTGCCGCCGGCGCCCTGCTCGAGCGCCCGGACCTGAACGTCCGGATCGACATGTTCGAGCGGCTGGCCACCCCGTGGGGCCTGGTGCGGTTCGGTGTCGCCCCCGACCACCCGAAGATCAAGTCGGTGTCCTCGGTCTACGCGAAGGTCGCCGCGCGGGAGCGGTTCCGGTTCTTCGGCAACGTCGAGGTCGGCAGGGACGTCACGCGCGGCGAGCTGGCCGCCCGGTACGACGCGGTGATCTATGCGATCGGCGCCCAGGTCGACCGCGAGCTCGGTGTACCGGGTGAGGACCTGCCTGGCAGCGTCGGCGCCGGGCAGTTCGTGGGCTGGTACAACGGCCACCCCGACTGCGCCGATCTGCCCTTCGAGCTGAGCTCGCGGCGCGCCGTGGTGATCGGCAACGGCAACGTGGCCCTGGACGTCGCGCGGATCCTCTGCTCACCGGTCGAGCGGCTGGCCAGGACCGACATCGCCGACCACGCCCTGGACGCGCTGCGGCACAGCAAGATCGCGCAGGTGCTGGTCATCGGGCGGCGCGGCCCCGGGCAGGCCGCCTTCACCACGGCCGAGCTCAAGGAGCTGCCGGAGCTCACCGAGTCGGGCGTGGACGTGGACCCCGCCGACCTCGTCGAGCCGGCCGGCGAGGAGACGCTGTCCAAGGTGGCCATGCGCAACCTCGCCATTCTCCGTGAGTACGCGACCGGCGACACCGCGCTGGGCAAGCGACACATCTCGGTGCGCTTCCGCCGCTCGCCGGTGGAGCTGCGCGGCGAGGGCCGTGTGGAGCAGCTGGTGCTCGGCCGCAACGAGCTGAGGGTCGGTGCGGACGGCTCGGTGAGCGCCCACGACACCGGGCAGCGCGAGGTCGTGGACACCGGCCTGGTGCTGCGCGCGGTCGGCTACCGGGGGCTGCCGATCACCGGGCTGCCGTTCGACGACCGGCGCGGGGTCATCCCCCACGAGCTGGGCAAGATCGTCGGTGCCGAGCGGGAGTACGTGGTCGGCTGGATCAAGCGCGGCCCCACCGGGATCATCGGCACCAACAAGAAGGACGCCATGGAGACGGTCGCCAGGCTGCTCGCCGACGTCGAGAGCCGCACGCTGCGCCCGCACGAGGAAGACGGCTCGAGCGGGATCGAGGACTGGCTGGTCGAGCGGCAGCCCGAGTTGGTCACCGAGGAGGGCTGGCGGCTGATCGACGCGGCGGAGCGGGCCGCCGGAGAGCCTGCCGGGCGCCCACGGATCAAGCTGTGCAACCGCGGCCGCCTGCTCGAGGTCGCACTCACCCCGGGCCGCGCTCGTTGAGTGGCTACCGCCCTGATATGGAGGTCGGCCTGTCAAGGGCGCGTGGTGAAGCGGTGTCCACGGCCGTCGCCGTGGACACCGCTTCGGTGGCCGGATTGCGCAGGTGGTGGCGAGCGTGTCGGGTATCGACGCGTCGTCAGTCTGACATTCGCGGGTTGGCTACCGCAGGACGAACTGTTCGGCTGGTGAGCGGGTCCGCTGTCTAGATATCGAGCGTGCTCCCTCTGGTGGGGGGTTGCTCATAGGGCGTTCGCGGGTCGCTCGCGGGCGCTGCCGTCACCACCTGTGCGTGTCCGGACGTTGTTGTCCCCTGCTGGCTCCGTCTCGGCGATCACTTCTCGGCGCGTGGGAGGTGTCAACATGCAGCGCCCGCAGCGCAGCGAGGACGAACGGTGCGACACGAGGTCGCGCGAGAGGAGTGAGCATGCAGTTGGGAGGTTCGGCGATGCCGAATGTGTAGCTCCAGGCCTGTGCTCGTGGCCTGTTCCCAGCCTGACGTGCGCCGCTGGTAACGGCGGGGTGCGGAGCTCAG
>DATAYB010000782.1:0-2120 GCA_036272795.1 Pseudonocardia sp.
TGGTGGCCGCTGGCGCATGGTGCGGGCGGTGGACGGGTGGATCGGGGTGATCTACCAGCCGGAGCAGTGGGACGCGGTGGTCGATCTCGTCGGCGACTCCGACCTGCGCGACCCGTGCCTGAGAGACGAGAGCTTCCGCGCGCGGCATGAGCACGAGTGGTGGCCGGTGATCGAGCGTTGGGCACGGGGCCGGCCCAAGAAGGAGATCTACCGCCAGGCGCAGGCGCTCGGGCTGCCGTTCGGGTTCTGTGCCGACGTGGCGGACCTGGCCCGGTCGGCGCAGCTGCGGGGACGGGGATTCCTCCGGCCGGACGCGACCTCCGCCGGGGACGTTCTCCCTCCGGTGACCGGCGCGCTGCGGAGCGCGCCGGTCGGCGGGGGGCGCGCCGACGGCGCACCGTCGGCAACCCGACACCTCCCCTTGGACCCGCCGACCGATCTGGGAAACGGTCGACTGCCCCCGTTGGCCGGGGTGGTCGTGCTCGACTTCGGGACCATCACCGCCGGAGCCGCGGCATCCCGGCTGCTCGCCGACTACGGCGCCACCGTCATCAAGATCGAGTCACCGACCCGGCCGGACCCGTTCCGACGCTGGACCCCACCGGGCAGCGCCGTGTCGGTCGCGGGTGAGGGAACGGACGCGTCACCGCTGTTCGACTCCAACAACGCGGGCAAGCTGAGCCTGTCCGTGGACCTGACGAGCCCGTCGGGACGTGCCCTGGTCCACGAGCTCGCCCGGCACGCGGACGTGGTCGTCGAGAACTTCCGGGTGGGCGTGCCCGAGAAGCTGGGCGTCGGCCACGCCGAGCTGACCGAGATCAACGCGGACCTGGTGTACGTGTCGCTCTCCAGCCAGGGACAGCGGGGCCCGGAGTCACGTTTCCGGTCCTACGGCTCGACCCTCGACCTGCTGTCCGGGCTGGCTTCGGTGACCGGTTACGACGAGGAAAGACCGGTCTGGTCGTCCGCCGAGGTCAACTATCCCGATCAGATCGCGGCGATGCTCGGCGCCGCCCTCGGGGTGTACGCCCTGGCGCGGGACATCCGAGGGGTGCACCTCGACGTGTCCCAACGCGAGGTCGTCGCCTGGACACTCGCCGACCGCATCGCCGCGTTCTGGAGCAGCGGGGACGTCGCTCGGCCGGACAGAAACCGCCGACCTGGGCGCTGCCCGCACGACACCTTCGCTACGCGGGACGGTCGGTGGATCGCGGTCAGCTGTCAGACGCCGGACCAGCGCCGTCGGCTCACCGAGGAGGTGGGCGTGCCGGGGCTCGGCGAGCCAGAGCTGGCTATCGGGGCCGAGGACGACGTGCGGCTCGCCGACGATGTCGCGCGCTGGGTGCGGCGGCGGAGCGCGCGCGACGCGGTGCGCGCCCTGCGCGAGTCCGGTGTGCCGTGTGCGCCGGTCGCGACGTCCGCGGACCGCGCGAGTGACCCGCACTTCGTCCGGCGACGGGTCTTCGTGACCGACGGCCGACGCCGGATCAAGGGGTTCCCGTTCGTCCTGTCCCGGTACGAGCCGCCGACGCCGGCCCCCGCCCCTGAGCTCGGCGGGGACAACGGGGTCATCGTGAGGTCGCTGAAACTCGCCTCGGCCCAGCGTCACTGACCGGCGGGAATAGGTATGTCGGCGCCGACGGGGTCAGGTCTCGCTCGAACGCGCCCGCAAGGCCTTGAGGGCGGCGACGCGGGCGGCCGAGACGTGGGCCGCCGCCGCTGCCGCCGCCGAGCGCTTGGAGCGCCGCCTGATCGCGTCGACGAGCGTCTCGTACTCGGCGGCGGACGCGACGGCTCGCTCCGGAGCGCTCATGGAAAGGCGCCTGAGCACGTGGATCCGGGCCGTGATCGAACCGAGCATCTCGCTCAGCAGCGGGTTGCGTGCCCCCGCGAGCAGCAGCCGATCGAACTCGAGCACGGCGGCCATCCGCTCAGCGAGGCGCGCCTGCTCGGTCGAGGTCTCGAAGAGTTTCTTGCCCACCCGGGCGAGCGCTTCGACCTCGTCCTCGGTCGCGTGGATCACGAACAGCCGGGCGGCGGCGGACTCCAACGGTTCACGGACCTCGTAGAGGTGCAGGACCGCGGCCTCCGTCAGCACCGCGACGCGGAGGCCTCGGCTC
>DATAYB010000783.1:0-1943 GCA_036272795.1 Pseudonocardia sp.
CAGGGTGCCGGCCGCCGGCGAGATGTTCGGGAAGAACAGCTTGGAGAAGATCAGCGCGGACGCCGTCCCATAGATGACGAAGTCGTACTGCTCGAGCGCGGTGCCGATCAGGCCGGCCCAGGCGGCGCGGCGCACGGCTCGGGGGTCGGTGACGAGGCCCTTGTGGTCGCCTCGGTTGTCGAGAGTGGTCGGGTCGGGTCGGGCGTTGCTGTCCATGCGTCCTCGAATGGATCGGGCCTCAGGGGCGGGCGGGTCGTGCCGGGCGGGGCTCCTCTCAGCGGGTCTGGTCGGGTCGGGCGGCTGGAGCGTCCCGGACGGGCGACCTGGCGACGGCGAGCTCGGTGGCCGAGGCGGCTTCTCGGGCAGCGGCGCCGACACCGTGCCGGATCAGCACGTCGACGAACTCCGCGACCCTCGCGGTGAACCCCTCGTGCACGGCGAGCTCGGCGCCCAGCAGGCCGGTGCCCAGCGCCGCCCGGACGAACCCGCGACTGCCCGACCCCGAACCCGAACCCACACCCGAACCCGCCGGCGACCCCGCACCCGACCCCGCACGGCCGGCCCCGGACGAGCTCAACGGCACGAGATGTCGCCGGGCCGGGTCGGTCATCGCGGCGGCGTGCGGGCCGGGGTCGAACCCGTCCGGTGGGGCGACGCAACACAGGTAACCGGCGACGGTGAGCGCCAGGTGGTGCGGCATCCGGCCGGCGGCCAGGCGCGCCAGCGCCGGTTCGGGTACGCGCTGGGCGAGCTTGACCGAACCGTCCGAGCCGACCTGCGTGGTGCGGTGGCCGAGCGCCGAGTTGGCCCATCGCTCGAACAGCTGCCGGATGTACTCATCGACGTCGATGTCCGCCGGAACCGGCACAGTGGGCAGGAACTCGGCGCGCAGCACCCGCTCCGCCGCCCCGCGGACCGCCGGCCGGGCGATCGCCTCGGGAATGGTCGCCGCGCCGTCCAGCGCGCCGAGGTAGGCAATCATCGAGTGGGTGCCGTTGAGCAGCCGCAGCTTGAGCAGCTCGTACGGGCCGACGTCGGCGGCGAACCGGGCACCGCCCCGCTCCCACGCCGGCCGCCCGGCGGCGAACGTGTCCTCGATGACCCACATGCTGAACGGTTCCGCGGGCACCGGGATGGCGTCGCGCACGCCGAGCTGGGCGGCGACGGCGTCCCGGTAAGTGTCGGTGGTGGCTGGCACGATGCGGTCGACCATGGAGTTCGGGAATGTCACGGTGGTGAGGTAGGGGGCAAGCTCGGCGTACTCGTGAGCAGGCAGGGCGGCGGCGAACTCGTTGACCATACGGGCCGTCGTGGCGCCGTTGGAGACGAGGTTGTCGCAGCTCAGGACGGTGATGGGAGCGGCTCCGGCACGAGCGCGGCGCTGCAGACCCCGCACGATCAGGCCGACGGTGGTGCGCGGCGGGGAGTCGCCACGCAGGTCGGCGCGGACGTCCGGGTGGTCAACGTCGAGGCTGCCGGTGCGGGGCGAGAACGTGTAGCCGTGCTCGGTCACCGTGAGGGTGACGATCCGCGTGCCGGGGGCGGCCAATGCGGTGAGTACCGCCTCGGGCTCGCGGCCGGCGACCAGTGCATCCGTGTGCACGGCCGGCACCACGATCCTGGACGCCGACGGGGACAGCTCGACGACCGCGTAGCGCAGCTCCTGCTCGCGCAGCGCGTCGGCGACGGTGGCCGAGTGGCTGGCCACGCCGAGGATCCCCCACGGCCCGTCCTCGGCGGCCAGCGCGGCGGCAGTGTGCACGGCCTGGTGCGCCCGGTGGAAGTTGCCGAGCCCCAGATGCACGATGCCGGCGGGCCTGCCGTTCGACGACAGGTCCCGGCGGTGCAGCAGCGCGCTGGCAGGCGTTGACGCGGCGGACAACCGGCGCAGGCACGCCCCGCCCGACGACACAGCGCCCGACGACACAGCGCCCGACGCCCCG
>DATAYB010000784.1:0-8468 GCA_036272795.1 Pseudonocardia sp.
GATCGGTGAGCTGGTCGGCGAGCTGGTGCCTAACTACGGCGCGGACTGCCCGGTCGCCGTCGTCGCGCGCGCCAGCCGGGACGACGAGCTCGTGCTGCGCGGCACGCTCGCCGACATCGCTTCGCAGGTGCACGCGGCGGACGTCCGGCGAACCGCAGTGATCATCGTCGGCCAGGTACTCGGACGGTCGGGCGTGGACAGCCACCTGTACTCGGCCGCCCGGGAGCGCGGCGGGTCCTAGCGCTGCGGGTCGGAGCGCACGGGGCCGGGCCGCACGGGGCCGGGCCGGACTCCGGGCCGGGCGCGGGACTGCCGGGCCGGGCGCGGGACCAGCGGGCCGGCGCCGGGCCGACGTGCCGGGCTGGCCGACGTGCCTGTGGTGGCCGACGTGCCTGTGGTTACCGAACTGCACAGGAGGCAGGTTTTCGCGGCCCGCAACCAGCCTGCGGTTACCAAACTGCACAGGAGGCAGGTTTTCCGCGGCGCAGCGCTGCCTCTCGTTACCCAACTCCACAGGAGGCAGCGCTGCACGCGGCTCGCACCGCCAGCACTGCCTGTCGTTACCCAACTCCACACCAGGCAGGAATTTCCCGCCGAAAAGCTGCCTCCTGTGCAGCTCGGTAACACCACGCCGGCACCACGCCGGCACTGCGCCGGCACTGCGCCGGCACCACGCCGGCACCACGCCGGCACCACGCCGGCACTGCGCCGGCACTGGGGCGGCACTGCGGCGGCACCACGGCGGCTACGGCACGGACACGGGGTGTGCGCGCGTCGTTACGGAGTGCGGTGACCTTCGGGGCGGCTGATCGTTCTCCTTGTCAAACCCCGAGGAGTTACGTTGAGGCTGTCTGCATCCCGCCGGTCACTGTCCGTGCTCGCAGTCGCACTCACCGTGTGCGGCCTGGCCGGCGTGCAGGTGGCCACCGGGTCCGACAAGGCGGGGGCGGCGACAGTGTCCGACCCGATCCACGAGGCGATCGCGGCGTCCGGCACCGATCACGACTGGACCCCGGAGCCGGAGCACTACGGCGTCAAGGAGGTCAACGGCGTCGGCATCCGGATGTCCGACGGCACGGTGCT
The DNA here is from genome assembly GCA_036272795.1 of Pseudonocardia sp. Lineage (GTDB taxonomy): Bacteria > Actinomycetota > Actinomycetes > Mycobacteriales > Pseudonocardiaceae > Pseudonocardia. The sequence continues at coordinate 1,084 of DATAYB010000784.1, forward strand.
GCGGGCGACCGTCGCCTACCCGGCCGACCGGCGGACCGGCGAGATCGCCGACGGCCGGTTCCCGACACTGCTGACCATCACGCCGTACGGCGACGCCCTCGCGGTGGGCGGCGCGACCGGGATCAACCAGTACCTGGTCAAGCGCGGCTACCTGGACATCTCGGTGGACGCGCGCGGTTCCGGCGCCTCCGGCGGCACCTTCGACCTGTTCGGGCCGAAGCAGACCCAGGACAGCGTCGAGCTGGTGCACTGGGCCGCCGAGCTGCCGCGCTCGGACGGCAAGGTCGGCATGCACGGCGCCTCCTACCTGGGCATCAACCAGCTGTTCGCGGCCAGCGCGGTCGGCAAGGACTCCCCGCTCAAGGCGATCTTCCCGATCGTCGCGGCGAACGACATCTACCGGGACGCCGCGTTCATGGGCGGCATCCCGGACCTCGAGTTCGACTCCGCCTACTTCCTCGGCGTGCTGCCGGTCACGAACCTGGTCAACCCTCTGCTGAGCGCTATGAAGAGTCCCTCGCACCTGGTCGAGGGTGTCACCGGCACGCTGAACCACGCGGCGCAGATACCCCAGTACAACGTGCAGTTCCTGGCCAAGGCGTACCTCGGCGGGCCGAACGCCTACGACAACCCCTACTGGGCGGACCGGCGGCCCGCCTCGGTGCTGCGCCGGATCGTGGACAACAACATCCCGGCCTATCTCGTCGGCGGCGAGTACGACCTGTTCCAGCGCGGCGCGCCGATGAACTACGCCGGGCTGCAGAACGCCTTCGCCGGCCGCCCGACCACCGCCCCGATGAACCCCGACCAGGACGTCACCGGCCGCTACCAGCTGCTGCAGGGCCCGTACACCCACGTCGGCGGCGCGGCCAACCCCGAGCTGAACGCGCTGCAGCTGCGCTGGTTCGACCAGTGGCTCAAGGGCGAGGACAGCGGGATGGACCGCACCGACACGCCGCTGCACGTCTACGACCTCGGTACCAGCCACTACACCGAGACCACCAGCTACCCGCTGCCCGGCGCCACGCCGACCACGTACTACTTCGGCGGCGGCCGCTCCGGCACCGGTACCTCGGTCAACGACGGCGCGCTGAGCACCGCGAAGCCGGGCGCGGGCTCGGACACCGTGCTGTGGTCGCCGGTGGCCGGCACGCTCTGCGGGCGCTCGCAGGACCAGTGGGCGGCCGGCATCCCGTCGCTGCTCACGAACCAGATCCCGGTCAACGTGCCCTGCATCGACGACGACCGGCTCGCGCAGCTCGGCCCGACCTCGCTCACCTACACCACCGGCGCGCTGGACGAGGCGCGCACGATCGCCGGCCCGATCAGCGCCACCGTGTACGCGACGGCGAACACCCGCGAGACCGAGTGGGTGGTCAACATCGCCGACGTCGCGCCGGACGGCGTGTCCCGGCCGATCACGCAGGGCGCGCTGCTCGGCTCGTTCCGGGCGGTGAACCACGACCGGTCGTGGACCATCGACGACAAGACGGTCATGCCGTACCACGACTACACGAAGCAGTCCGCCGAGCCCGTGGTGCCCGGCCAGCTGACCCGCTACGACATCGAGGTCTTCCCCACCTTCGCCACGATCGCCCCCGGCCACCGCATCCGGCTGACCCTCGCGACGACCGACCTGCCACACCTGTTGCCCACCGCGCCCGCGCTGGCCAACCTGGTCGGCGGCGTGTACCAGGTACGGCGCGGCGGGCCGGCGGCCTCCTCGGTGACCATCCCGCTGCGCGACGGCGACAACTGACCGGGCGCCGGGACCCAGCACCGCCCCGACCCAGCACCGCCCGGACCCGGCACCGGCGGAGGCCCTGACCTGACCGGGGCGCCGCTGCCGAAAACGCCCTGACCTGCACCGGAGGGCTGGCCCCCCACAACCGTAGGGCGCCTCCCCACTGTGTCGGGGGTGAGCCCCCTCGATCGTGGCAGGCCGCCGCGGCACCGTTCCGGACAGGGCGGTGGCCGCCGGATCTCGGCGCCGCACGCCGCCTGATCGGAACTGGGCCCGCATTCCGGCGGGCCCACCGGCCAGGGAAGGACCGGCAATGGCGGCACAGCCACTCCTGTTCGGTGCACCGGGCCGGGCCAGGCGCGCGTCCACCCAGTCGCTGGACTTCCAGGTGCGGCTGGGACGCCCGCCGGCCGGTGACCCGCACGGCCCGGTGCCCGGGGTCGTGGTGCTGACCAGGGCCGCGGACCGGGAGGTCGACGAGCTGTCGCTGCGGCTGGCCGTGCGCGGGGTACCGATGCTGCGGCTGGACAGCGACCGGGCGGCCGGGCTGGACCTGACCTGGGACGTGCTGGACGGCGTCGTCGAGACCGCCGAGGGCCGGTTCGAGCCTCGGGCGGTCTGGCTGCGCTACTTCTCCGGCGCCTCGGTGCCCTCGCACGGCTCCGGGGGGTTGGACGACTACGTGCGGCAGCAGTGGGTCGCCTGGTCGCGGATGCTGCTGGCCGTGGAGCGCTGCCAGGTGATCAACAGCGCCGCCACGCACGCCAGGCCGGACCGGGTGGCGCAGCTCGCCGGGGCCCGCCGCGCCGGCATCCGGGTACCCGCCACCGTGGTGACCAGCCGCCCCAGCACCGCCGCCGACCGCATCCCCGGCGACGGCGACCTCGTCGTCAAGAGCCTCGGCCTGCACTTCGTCGAACCGGTGCCCGGCCAGCTGCGCACCCTGTCCCCGCGCCGGATGAGCCGCGCGCACGTCCGCGCCGCGCGGGTCGCCGAGCCGGCACCGGTGATGGTGCAGGAGTACGTGCCGTGCGCCCGCCAGCTGCGGGTGTACGCGGTGGGCGACGAGCTGATCGCCTTCGCCAGGAGCGCGCCCCGGCCGGACGCCCAGTTCGGGGACGGCGACGACCGCCACGTCGTACCGGTGCCGGTACCCGCCGGGCTGCGCCGGCCGCTCGAGTCGCTGGTCCGCCGCTGGCAGCTGGACGTGGCCGCGTTCGACCTGCTCGAGACCTCGGAGGGGCCGGTCTTCCTCGAGGTCGACACCGCCTGCGACTGGCTCGGCCACGAGCGCCGCGCCGGGGTCAGCAACGTGACCGACGCCGTGGCCGGCCTGCTGGAACGCAACTTCCGCGCGCTGCGCTGAGGCGCGCTGCGCTGAGCGCTAGTCGTCCTGACGAACTGTCGGGCGCAGCGGCTACCGTCACGGCGGGAGTGCAGCGGCGGACGGGAGCGGCGGCGAGCGATGGATGAACCGGTGACTGTGCTGCTCGTCACCGGCAGCACCCGCGCCGCGTCGAGCAACACCGCCGCGCTGCGCACCGCCGCCTCGGTCGCCCCGGCCGGCGTGCGCACCGACCTGCACCTGGGCCTCGCCGAGCTGCCGGCGTTCAACCCCGACCTGGACGTCGAGCCGCTGCCGCCGCCGGTCGCCGAGCTGCGGGCCCGGATCGCGGCCGCCGACGCCGTGCTGTTCTGCGCGCCCGAGTACGCGGGCGCCCTACCCGGGAGCTTCAAGAACCTGCTCGACTGGACGGTCGGCGGCGGCGAGATGTACCACAAACCCGTCGCCTGGCTCACCGTCGCGCCCGAGGGCCGGGGCGGCGGCGCCTCGGCCGAGCTCGCCGTCGTCCTCGGTTACCTCGGCACCGACGTCATCGAGCCCGCCTGCGTCCGGCTCACGCTCGCCCCGGGCGCGGTCGGCGCCGACGGCACCGCCACCGAGTCGGCCTTCCGCACCGGGCTCGCCGACCTGCTGGGCAGCATCCAGGCCCACCTCAGGGCGCCGGCTCCCAGCTGACGGCCGGGTCACTCGCCCTGGCGCTCAACGAAAGCATTTTGGATTTCGAGACCGCCGTTCAACCCGTCAGACCTGCCGCCGAACGGTGTCCGATGTCACCCATTCGTGGCGATCACGTCGTGACGCCGTGTATGCAGTAGGTCACGGTCGTGCGTGTTCGCTCGTGGGGGGAGTTCACCGATCCGAGCCTCTGACCTCGCTTCTGACCCCGCCCCCGAGGCCACCTCGTCCGCTGCCTCAGACGCTGAACCCACCTCCGACACAGCCGAGGGCCCGACGGGGCCGGGGCAGCGGCGGGCCGGCCGCCGCCTGCTGCGCGAGCTGCGCGCACTCGGCAGGGAGGCCCGCCGGGGCGCGACCCTGCTGACGCTCGCCGTATGCCTGTGCCTCGGCATGCCGGGGGCGATCGCGCTGACGCCGGCGCAGGACCTGGTCAGCCTCGGCCAGCCGGTATCGGTCGGGGCGCGGACGCCGGGGCTCAGCCTGTCCGGCCCCGCGCAGCTCGTGCAGATCGGCAACACGGAGCTGGACATCCCCGGGCTGCGGGTCTACGGCCCGCTGCGGCCGAAGCTCGTGATGGGCCCCGTGCAGCGCAATGCCGAGGCCGCGCAGGCGCTGCGCCCCGACACCGTGCACCGGGCGGGCACGGACGCGGCGAGCGCGCTGCTGCACGGCTTCCTGCGCTGGTACGCCCTCGCTAGTGTGCTGCTGCTGGCGTTGACGCTGGCGATCTGCTCGGTGTCCGGCTACGGACAGACGCTGCTGTTGCTGCGCCGGCAGACCCGGAGCGGCTCGGCGCCCGCGTCCAGCACCGAGATCTGGCAGCGCAGCGTCGGCTCGCTGGCCCGGCTGGCGGCGCTCGCGGTGGCCGTCGTAGCGGTGGCCTGGGCCGGCTGCGGTGGGCTGGCCTACGCGGGCGCGATGCACGGGCTCCGGTCGGTGACGTCGCTGACGGAACTGGTCGGGACCTACCACGTCTCACCGGCGCCGGTCGGGCCGCCGCGCTACGGGTTCGCGGGCGCGGTGATCGGCGACTCGCGGGCGACCCGGCTCGGGGGCCCACCGGTGGCCGGCGGCAGCCCCGACGACCAGTCCTGCGGGCGCAGCTCCGACTCCCTCGCCGCCGAGCTGAGCCAGCTCAGCGGTGAGCCGGTGCTCAACCTGGCCTGCCCCAGCGCGACCATCGCGGCCGGCCTGCGTGGCCCGCAGCAGCGCGGCCCCCAACTGGTGCCTCCCCAGCTCGGGCTGCTCAAACAGGTGCAGGGCCTGCGTTTTGTCGCCGTGGTGGTCGGCCCGAACGACATCGGCTGGAGCGACTTCCTGCGCTACTGCTACGGCGCCGCCAACTGCTCGGACAACCTGACGCAGGGCGAGTTCGACTACCGCCTCGCCGCGTTCGACCGCGACTACGGCGACCTGCTGCAGGACCTCGCCGCGCTGCCCGCCCGCCCCACGGTCGTCATCGTGACGTCCTACCGGGTGCTGCAGCCGGACGCCCGGTGCCCGGACACCAAGGGCCCGCCGGCCGCCGTCGGCCTCGACCCCGCCAAGATCGAGCTGCTCAACCGCCGCAACGACCAGCTCAACACGATCCTGTCCGACGGCGCGCACAAGTACGGCTTCGCGGTCGCCGACCCCGTGCTGACCACCCTGTGCGACCGCTCCACCGACGGCCTCGGCCCCGACCTGCAGGGCCTGACCGACCCGGACCCGTTCCACCCCACCGGCGTCGGCTCGCTGCGGATGGCCGCCTCGGTCCTCCCCCTGATCGGCCCCGACCGCTGAGCCGGCGCGGCGAGCCCGATCAGGGCCAGAGCCGCGGGCCTGACCGGCCCCGACGGGTGAGCCGGGAGCGAGCCGAGGCTCGGCTGGCCGGGGCGCCGGGGCCGCCGGATTAGGCTGCCGGGATGGCCGTGAAGTGGAGCGCCGGGGCGCTGCTGTTCCGTACCGGGGCGACCGGCGAGCTCGAGGTCCTGCTCGGTCACCCGGGCGGGCCGTTCTTCGCCAAGCGCGACGAAGGGGCATGGTCGATCCCGAAGGGCGAGTACGGGCCCGACGAGGACCCGAGGGCAGCCGCCGCCCGCGAGTTCGCCGAGGAGCTGGGTGCACCGCTGCCGGCCGGCCCGGAGTGGGCGCTCGGCGACGTCCGCCTGCCCAGCGGCAAGCGGCTCACCGTCTACGCCGTGCGCGCGGACTTCGACGAGTCGCGGGCGCACAGCAATACCTTCGAGCTCGAGTGGCCACCCCGCTCCGGCCGGATGCGCACCTTCCCCGAGCTCGACCGCGTCGCCTGGTTCGACACCGAGACCGCCCGCCGCAAGCTGTCCAAGGGCCAGCCCGAGTTCCTCGACCGCCTGCTCGCCGCCCTCGCCCCGACCCCCGCTGACCAGACCCCGTGAGCTGGGCTCTGCCGGTTCTGTGCGTCAGCCGGCCCGGGCCACCGCGACCGCGTCGATCTCGATGACCCAGTCGGGCCGGGCCAGGCCGGCGACCTGCAGCAGCGTGTCCGCCGGGTACGGCTCCGTGAAGTACTCACCGCGCAGCTTGATGATCATGTCGAGGTGGCTCATGTCGGTCACCATGATCGTCACCTTGGCGACGTCGGCCAGGGTCGCGCCGGCCTCGCCGAGGACCGTCGCCAGGTTGGTGAACACCTGCCGGGCCTGCGCCTCGAAGCCGCCTGGCACCGTCTCGCCCGACTCGTCGATGCCCGCCTGACCCGACACGAAGATCAACCCGTTGGCGCGCACCGCGAGCGAGATGCGGTAGGGCTCGTACCAGTCGGGGTCGTGGGTGATGCGCTCCGGCGATGTCATGCCCGAAGTCTGCGTCAGCGCTATACACATGCCAAGTACGGTCATTTTTGTGTCGTACTATCACTTTGTATAGCGTCCAGTTCGGAGGTATGGGGATGCAGCCAAGGGTCGACGGCGTGGCCGAGGAATGCACCGTCGAGGTCGCGATGGCGGTGCTCGGCGGCAAGTGGAAGCTGGTCATCCTGCGGCACCTGCTCACCGGCACGCAGCGGTTCGGCGAGCTGCACCGCGCGATGCCCGGGGTCACGCCCAGGATGCTGACGAGGCAGCTGCGCGAGCTGGAGGCCGACGGCCTGCTGCGTCGCACCGTCTACGCGGAGGTACCGCCCAAGGTCGAGTACTCGGTCACCGAGCTCGGCGAGAGCCTTCGGGACATCGCCGACCGCCTGGAAGCCTGGGGCCACCGGTACCGCCAGCACACCGGCTCCGAAATGCCTGCCGAATCTCGACAGCCGACTGCATCAACGGCCTCACCCAGTACCAGCGGGCGTCGAAACTGAACCAGGACGTCGACGCCGAACCCGAGGACGACGTCGCGTGCCCGGGAGAGACGGTCGCGCTCGGCGGCGGCTACTCACTCGACACGTCCGACGAGGTGGCCGTCTCCTCGTCGCACGGCTACGGGAGCCGGTGGTTCCTGGATTGGACCAACTACGGCTCGGCGCCGGCGCGCATCTCCATGTATGCGGCGTGCGCGGTGGGAGTTCCGGCGCCGGATCTGGGCGCACAATCCCAACAGCGCCGCGCAGGGGCAGGGGATGTGAACTGTGGAACGGTTCCCTAGGTCGTGGGGGGGGGGGGGGGG
>DATAYB010000785.1:0-3478 GCA_036272795.1 Pseudonocardia sp.
CGCGAGCTCGGCATCTCCACGGCCACGGTGTCGCGGGCGTTGAACGGCAGCGCGCTGGTCCGCCCCGACCTGGCCGAACGGGTCCGCGAACACGCCCAGGCCCGGGGTTACGTGGCGAACCGCCTGGCCAGGGCCCTCTCCGCCAACACCAGCCGCGCCTTTGTCGCCTTCGTCATCCCGTACGTGGACACGCCTGCCTACTCGGCGGTCGCGGCGGAGTGCGCGCGGCTGTTCTCGGAGGACGCGCCCGACGGCACCCAGATGATCCTCACCATCACCGAGAACGACCCGGAGCGCGAGCTGCGCCAGCTGCGCGAGCTGCTGGCGAGTCGGGTGGCCGGGTTGGTGATCTCGCCGAGCACGGGTGTGTTGGACGAGACAAAGCGGCTGCTGAGCGGCGTGCCGGTGGTGGAGCTGCACCGGGCCTGCGGCATCGCGGCGCCCGGGGTGTTCACCGACGACGAGCAGGCCATCGCGGAGTCCGTGCTGCACCTGGCCGCCCTCGGGCACCGCCGGATCGGGTACCTCGGCACGCCGGTGGCGCTGTCGAACGGGGCGACCCGGCTGCGCGGGGTGCAGCGGGGCGCGCGGCTGGCGGGGCTGGACCCCGACGAGCTGCCCCGCTGCCTGATCGAGCCCACCCAGGACAACGGCCAGCGCGGCGCGCTCGAGCTGCTGAACCGGCCAGAGCCGCCCACTGCGCTGCTGGTCGGCGGGGGTGCGCTGTCCATCGGGGCGGCGCGGGCGGTCCGGGCCAGCGGGCGGCGGCTGCCCGACGACCTGTCGCTGGTGGTGTACGGCGACCCCAGCTGGTTCGCGCTCAGCGACCCGCCGCTCACCACCGTCGCCGTGCCGTACCCGGAGCTGGCCCAACGCGCCGCCCGGCTGCTGCTCGGCCGGTTGGACGACCCGCCCGGCGCCGCCCCGAGCCCGCCGGAGCTGATCAAGCCGGAGCTGGTGCTGGCCGGCTCCACTGGGCCACCGAGCAAGTCGTAAGGCCAAGGACGGACCGGGCACATCGAGGTGCGAGGAGGGCAACCATGTTGCGGAACCGGCGGCGGTGGGTCGTCGCCAGCTTTGTGATGGTGATCACCGCGATCGCGTATGTCGACCGGGTCAACCTGTCGATCGCGGCGCCCGTGCTGACCAAGGAGTTCCATACCAACGCGGCCGTGATGGGGCTGCTGCTGTCCAGCTTCACCTGGACCTACACCCTGCTGAACCTGCCGGCCGGCATGCTGGTGGACCGGGTACGCACCCGGGTCGTCTACTCAGGCGCGCTGCTGATCTGGGCGGTGTCCAGCTTCCTCACGGCGCTGGTGAACTCGATCGGCACCCTGTTCGGGCCCCGCCTGCTGCTCGGGGTCGGCGAGGCCCCGTTCGCGCCGGCGGCGATCCGCACACTGTCCGACTGGCTGCCCCGTTCTGAGCGCGGCATGGGCGGCAGCATGTTCATCTCCGGGGTGGCGCTGGGCTCCGCGGTCGGGCCGCCGATCCTCGCCTGGCTGGTCACCGACTACGGCTGGCGCAGCTGCTTCATCGCGACCGGTGTGCTGTCGCTGCTGGTCGCGGTCATCTGGTACGCCTGGTACCGGCATCCGCTGGAGGACCGCAGGCTCTCGGCGCAGGAGCGCGAGCTGATCGTCGCCGACCAGGAGCCGTACCTGCAGGAGGGCCGGGCGCCCTGGGGTTCGATCGTGAAGCAGCGCGAGATCTGGGCGATCACCGGTGGCTACTTCTGCCTGCTCTACATCCTGTACACGTTCATCACCTGGGTGCCCAGCTACCTGGTCCAGGACCGGCACATGACCATCCTGAAGTCCGGCTTCGCCACCTCGGTGCCGTGGATCTGTGCGTTCGCCGTCGGCATCCTCGCCGGCCGGACCTCGGACATCGCGCTGCGCCGAGGCATGTCCGCGCTGAACGCCCGCAAGGTCGTACTGGTCACCGGCATGGTCGCCGCGCTGGCCATCCTGGGCACGGCTTTCGCCACGAGCGCCACGGTGGCGATCATCTGCCTGGCCATCTCCACCTCGGGCATCATCTTCGCCAACGGGGCGGTCTGGGCGGCCACGCAGGACGTCACCCGCAACCTGAACCTGTCCGGCTCGGCGACCGGTTTCATCAACGCGATGGGCAACGTCGGCGGCATCCTCGGCCCGATCGTCACCGGGGCGCTGGCCTACGCCACCAGCTCGTTCGTCGTGCCGCTCGTCGTCGCGGCCGCGCTCGCCCTGGTCGGGGCGCTGACCTGGCTGTTCGGTATGCGGGCGCGGCCGGTGACGGCTGTTTCGCCCACCGAGGTGGTCGCGTGAGCGGTCCGCTGGCCGGGGTCCGTGTGCTGGACGCGGCGACGCTGGCCGCCGGTCCGCTGATCGCCACGTGGCTGGGGGAGTTCGGCGCCGAGGTGATCAAGGTCGAGCAACCGGACGGCGGGGACCCGCTGCGGCAGTGGGGAGCGCAGCGCGACGGCATCGGGCTGATGTGGAAGAGCCTTGGCCGCAACAAGAAGTCGGTCACGCTGAACCTGCGTGAGCCGGCCGGGCGGGACCTGCTGCGTGAGCTCGCCGGCCACTGCGACGTGCTGGTGATGAACCTGCGGCCGGCCACGCTGGCGCGCTGGGGGCTGACCTATGACGAGCTCAAGGCCGACCATCCCGGGCTGGTCATGGTGCACGTCACCGGGTACGGCGCCGGCGGGCCGAAGAGCGACAGGCCAGGGTTCGGCACCCTCGGCGAGGCCATGAGCGGGTTCGCGCACCTCACCGGCCACCCGGACGGGCCACCCACCTTGCCGTCGTTCATGCTCGCGGACGGGGTCGCCGCCCTCACCGCCAGCTACGCCGTCCTGATGGCGCTGTACCACCGGGACGTCCACGGCGCGCCCGGCCAGCTGATCGACATCAACCTGATCGAGCCGCTGGCCAGGCTGATCGAGCAGCCGGTGCTGACCTACGACCAGCTCGGCACCGTGCCGGGGCGGACCGGCAACCGCTGGGACATCAGCGCCCCACGCAACACCTACCGCACGCGCGACGACAAGTGGCTGGCGATGTCGGGCAGCGCGCCGACCATCGCGATGCGGGCGCTGCGCGCGGTGGGCCGGGCCGACCTGACCACCGACCCCCGCTTCGCCGAGGCCCAGCAGCGGCTGCGCAACGCCTCGGAGATCGACGCCGTGATGGCCGGCTGGATCGCCGAGCACACCCTGGACGAGGCCATGGCGGTGTTCGAGGAGGCCGAGGTGGCCGCCGCCCCGGTGTACGACGCCGCCCAGCTGCTCGCCGACCCGCAGCTGACCGCACGCGAGGTGTACCCGAGCGTCCCCGACGAGGAGCTGGGCAGCATGCGCGTGCAGGCGCCGGTACCGCGGTTCTCCGACACGCCCGGCGAGGTCCACCACCTGGGGCCGCCGCTCGGCGCGCACACCGACGAGGTCTACCGGAGCCTGCTCGGCCTCGGCGACGAACGGCTGGCC
>DATAYB010000786.1:0-12734 GCA_036272795.1 Pseudonocardia sp.
AACAGGGGCGGGCGGCGTGTCCGAGGGGGGGCGCGCCGCCCGCCCCGGGGGACGCGGCTGCCCTGGGGCCTAGTACGACTTCGGCAGGCCCAGGGTGTGCTGCGCGACGAAGTTGAGGATCATCTCGCGGCTGACCGGGGCGATCCGGGTGGTGCGCACCGCGCCGATCATCGTGCCGATGCCGTACTCGGCCGACATGCCGTTGCCGCCGTGCGCCTGCACCGAGGCGTCCACGGCATTGATCGAGGCCTCGGCGGCGGCGTACTTGGCCACGTTGGCGGCCTCGCCGGCGGCCGGGTCGTTCCGGTCGTAGAGCCAGGCCGCCCGGGTGGTGGCCAGCCGGGCCAGCTCCAGCTCGATGTGGGCCTTGGCCAGCGGGTGCGCGATGGCCTGGTGGGAGCCGATCGGCTTGCCCCACACCGAGCGGTCCTTGGCGTACGCGGCGCCCTTGTCCAGCGCGTAGCGGCCCAACCCGTTGGACTGCGCGGCCACGATGATCCGCTCGGGGTTGAGCCCGGCGAACAGCGCGGCCAGCCCGGCCTCCTCGCCGCCGATCAGCGCCTCGTCGGGCAGGTGCACGTCGTCGAAGAACACGGTGAACTGGCGCTCGGCGGCCACGAAGGACATCTCGATCGGCTGGTAGCTGTAGCCGGGCGCGTCGGTGGGCACCAGGAACATGGCGGGCCGCAGCGTGCCCTTGCTGTCGTGCATCCGGGCCACCACGAGCGTCGCGGCGCTCTCGTCGACGCCGGAGATGTAGTACTTGTGGCCCGACAGCCGCCAGCCGCCCTCGGGGTCGCGCCGGGCGGACGTGGTGATGTTGTGCGAGTTCGTGCCGGCGTCGGGCTCGGTGATGGCGAAGGACACCGTGATGGTGCCGTCCGCGATGCCGGGCAGCCAGCGGTCGCGCTGCTCCTGGGTGCCGGCGGCGGCGATCACCGAGGCCGCGATGGCCGGCGAGACCACGATCATCAGCAGCGGACAGCCCGCGGCGGCGATCTCCTCGGTGACGATGGCCAGCTCGACCATGCCGCCGCCCCCGCCGCCGTACTCCTCGGGGATGCCGACGCCGAGGAAGCCCGCCTTGCCGGCCTCGGACCACAGCTCGGTGGTCTTCTCACCGGCCTTGGCCTTCGCCCAGAGGTACTCGTGCCCGTACTTCTTGGCCATCGTGGCGACGGAGGACCGCAGCATCCGCTGTTCGTCGGTCTCGGCGAAGTCCATCCGGGATACCTCCGGGTTCCTGGCGGGCCCGTCCCGCCCCAGTGCGTGGTCCGCCCAGTGTCACGGACGCGCGCCGGGGACGCAAACTTACCGGCGATACTGCCGGTAAGTGTCACATCCGCTGTTCGCGGAGCAGCAGCAGGCCGAACGCGGCGATGCTCTGCGCGTCGGTGATCTCCCCGTTCTCGATCATCTTGACCACCTGGTCCCGGCTGAACCACGCCGTGCGCATGTCCTGCTCGGTGTGCTCGCGCTCCGGCCGGCCCTCGGTGAGCTCGGTGGCCAGGAAGACGCGACCGCGCTGGCTGGACATGCCCGGCGCCACGTCCAGCATGCCGATCTGGGTCATCCGGCCGGCGCGCAGCCCGGTCTCCTCGCGCAGCTCGCGGCGGGCCAGCTCCAGGGGTTCGGTGTCGGCCCGGTCCGGCGCGGTGCCCTGCGGGAACTCCCAGCGGCGCAGCCCCAGCGGGTAGCGGAACTGTTCGACCAGGTGCATTCGTTCCAGCCGGTCGCCGTCGGCGGGCACGATCAGCGCGTGGTCCGGCTTGTCGATCACTCCGTAGATCCCGTCCGAGCCGTCCGGATGCCGGATCCGGTCCTCGCGGACGACCATCCACGGGTTCGCGTACACCTCTCGGGTGCTCAGCTGCTCCATACCCGCGACGCTAGCCGGGCCGCCTTCGGCGCGCCGCCAGGCCTGCTGTTACCGAACCCCACAGGAGGCAGGTTCGGAGCGCGAAAAACCTGCCCCCTGTGGAGTTCGGTAACAAGCGGCCGGGCGGGCCGACCCCGCCGGTCGCGAGGCGATAGGTTGCCCGCCGTGCGTCTCGTCATCGCCCGGTGCCAGGTGGACTACGTCGGCCGGCTCACCGCCCATCTGCCCATGGCCCCCCGGCTGCTGCTGGTCAAGGCCGACGGGTCGGTCAGCATCCACGCCGACGACCGGGCCTACAAGCCGTTGAACTGGATGAGCCCGCCCTGCTGGCTGGAGGAGCAGCCGGGTGTCTGGACGGTGCGCAACAAGGCCGACGAGTCGCTCGTGATCACCATCGAGGAGGTCCTGCACGACTCGTCGCACGAGCTGGGCGTCGACCCCGGCCTGGTCAAGGACGGCGTCGAGGCACACCTGCAGGAACTGCTCGCCGAGCACCCCACGACACTCGGTGACGGGCTGACGCTGATCCGGCGGGAGTACCCGACCGCGATCGGCCCCGTCGACCTGCTCTGCCGCGACCCCGCCGGCGGCACGGTGGCGATCGAGGTCAAGCGGCGCGGCGAGATCGACGGTGTCGAGCAGCTGACCCGGTACCTGGAGCTGCTCGGCCGCGACCCGCTGCTGTCCCCGGTGACCGGTGTGTTCGCCGCCCAGCAGATCAAGCCGCAGGCCCGCACCCTGGCGGCGGACCGGGGCATCCGCTGTGTGGTCGTCGACTACGACGAGCTGCGCGGCGCGGAGCGGCACGACCTGCGGCTGTTCTGAGCCTCTCCCGGGTCGGGCCCGACCGCCCGAACGTGACCCTCGGCACCTCCCAGGCGCCGTTGACCTGCTCGGCAAGCGTGCCACCATGACTGCCACGTAGGCTGCGCCCTCTATCGGCAGCTACCGCCGCTCGCGCCATGGAGGTCGTGACGATGACGCAGACCCCGACTCCGGCCGGTCCGGACGTGCAGCCCCCGGTGGCCGTCGCCCGGTTCGACTCGCTCGACCCGCGCACCGGCGAGGTGGTCGGCAGCTACCCGGTGCACGACGCCGCGCACGTGAACGCCGTGGTCGCGCGCGCCGCCGGAGCAGCCGAATGGTGGGCCGCGCAGGGCTTCGCCGGCCGCCGCAAGCTGCTCGGCGAGTGGCGCAAGCTGCTGGTCAAGCGCATCGACGAGCTGGCCGAGGTCGTCACGTCGGAGACCGGCAAGCCACTGGACGACGCCCGCCTCGAGCTGGTGCTCGCCGTCGACCACCTGGCCTGGGCGGCGCGCCACGCGCAGCGGGTGCTGGGCCGCCGCAAGGTCGGCGCCGGCCTGCTGATGAGCAACCAGAGCGCCACGCTGTCGTACCCGCCGTTCGGAGTGGTCGGGGTGATCGGGCCGTGGAACTACCCGGTGTTCACGCCGATGGGGTCGATCGCGTACGCGCTGGCGGCCGGCAACGCGGTGGTGTTCAAGCCGAGCGAGCTCACTCCCGGCGTCGGCCACGCGCTAGCGGAGACGCTCACCTCGGTACTCACCGCCGCCGGCGTGGAGGAGCCGGTGCTGCAGGTCATCACCGGGTTCGGCGAGACCGGGGCGGCGCTGTGCCGTGCCGGCGTCGGCAAGCTGGCATTCACCGGGTCCACCGCGACCGGGCGGCGCGTGATGGCGGCCTGCGCGGAGAACCTCACGCCGGTGCTGATCGAGTGCGGCGGTAAGGACCCGCTGATCGTGGACGCCGACGCCGACCTGGACGCGGCGGCCGACGCGGCGGTCTGGGGTGGCATGTCGAACGCCGGGCAGACCTGCGTCGGGGTCGAGCGGGTGTACGTGGTGGAGCCGGTGGCCGACGAGTTCCTGCGCCGAGTGGTGGCCAGGGCGCACGCCGTCCGCGCCGGCGCCGACGAGACCGCCGACTTCGGCCCGATGACCATGCCCGCGCAGCTCGACGTGGTGGCCGGCCAGCTGCGCGACGCACTGGACAAGGGAGCGCACGCGCTGGTGGGCGGTACCGCGTCGGTGCGCGCGCCCTACGTTGAGCCGGTGGTGCTCACCGACGTGCCGGAGGACTCCACTGCGATCACCCAGGAGACGTTCGGGCCACTGCTCACGGTGAACCGGGTCGCCGACGCCGACGAGGCCATCACCAGGGCGAACGCCACCGCGTACGGGCTGGGCGCCTCGGTGTTCTCGGGCAGGCGCGGCGAGGAGATCGCGGCCCGGCTGCGCTGCGGCATGGTCGCGGTGAACGGTGTGATCACCTTTGCCGGGGTGCCGGCGCTGCCGTTCGGTGGGGTCGGCGACTCCGGGTTCGGCCGGATCCATGGCGAGGACGGGCTGCGTGAGTTCGCGCGCGCGCAGGCGGTCACCCGGCAGCGGTTCGCCCCGCCGATCGCGGTGATGACGTTCACCCGGGGCGCGCGCAGCATGCGCCGGATCATCGCGCTGGTCCGGACGGTGCACGGGCGTTAGCTCGGCCGAGCGAGCTGACGGGTGACTGGACACAGTCCGCTGCCCGTGGCCGGGTGGGGATGGCAGGATCTCGGGCAGTGAGACGCGGGCGGGCAGTGTGCACGACCCGAACATCTGGGAGGTAGCGGCGTGGCACGTGACTTCGAGGCCGTCGGTGTGGTCGGCCTGGGCACGATGGGGGCCGGCATAGCCGAAGTCTTCGCGCGCAACGGCCTGCGTGTGGTCGGGGTGGAGCTCGACGCGTCCGCCCTGGTCCGCGCCCGCGCGCACCTGGAGAAGTCGACCTCACGGGCCCAGGCGCGCGGCAAGCTCACCGAGGAGGACGCGCAGGCGCTGCTGGGCCGGATCCAGCTCACCTCGCAGCTGTCCGACCTGGCCGACGTGGACCTGGTGATCGAGGCGGTGCCGGAGCGCCTGGAGCTCAAGACGGCCATCTTCGCCGAGGTCGACAAGATCGTGCGGCCCGAGGTGGTGCTGGCGTCGAACACGTCGTCGCTGTCGGTCACCGAGCTCTCGGTGCGCACCGGTCGCCCCAGCCGCGTGGTCGGCATGCACTTCTTCAACCCGGCGCCGGTGCAGCAGCTGGTCGAGCTGGTCCGCACGGTGGTCACGGAGCAGGACGTGGTCGACGACGTCGCCGCGTTCGCCCGCAAGCTGGGCAAGGTGCCGGTGGTGATCGGCGACCGCGCCGGCTTCATCGCCAACGCGCTGCTGTTCGGCTACCTCAACCACGCGGCGAAGATGTTCGAGGAGCGCTACGCCTGCCGGGAGGACATCGACGCGGCGATGCGCTACGGCTGCGGCTACCCGATGGGGCCGCTGGCGCTGCTCGACCTGATCGGGCTGGACACCGCCTACGAGATCCTGATGACCATGTACAACCAGTCGCGCAACATGATGCATGTGCCGACCCCGGTGTTCAAGCAGATGATGACCGCCGGGCTGCTCGGCCGGAAGAGCGGGCGCGGCTTCTACACCTACGACGGCCCGGACTCGTCCAAGATCGTCGACGACCTGCACACCCCCAAGCCGGCGGCCACCGCGGACGAGCAGGTGCGCGCGGTCCACACGGTCGGCGTGGTCGGCACGGGCACCATGGCCACCGGGATCGTCGAGGTCCTCGCCAAGTCGGGTCTCGACGTGGTGCTGCGGGGGCGCTCGGCCGGCAAGAACGAGGCCGCGCTGGGCACGCTGAAGCGGTCGCTGGACAAGGCCGTGGTGCGGGGTCGGCTCACGGAGGAGGAGCGCGCCGCGGCCTACGGGCGGGTGCACGCCACGACGAACTTCGAAGAGCTGGCCGAGTGCGACCTGGTCATCGAGGCGGTCGCCGAGGAGCTCGACGTCAAGCGCGCGGTGTTCGGCACGCTGGACGAGGTGTGCAAGCCGGGCGCGATCCTGGCCAGCACGACGTCGTCGCTGCCGGTCATCGAGTGCGCGGCGGCGACGTCCCGGCCCGGTGACGTGGTCGGGCTGCACTTCTTCAACCCCGCGCCCGTGATGAAGCTGGTCGAGGTGGTCAGCACGATCTCCACGGCGCCGGAGGTGGCGGCCACCGCGCGTGCACTGTGCGCGACGCTGAACAAGCACGCGGTCTCCTGCGGTGACCGCGCCGGTTTCATCGTCAACGCGCTGCTGTTCCCGTACCTGAACGACGCGGTCAAGATGCTCGAGGCGCACTACGCCAGCGCGGACGACATCGACGCCGCCATGAAGACGGGCTGTGCGCTGCCGATGGGCCCGTTCGAGCTGCTCGACGTGGTCGGCCTGGACGTCTCGCTGGCCATCGAGCAGACCCTGTACCAGGAGTTCCGGCTCGCCGGGTACGCGCCGGCGCCGCTGCTGGAGCACCTCGTGACGGCGGGTCGGTTGGGGCGCAAGACCGGTCAGGGGTTCCGCGACTACTCGGCCCGGTAGACGACGTTCGGGGCCCGGCGGCCGAGATTCTGGAGTTGGCGGGCGCGGCCGGTGTTCTGGCCGAACGTGGCCATGCGCGGCGGACGGCGCTCCGGTGGGTGGGTGGACCGGCCGGGACGCCTCGGTAGATGTGGCCGGCGTCGCCGTGGCGCTGCGGCGGGCGTGGCGGCGGGGGCGTGGCGACGGATACTGGAGTCGTGCCACGCCGCAACCGCCCGCCCCGGGCGACCCCCGCCGGGCCGCCCGCCGCGCCCAGCCCGCCGCTGGGTGGCGCACTGGGCTGGGCGACGACGGAGCGTGCGGCCGACGGCGACTGGCTGGTGCGCACCGTGCCCGGTGCCCACGGCCGCAAGACGTACCGGTGCCCGGGCTGTGACCACGAGATCGCGCCGGGTGTGGGGCACGTGGTGGCCTGGCCGGCGCCGGACACCGGCTACGGGGACGGTGGTTCCGACGGCGCAGGCTACGAGGGCACCGAGGAACGCCGGCACTGGCACACCAACTGCTGGCAGTCCCGGCACCGCCGACGCCCCGGCCGCCGCGCGGTGCGCTGACCAGCTGGCGGCTCGGCGATAGCTGGGCGTCAGGCCGCTGGCGTCAGGGCGGCGGCGTCAGGGCGGCGGCGTCAGCGCTGGTGGCCTGCCGGTGTGGGACGGCGTCGGCGCGGGCTGGGCCGCACCTCGGGGCTCGACCGCGGCGTAGGCGTCGCGTCGGCCGACGTGGGCTGTTCCGCCGCGGCCGACCTGGAGGTGTCTCGGGGGTCGCCGTCGTCGGGCTCGTGGTCGCCGGCCTGCTCGTCGCCGGCCTGACCCGAACCGGACGGGGAAGGACTGGTCCGAGGCGCGGCGGCCTGCGACGTCGCCGGAGCAGCAGCGAGCGACTCCGTGCCGTTGCTCGGGGCAACCCTGGCGGCTTCTGGCGTGGCGGCAACGGGGTGCGCCGGGCTGGCCCCGTTGTGGGAGAGCGCCGCCCCGTTCGACCCGGTGGCACCGGACTGCATCGGCACCGCTCCGTTGCTGGTCCGCTGGACCGCGATCTCCGGCGGAGAACTCGGCGCGACTGCCTGCTCGACGACGGGCGAAAGCGCGGGCAGGGCCCGGTCCAACACCCCGCGCAGGTCGCCGAGGCGCGACGCCATCTCGGCGCGCAGCGCGTCGAGCGCGGCGACCCGCAGCTGGGCCGCATGGATCGTGGCCTCAGCGGTGCGCTGGGCCTCGCCGATCTTCCGCTCGGCCTCGGCACGGGCGCTGGTGACCAGGGCGTTGGCCTCGTCCCGACTCGACACCTGGTTGCGGTGGATCGTGGTCATCGCCTCAGCCCGGCGCGCGGACATCGCGATGTCGAAGTCCTCCTCGACCTGCGCCCGCTTCGCCGCACTCTGGGTGTCGAGGGTCTGCCGCTCCTCGTCGGTCTGCCGACGGATCGCTTCGGTCTCGGTCGTGGTGGTCGCCCGCATCTGGTCGCAGTCGGCGGTCGCCCTGCTCACGATGAGGTTGGCCTCCTCGTGCGCGTCGCTCAGGATCTTGTTGCGCTCGAAGGTGAGCTGCTTGCGCTCGTGGTCGAGCTGGCGCCGGATCGCCTCGTTCTGTCTGGGCAGCTCGCCGGCCTCGGCCTCGGCCCTGGCGATGATCTCCGTGGCCTCCGCGTCGGCGCGCCTCCGCCGCTCGGCGACCTCGTCCTGGGCCAGCCGCAGCATCGACTGCAGCCGCTCGCTCATGCCCTCGACGCTCTCCGGCGGCGCGGACAGCCTGCGCAGCTGACCCTTGAGCCGGTCGGTCTCCGCCCAGGCCACGTTCACCTGGCGCGTCAGCTGGCCGTTCTGCTCGACGGCCGCATCGCGATCCGCCGCGAGCATGCGCAGCTGCGCATCGAGATGTCGCAGATAGTCATCGACCTGGACCGGATCATAACCACGACGGCTTACCGCGAAGGCCGATCCGGGTGCCGGCAGATGATCTTGTCCAGCTGACATGGTGCCTACCGTACTCGGTGTGTGTCACGCCGTCGTGAGCGGTGCTTCACTCCGGAGAGTGACAGTTTTGATTACGCACCGCGAAAACGATTGATTTCGGTGAGGTGTCGAGCCCGGAGTTCGGGGTCGCGGACGCCGAGGCCTTCGCTCGGCGCCAGGCAGAGCACGCCGACCTTGCCCTGGTTGGCATTCGAGTGCACGTCGTAGGCCGCTTGGCCGGTCTCGGCGAGCGGGTAGACCCGGGACAGCGTCGGGTGGATCTTGGCCTTGGCGACGAGCCGGTTCGCCTCCCAGGCTTCGCGATAGTTGGCGAAGTGGGAGCCGATGATTCGTTTGAGGTTCATCCACAGATAGCGGTTGTCGAAGACGTGCTCGTAACCGCTGGTGGACGCGCAGGTGACGATGGTGCCGCCCTTGCGCGTGACGTAGACGCTGGTGCCGAAGGTCTCCCGGCCGGGGTGTTCGAACACGATGTCGGGGTCGTCCCCGCCGGTCAGCTCCCGGATGCGGCTTCCGAACCGGCGCTGTTCCTTGGGGTCCTGGTTCTGGTCGTCACGCCAGAACCGGTAGCCCTCGGCGGCGCGGTCGATGATCAGTTCGGCGCCCATGCGCCTGCAGATCTCGGCCTTGTCCGGCGAGGACACCACGCATACCGGGGTGGCGCCGCCGTTGAGCGCGAACTGGGTGGCGTAGGAACCCAGCCCGCCCGAGGCGCCCCAGATCAGCACGGTGTCGCCCTGTTTCATCGCCGCGCCGTTGCGCGAGACCAACTGCCGGTAGGCCGTGGAGTTGACCAGACCGGGGCTCGCGGCCTCCTCCCAGCTCAGGTGCTTCGGCTTGGGCATCAGCTGGTTCGACTTGACCAGTGCCATCTCGGCCAGGCCGCCGAAGTTCGTCTCGAAACCCCAGATTCGCTGCTCGGGGTCCATCATCGTGTCGTCGTGGCCGTCCGAGCTCTCCAGCTCCACGGACAGACAGTGTGCGACCACCTCGTCGCCGGGCTTCCAGAGGTGCACCCCGGGACCGGTCCGCAGCACCACGCCGGCCAGGTCCGAGCCCACCACGTGATAGGGCAGGTCGTGCTTCTTGGTCAGCGGCGAGAGTCGCCCGTAGCGCTTGAGGAAGCTGAACGTCGACAACGGCTCGAAGATCGACGTCCACACCGTGTTGTAGTTGATCGCGCTGGCCATCACGGCGATCAAGGCCTCGCCAGGGCCGAGCTCGGGGGTGGCCACCTCGTCGAGGTGCAGGCTCTTCCGAGGGTCCTTGTCCCGGCTGGGCATGCCCGCAAACATCTCGACCTCGTCGGCCCGGACTGTCACCCCCCGGTAGTGATCGGGGATGTTCATGCCGCCGACGGCGTCGAGCTCGTCGGCCAGGATTGCGTCGCGGATCTCCTGCACGCCGGGCCTCCGGTGAGTCGTGACGGACGCCTCGCGCCCAGCCACCCTGCTTGGGATACCTAACGCTACTGATGGGTAGTTAACTTCAACAGACTGATGTGACCTACGTCGCGCCTCCGGTGACGTCGTGTCACTCAGTGGGAGGGCGAGGCCGCCGGCTCCACCAGCTCGATCAGTACCCCACCGGCGTCCTTGGGGTGCACGAAGTTGACCCGCGAGCCCGCGGTACCTCGGCGCGGGGTCTCGTAGAGCAGCCGCACACCCTTGTCCTTCAGGTGGGCGCAGGCGGCGTCGATATCGGCAACGCGGTAGGCCATCTGCTGAATCCCGGGCCCGTTGCGACCGATGAACTTCGCGATCGTCGACTGGTCGTTGAGCGGGGCGAGCAGCTGCACCGCCGGGCCTCCACTGTCGCCGGGGGCGCCCAGCATGGCCTCCCTGACGCCCTGCTCCTCGTTGACTTCCAAGTGCGTCGCCACGAGCCCCAACGTGTCGGCGTACCACTGGATCGCGACGTCCAGATCGGGAACCGCGATCCCCACATGATCGATGGTCGTCACAACCCCGCGTAGCTCGTCCATGCCCGGAATGTAACCGATCGAACTCGTCGAATGTGCTGGCCTTCACCCGGTAGCTAGCCGTTGTCGCAGGTATCGTCTGGTCAACCCACCGCCGTAGGTGTCGCTGGAGGTTCTTGTGGCTCAGTCTGTGATCGTTGCCGGTGCTCGCACCCCGATGGGCCGGATGCTCGGCGCTTTGAAGGATTTCTCGGGTGCGCAGCTCGGCGGGGTGGCGATCAAGGCCGCGCTGGAGCGAGCCGGCGTGAGCCCCGACCAGGTCGACTATGTGATCATGGGTCAGGTTCTCACCGCCGGAGCTGGCCAGATCCCCGCTCGGCAGGCCGCGGTGGCCGGTGGCATCTCGATGAACGTGCCGGCGCTGACCATCAACAAGGTCTGCCTGTCGGGTATCGATGCGATCGCCCTGGCCGACCAGCTGATCCGGGCCGGCGAGTTCGACGTCGTGGTGGCCGGTGGGCAGGAGTCGATGACCCAGGCTCCCCACCTGCTGACGAAGTCCCGCGAGGGCTACAAGTTCGGTGAGGTCACTGCGCTGGACCACATGGCGCACGACGGACTGTTCTGTGCCTTCGACCAGTGCGCGATGGGTGCGTCGACCGAGAAGTTCAACTCGCGCTACGAGCTGACCCGTCAGGAGCAGGACGAGTTCTCGGCCCGTTCGCACCAGTTGGCCGCCAAGGCGGCGGCAAGCGGGATCTTTGCCGAGGAGATCGCGCCGGTCTCGGTCCCGCAGCGCAAGGGCGACCCCAAGATTGTCGACACCGACGAGGGTGTGCGTGGCGACACCACCGTCGAGAGTCTGGCCAGGCTTCGGCCCGCGTTCTCTTCGGACGGAACCATCACGGCCGGCTCCGCCTCGCAGATCTCCGACGGCGCGGCCGCCGTTGTCGTGATGAGCAAGGCCAAGGCCGAGGAGCTGGGCCTCACCTGGTTGGCTGAAATCGGTGCGCACGGCGTGGTCGCCGGGCCTGACGCCAGCCTGCACGAGCAGCCCGCGAACGCCATCGCGGCGGCTTGCCGCAAGGACGGGATCGAGCCGGCCGACCTCGATCTCGTGGAGATCAACGAAGCCTTCGCGGCCGTAGGCGTGGTATCCACCCGCAAGCTCGGCATCGACCCGGAGAAGGTCAACGTCAACGGCGGAGCGATCGCGCTCGGCCACCCGATCGGCATGTCCGGTGCGCGGATCGCGCTGCACCTGGCGCTGGAGCTGCGTCGTCGTGGCGGTGGCACGGGCGTCGCCGCGCTGTGTGGCGGTGGCGGCCAGGGTGATGCCCTCGTGCTCCGCGTGCCGGCGGCCAGCTGACCACCGGATCGGCCACCACAGGTTCATGTCGCGCCAGGACACCGTCGCGGATCTCGTCACCCGGGCACAGGACTCGGAGCCGCGAGCGGTGGCGCGGCTGATCTCGATGGTCGAGGACGCCAGCCCCCGGCTGCGGGAGGTGGCTGCCGCGCTGGCTCCACATACCGGGCGAGCGCAGGTGGTCGGTCTCACTGGATCGCCGGGGGTTGGTAAGTCGACCTCTACCTCCGCACTGGTCAGCGCGATGCGTCGGCAAGGCAAGAGGGTCGGCGTGCTCGCGGTCGACCCGTCCTCACCGTTCTCCGGTGGGGCCTTGTTGGGCGACCGGGTGCGGATGCAGGACCATGCCACCGACAGCGGCGTCTTCATCCGGTCGATGGCGACCCGGGGCCACCTCGGCGGGCTGTCCTGGGCGACCCCCCAGGCACTTCGGGTACTCGACGCCGCCGGTTGCGACGTCGTCCTGGTGGAGACCGTCGGCGTCGGCCAGTCCGAGATCGAGGTTGTCTCACTCGCGGACACGACCGTGGTCCTGATCGCTCCCGGGATGGGCGACGGCGTCCAGGCCGCGAAGGCCGGCATCCTGGAGATCGCCGACATCTTCGTGGTCAACAAGGCAGATCGGGAAGGCGCCGACCAAACCGTGCGGGAGCTGCGGTACATGCTCTCACTGGGCGAGCGGCGTGACGGCGTCGAATCGAGCTGGAAGACCCCGATCCTGCGGACGATCGCCTCAAGGGGCGAGGGGATCGATGACGTTGTCAGTGCCCTCGATGAGCATCGGGACTGGATGGCGCGTTCGGGAGAGCGGGAGCGGCGCCGCCAGCAGCGGGCCGAGGCGGAGATCGCGGCAATCACCCTCGAGCAGGTCCGAGCGCGGATCGAGGACGTCCGAGGCGGTGGCAACCTGCCTGAGCTCGCCAAACGAGTGGTTGCCGGGGAGCTGGATCCGTATGCGGCTGCTGACGAGCTCATGGCGACCGTCAGCTCCGGCTAGTCGGCTCGGGAGTGGGATCCCGAGGTCTGTCCAGCTCCGCAACGAGCCGGATCGAGCCGATCCTGGTAGCGATCGCCCGCGCCGACCGGGCATGCTCGGCGGCCTCGGTGAGCTGCCCGATCGAGTGGTGCGCGTGCACCAGGTCCACATGGATGCCGGCAAGCTCCCGAGAGGTTCCGCC
>DATAYB010000787.1:0-17937 GCA_036272795.1 Pseudonocardia sp.
CCCCCCACCCGCACCGCCACCAACGCGAGCAGCACGAGCCCGAGCAGCACCACCACAGCGGTCGGCAGCCATCCCATGGCGGTCACCGTAGCGGCCGGGTACTGATCAACTCTCCGCCAGGCCACGCAACGCGTGTTCGGCCCGCTCGGCGACGGCCGCCCGCAGCGGCGCCGGCCGCAGCACCTGGGCGCCACCGCCGAGGCCGAGCACGAGCCGGACCAGCCAGGCGTCGTCGGTGAACCGCAGCCGGACCTCGGCGCGCCCGTCCGGCCGCTCGACAATCTCGTCCACCGGGTAGTACTCGGCGACCCAGCGCGCCTCCTGCTCCAGCAGGAGCACGGCCTCGCGCTGCTCCGGGTCCGGCCGGAACAGCCCGGCGGACAGGTCGGTCGGCCGGGCGGTGGGCGGCGGCGCGGCCGGCTCGGTGAGCTCGACGACGTCGTCCACCCGGTCCAGCCGGAACAGCCGGACCCCCTCGGCGGACCGGCACCACGCCTCCAGGTACTCCCGGCCCTCCATCAGCAGCAGCCGCATCGGGTCGACAGTGCGCTCGCCGACCACGTCCCGCGAGGCGGTGTAGTACCGGATCCGCAGCGCCCGTCCCCGGTCCAGCGCGGCGCGCACGGCGGCGGTGGTCTCCTCCTCGCGGGCGGTCAGCCCGACGGCGACCCCGGCCGGCGCGTCGGCCGCCCCGACGGCGCTCTCGAGCTTCGCGGTGGCACGCCGGACGACGTCGGTGTCCACCATGCCGGGCACCTCGGCCAGCGCACGCAGCGCCACCAGCAGCGCGGTCGCCTCCGCCGTGGTCAGCCGCAGCGGCCGGCGCATGCCGGCGTCCTCGGTGACCGTCACGGTCTCACCGGCGAACGACAGGTCGACCAGATCACCGGGGCCGTAGCCGGGCAGCCCACACATCCAGAGCAGCTCCAGGTCACGGCGCAGCTGGCGCTCGGTGACCCCGAAGTCGGCGGCCGCCTGCGCCACCCGCACCCCCGGATGGGCGAGCAGGTACGGCACCAGGGACAGCAGCCGGGGCAGCCGGGCCCCCAGCGCGGCCGGGCTCGCGGTCACCTGGCCACGCTCCCGAGCTCGCCCAGCGGAGCACCGTCCGACGCGGCGCCTTCCGGCCCGGCAGGCTGGGCCGCGTGCGCCCTCGCCGCCGCCGCCCAGCCCCGCCGGACCGCCTCGGCGAGCCCCGCCGGCTCCAGCACCACGACGTCGGGGCCGTGCCCACCGATCCACCGCGCGATGGTCTCCGGGCTGCGCAGCTCCAGCTCCAGCACCTCACCCGGCCGGCCGCGGTACTCCAGGGCGCCGGTGACCCGACCCAGCCTGCGCAGCCCCAGCGCGCGCCCCCCGGCCACCCAGACCCGGGCCGTCCCGATCACCGGCGGTGGCCCCGCGCTCTGGCGGACCAGCCCGACCAGGTCGGTGCCGTCGGGGGCCCGGACAGCGCCGAGCGGACCGATCGCGGTGACCGGCTCCTCGATCCGCGACAGCCGGAAGCAGCGCACGTCGTCGCGGTCCCGGTCGTGGCCGACCACGTACCAGCGGCCGCGCCAGCTGACCACGCCCCACGGCTCGACGGTGCGGCGGCGGGACTCGGCGGCAGGGTGCGGCCGGTGTTCGAAGGTCACCGCGCGGCCGGCCTGGACGGCGGCGAGCAGCGGGGCGAACGCCGGCTCGCTGGCGCGCACCTTCGGCTCGACCCCGGTGCCGACGGTCTCGTCCACCTCGACGCCGGCCGCGCGCAGCTTGACCAGGGCACCCCGGGCGGCGCCGGCCAGCTCCGGGGAGTCCCACAGCCGGGCGGCCAGTGCAACGGCGGCGGCCTCGTCGGCGGCCAGGTCGACGTCGCCGAGCTCGTAGTCCTGGCGGGCGATGCGGTAGCCGTCCACAGTGTCGAACATCGAGCGCCGACCGGTCTCGAGCGGGATGCCCAGGTCGCGCAGCTCGGCCTTGTCGCGCTCGAACATCCGGAAGAACGCCTCGTCCGACCCCGCGCTGTCGTAACCGGGCACGGTCGCCCTGATCCGGTCCGCCGTGAGGAACTGGCGGGTGGAGAGCAGGCAGAGCACCAGGTTGACCAAGCGCTCGGCACGGGCTGAGGACACGTCTGCAGGGTATCGTCCGCCGGCCTCCCGGCGGGCCAACCCCGCGCACAAGTCGACCACCACTCCACCGCACACCCCGATCTGGTCGCCGCGCAGCCGCCGCGGCGGGTGCGCGGCACCGAAGGAGGGTGTGCGCGGACTACAGCGAGGCGATCAGCCGGTCCACGCGCTCGTCGACCGAGCGGAACGGGTCCTTGCAGAGCACGGTGCGCTGGGCCTGGTCGTTCAGCTTCAGGTGCACCCAGTCGACCGTGAAGTCCCGGCCGGCGGCCTGGGCGGCTGCGATGAAGTCACCGCGCAGCTTGGCCCGGGTGGTCTGCGGCGGGGTGTCCTTGGCGGCCTCGATCTCGCCGTCGTCGGTGACCCGCTCCACCATGCCCTTGCGCTGCAGCATGTCGAAAAGGCCCCGACCTCGGCGGATGTCGTGGTAGGCCAGGTCGAGCTGCGCGATCCGCGCGTTGGACAGCTCCATGTTGTTGCGCTCGCGGTAGCGCTCGACCAGCCGGTGCTTGATCGCCCAGTCGATCTCGCGGTCGATCTTGGAGAGGTCGCCGCTCTCCACCGCGTCGAGGGTGCGGCCCCACAGCTCCAGCACCCGCTCGGTGGTCTTGTCGCCCTTGCTGTGCACGGCCACGTGCTCGACCGCGCGGGCGTAGTACTCGCGCTGGATGTCCAGCGCGCTGGCCTCGCGGCCGCCGGCGAGGCGCACCGGGCGGCGGCCGGTCAGGTCGTGGCTGATCTCGCGGATCGCCCGGATGGGGTTGTCGAGCGTGAAGTCACGGAACTGCACGCCGTGCTCGATCATGTCCAGCACCAGGGTGGCGGACCCGACCTTGAGCAGCGTCGTCACCTCGGACATGTTCGAGTCGCCGACGATCACGTGCAGCCGGCGGTAGCGCTCGGCGTCGGCGTGCGGCTCGTCCCGGGTGTTGATGATCGGGCGGGACCGGGTGGTCGCCGAGGAGACGCCCTCCCAGATGTGCTCGGCGCGCTGCGAAAGGCAGTACACCGCACCGCGCGGCGTCTGCAGCACCTTGCCGGCGCCGCAGATCAGCTGGCGGGTGACCAGGAACGGCAGCAGCACGTCCGCGATCCGCGAGAACTCACCGGCACGGGCCACCAGGTAGTTCTCGTGGCAGCCGTACGAGTTGCCCGCCGAGTCGGTGTTGTTCTTGAACAGGTAGATGTCGCCGCCGATGCCCTCGTCGACCAGCCGCCGCTCGGCGTCGACGAGCAGGTCCTCCAGGATCCGCTCGCCCGCCTTGTCGTGCGCGACCAGCTGCGTCAGCGAGTCGCACTCGGCCGTGGCGTACTCCGGGTGTGAGCCCACATCCAGGTACAGCCGCGAGCCGTTGCGCAGGAACACGTTCGAGGACCGTCCCCAGGACACCACCCGGCGGAACAGGTACCGGGCCACCTCGTCCGGAGACAGCCGCCGCTGGCCGTGGAAGGTGCAGGTGACCCCGAACTCGGTCTCGACCCCATAAATCCGCCGGTGCATGCGCATCAGCGTAAGCGTTGCACCGCCCGTACTGTCGAGCCTGTGATCGAGTGGTTCCGCCGGGTGGCCGGATTTGTGGATGAGTCCGACCGGGTTGTGCAGCGTTGGGTCGTCAGCCTGCCGCCCTCCGAGGCGGATCACGCGATCAAGCGTTTGACCAGGTCGGCGAACCACAGCCTGCTCTGGTTCGCCGTCGCGGCGGTGCTCGCGACCAGGGTCGGGGTGACCCGGAGGGGCGCGCTGCGCGGCGTGCTCGCCATCCTCGGCGCGAGCATTACCGCGAATGGAGTACTCAAGCCACTACTGCCCCGCCGCCGCCCACCGGACGAGGGCATGCCCGCGATCCGCAGCCTGCGCCGGCGCCCGAGCTCCAGCTCGTTCCCCTCCGGGCACGCCGCCTCGGCCGCCGCGTTCGCCACCGCCGTCGCGCTGGAGAGCCCCCGCGCCGGGCTGGTCATCGCCCCGGTGGCCGCCGCCGTGGCCTACTCGCGGGTGCACGTCGGGGTGCATTGGACCTCGGACGTGCTGGCCGGCGCGGCCGTCGGCGCGAGCTCCGCGGTGCTCACCCGCCGCTGGTGGCCGGTCCGGGGCTCCGACGAGGCCACCGCCCGCCCGCTGGACCGCGTGCCCGAGCTACCCGACGGCGCCGGCCTCGTGCTCGCGGTGAACCCGCTGTCCGGCGACCCGGCGTTCGACCCGACGGACACGATCCGCAAGGCGTTCCCGGCGGCCACCGTCGTGCCCGTGCGCCGCGACAGGGACCTCGTCGAGGAGCTCGAGGAACAGCTCGCCGCGGGCGGCGTGCGCGCGCTCGGCGTCGCCGGCGGCGACGGCACCGTGGCCACGGTGGTCGCCGTGGCCAGCCGGCACGGGCTGCCGCTGGTACTGGTGCCCGCCGGCACCCTGAACCACTTCGCCAGGGACGTCGGCGTCTACGACCTGCAGGAGGCGGTGGACGCCAGCGGGGCCGGCGAGGCGGTCGCGGTGGACCTCGGCACGGTCCGGGTGCACGGGCCCGACGGCGAGACCACGCGACAGTTCCTGAACACCGCGAGCCTGGGCTGCTACTCCGACCTGGTCCGGCTGCGCGAGCGCTGGCAGCACCGGATGGGCAAGTGGCCGGCGTTCGCGCTCGCACTGGTCACCGTGCTGCACAGGGCCACCCCGGTCGAGGTGACCCTGGACGGCGTGCGGCACTCGGTGTGGATCCTGTTCGTCGGCAACGGGCCCTACCACCCGCGCGGCATGGTGCCGGCCTGGCGGCCCCGCCTCGACACCGGCCTGCTGGACGTGCGCTGGCTGCGCGCCGACCTCCGGTTCTCCCGGCTGCGGGCCTTCTTCGCGCTGGGCTTCGCGGCCCTCGCACACAGCCGCGTGTACGGCGAGCGCGAGGCGGTCCGCCTCTCCGTGCGGCTCACCGAGCCCGGCCTGCTGGCCACCGACGGTGAGGTCGTCGACCGGTCCGACCGGTTCACGTTCGAGGTCTCGCCGAGGCCCGTGCCGGTCTACCGGCGCGACGAGGACAACCCCCGCTGGGCGAACCGGGACCGGCCCCACCAGCCCTGGTGACGTTCCTGGAAAGCCGCCGACTGCCCTGGCAACGCGTTGCGCGGCGCTCAGGACTCCGCTGACGCCCCGCCGGAGCCTTCGGCCGGGGATTCCGCCTCCGAGCCCTCGGCGGGCTCCTCGGCGCTCTCAGCGCCCTTTCCCGCGTCCTTCTTCGGCCGGCGGTTCTCCTCCGGCAGCAGCGCGTCCAGCGCGGAACCGGTGATCCGGCGGAACGCCCGGCGCGGCCGCGACCGGTCCAGCACGGCGACCTCGAGCGCGGTCACACCGAGCACGCGCTCCCCCGAGCCACCGTTGGACGCCTGGGCACTGGCGGCGGTCGAGCCGCCCGGCGACGCGGACTGCAGCGCGCGCACGGCGACCCCGACGGCGTCGGCCAGGTCCAGGTCGTCCTGGTACGAGTCGCGCAGCTTGGCACTGATCGGCTCGGTCTGCCCGCCCATCACCACGAACCCGGGCTCGTCGCTGATCGAGCCGTCGTAGGTGATCCGGTAGAGCTGGTCGGCGGCCGAGGTGGCGCCGACCTCCGCAACGCACAGCTCCACCTCGAACGGCTTCTGCTGCTCGGTGAAGATCGCGCCCATGGTCTGCGCGTAGACGTTGGCCAGCCAGCGACCGGTGACGTCCCGCCGGTCGTAGGAGTAGCCGCGCACGTCGGCGGCCCGGATGCCGGCGGTGCGCAGGTTCTCGAACTCGTTGTACCGGCCGACCGCGGCGAACCCGATCCGGTCGTAGATCTCCGACACCTTGCGCAGCGAGGTGGAGTGGTTCTCCGCGACGAACAGCACGCCACCGGAGAAGGCCAGCACGGTGACGCTGCGCCCCCGGGAGATGCCCTTGCGGGCCAGCTCCGAGCGGTCCCGCATCACCTGCTCGGCAGAGGCGTAGAACGGCAGCGTCACGTCTGGTACTCCTGGCTCTTCGTTCCTGGGGTGGCTGGGGTGCGGGGGGCTCGGCTAGCCGCCGGGCCTGGTCAGCCTATCGGCGACGACCGCGCGGGCGATCTCACCGACCTGCTCGTCGGGCTGGCGCACCGCGCCGTCCGCGCCCGTGATGGTGATCACCACCGGGAAGATGGACCGGCTCAGGTCGGGCGGGCCGGTCGCGGTGTCGTCGTCGGCCGCGTCGTAGAGCGCCTCCACAGCGGCCCGGATCGCGGCGGCGGTGTCGGCGGCGGGGTCGTGCCGCTTCTTCAGTGCGGAGCGGGCGAACACCGAGCCGGAGCCGATCGCGTGGTAGCCGACCTCCTCGGACTTGCTGCCCACCACGTCGAAGCTGACGATCCGAGCGGCCTTCGCGGGGTCGGCGGCGTCCACGTCGTAGCCCACGAACAGCGGGATCGCGGCCAGCCCCTGCATCGCGGCACCGAGGTTGCCACGGACCATGCCGGCCAGCTTGTTCACCTTGCCGTCCAGGGACAGCTGGACGCCCTCGATCTTGTCGTAGTGCTCGAGGTCGACCGTGAACAGCCGGACCATCTCCACCGCGATCCCGGCGGTGCCCGCGATGCCGACGGCCGAGTGGTTGTCGGTGACGAACACCTTCTCGATGTCGCGCTGGGCGATCACGTTGCCGGCGGTGGCCCGCCGGTCGCCTGCGATCAGCACACCGTCGGCGAAGGTCAGCGCGACGATCGTGGTGCCGTGCCGGATATCGGGACCGAGGCCGGCGACACCGCCGTCACGCATGCCCTCGGGCAGCCGCCCGGGCAGCAGGTGCGGGGCGGCGGTCGCCACGAAGTCGGTGAACGAGGACAGCCCCGGGGTGAAGTACTCGGCTGGCAGTGCGGTGCTGACCGGGTTCAACGGTCCCCTCGCCGACCTGGGATCCATCAGTGGGGTTACTCCTTCAGCTCGGTCGGCGGACTCGTCTCACGGTGCCGCTCTCACGGTGCCGCCGCATTCGATCTCGGCGGCACCGTACACGGCGGGGCAGCGGCTACTCGCCGCCCTTCTGGACATACGCCCGGACAAAGTCCTCGGCGTTCTCCTCGAGCACGTCGTCGATCTCGTCCAAGATCGTGTCGACATCCTCGCCCAGCTTCTCACGACGCTCCTGCCCGGCCGGGGCCGCGCCTGCGTCCTCGTCGCCGTCGCCGTCCCCGCCGCCCTGTCGCTTGGTCTGCTCCTGGGCCATGACGCCTCCCGGTTGAGTGGGTCCTGCTGGCTAGAACACTACCCAGCCGAGGACCGAAACACCCGCCGAAAGTTGTGTGTCATCCACGCGTCAGCGCGGCAACGAGGTCCTCGGCGGTCTCCGACTCGTCGATCAACTTGCCAACGTGGTTGCGCGTACCGCGCAGGGGCTCCAGCGTCGGGATGCGGACGAGCGACTCGCGACCGAGGTCGAAGATGACCGAGTCCCACGACGCGGCGGCCACCGCGGCGGGGTAACGCTCCAGGCAGCGGCCCCGGAAGTAGGCCCTCGTGTCCTCCGGCGGCTTGCGCATCGCGTCGATCACCTCATCCTCGGTGACCAGCCGTTTCATCGAGCCACGCGCCACCAGGCGGTTGTACAGGCCCTTACCGAGCCGCACGTCGGCGTACTGCAGGTCGACCAGTTGCAGCCGAGGCGAGGACCAGGCCAGCCCGTCGCGGGCGCGGTAACCCTCGAGCAGCCGCAGCTTGGCCGGCCAGTCCAGCCGGTCGGCGCACTCCATCGGGTCCCGGCCGAGGGCGTCGAGCACCTCGCCCCAGATCCGCATCACCTCGGAGGTGACGTCGTCCACCTGCTCGCCCTGGGTGCGGGCGACGTGCTGGGTGGCCCGCTCGTGGTAGGCCCACTGCAGGTCGAGACCGGTCATCTTGCGGCCGTCGGCCAGCTCGACCTTCGCCTGCAGGGCCGGGTCACGGCTGATCGTGTGCACGGAGCGGACCGGCTCGGCCAGCCGCAGGTCATCGAACCGGATGCCGGCCTCGATCATGTCCAGGACCAGCGCGCTCGTGCCAACCTTGAGGTACGTGGACGTCTCGGCGAGGTTGGCGTCACCGATGATCACGTGCAGCCTGCGGTACTTGTCGGCGTCCGCGTGCGGCTCGTCCCGGGTGTTGATGATGCCGCGCTTGAGGGTGGTCTCAAGGCCGACCTCGACCTCGATGTAGTCCGAGCGCTGGGTCAGCTGGTAGCCGGCCTCGTCGCCGCTCGCGCCGATGCCGACCCGCCCCGAGCCGCACACCACCTGCCTGCTGACGAAGAACGGGATCAGCCCGGTGATGATCGCGGGGAACGTCGTTGACCGGGACATCAGGTAGTTCTCGTGGCTGCCGTAGCTGGCGCCCTTGCCGTCCACGTTGTTCTTGTAGAGCTGGATCCGCGGCGTGCCGGGCACGGTGGCCGAGCGCATCGCGGCCTCCTCCATCACCCGCTCGCCGGCCTTGTCCCAGATCACGACGTCCCGGGGTGTGGTCACCTCCGGCGTGGAGAACTCCGGGTGGGCGTGGTCCACGTACAGCCTGGCCCCGTTGGTCAGGATCACGTTGGCCGCACCGAGGTCGTCGAGCTCGGAGTCCGGACTCGTCGGGATGCTCGGCGTGGACAGGTCGAAACCGCGGGCGTCGCGCAGCGGCGACTCCACCTCGTAGTCCCATCGGGCACGTTTCGCCCTTGGCAACTCCGCTGCCGCCGCATAGGCCAGTACCACCTGCGTGGAGGTGATGACGGGGTTCGCGGTGGCGTCGCCGGGCACCGAGATCCCGTACTCCACCTCGGTACCCATGATCCGCCGAGCACTCATGGGAACCGAGCCTAATCGCTCCGCGCCCGATGCGGTGCGATCAGGAGGCCTTGTCGTCGAGCGGCCAGACTCCGTCACCGCCCAGATGCTTGGCCAGCGCCTCGCTGATCTCACGCAGCGCGACGACCTGTTCGGGTGTCAGCTGGTCGAACAGGTGCGTCCGCACGGCCTCCACATGCCCCGGGGCGGCCGCCTTGATCGCCTCCATGCCTGCGTCGGTGAGCTCACACACGGCGCCGCGCCGGTCGGTCGCGCACTCCCGCCTGCGGACCCAGCCGGTCTCCTCCATGCGGGCCACGGCGTGCGAGAGCCGGCTGCGGGAGGACATCGACGAGGCCGCCAGCTGGGACATCCGCAGCGCCCGGTCTGGCACCTCGGAGAGCCGGACGAGGATCTCGTAGTACGTGTGCGGGATCCCCGCGTCGTGCTGCAGCTGGCGGTCGAGGCTATCCATCAGCAGTCTGTTCGCCGCCAGGAAGGCACGCCAGGTGCGCTGCTCATCGCCATCGAGCCATCTCGTGTGAGCCACGTCACCTCCGGAATAGTTGAACTCTCAATCGGTTGAGTCCAGTGTCAGTGTCGCTCAGCGACCCCACAACGTGACAACAAGAATCTCGACAACCGTGAGGAGACCCCCGAAATGAGTACTGCCGGAACCGTGAGTGTCGTTGCCGGGACCTGGGACATCGACCCGGTGCACTCCGATGTGTCGTTCGCCGTCCGCCACATGATGGTCAGCAAGGTCAAGGGCCGCTTCGGGTCCTTCACCGGCGAGATCGTCACCAACGACGACATCGTCGACTCCTCCGTCACCGTCTCGATCGACCTGAGCTCGGTCGACACGAACAACGAGCAGCGCGACGGTCACCTCAAGTCGGCGGACTTCCTGGACGTCGCGACCTACCCGACCATGACCTACCGCTCGACCGGCGTACGCGGCGCCGGCGACGAGTACGTGGTGGACGGCGAACTCAGCCTGCACGGCGTGACCCGCTCCGTCCCGCTGCAGGTCGAGGTCTCCGGCAGCGGCCCGGACGCCTACGGCGGCACCCGCGTCGGCTTCTCGGCCACCGCGACCATCAGCCGCGCGGACTTCGGCATCGACATCAGCATGCCGCTGGACGGTGGCGGCGTCGTGGTCGGCGACAAGATCCAGATCGCGATCGAGATCGAAGGCGTGCTGCGCGCCGGCTGACTCCCCCACCGGCCCGAACACCACAACGCCCGCCTCCCCGATGTCTCGGGAAGGCGGGCGTTGTGCGTTGGGCTACAGGTACTGACCGGTGTTCGAGGCGGTGTCGATGGCTCGACCCGACTCGGCGCTCTTGCCGGTCACCAGGGTGCGGATGTAGACGATGCGCTCACCCTTCTTGCCCGAGATCCGTGCCCAGTCATCCGGGTTGGTGGTGTTGGGCAGGTCCTCGTTCTCGGCGAACTCATCGACGATCGCGTCCAGCAGGTGCTGTACCCGAAGTCCGCGCTGGTTGCTCTCCAGCACCGACTTGATCGCGGCCTTCTTCGACCGGTCCACAATGTTCTGGATCATGGCACCGGAGTTGAAGTCCTTGAAGTACAGCACCTCCTTGTCACCATTTGCGTAGGTGACCTCGAGGAAACGGTTCTCCTCGGTTTCCGCGTACATCCGCTCGACCACTCGTTGGATCATCGCGTCGACGCAGGCAGTGCGACTGCCACCGAATTCCGCCATGTCGTCGGAGTGAATCGGCAGGGTGTCCGTGAGGTACTTCGAGAAGATGTCCTTGGCCGCTTCGGCGTCCGGACGCTCGATCTTGATCTTCACGTCGAGCCGGCCGGGACGCAGGATGGCCGGGTCGATCATGTCCTCACGGTTCGAGGCACCGATCACGATCACGTTCTCGAGGCCCTCGACGCCGTCGATCTCGCTGAGCAGCTGCGGCACGATCGTGGTCTCCACGTCGGAGGAGACCCCGGAGCCACGGGTCCGGAAGATCGAGTCCATCTCATCGAAGAACACGATCACCGGGGTGCCCTCGGACGCCTTCTCACGAGCCCGCTGGAAGATCAACCTGATGTGCCGCTCGGTCTCACCGACGAACTTGTTGAGCAGCTCAGGACCCTTGATGTTCAAGAAGAACGACTTGGCGTCGTGGCTCGAGTCCCCACGCGCCTCGGCGACCTTCTTGGCCAGCGAGTTCGCCACCGCCTTGGCGATGAGCGTCTTGCCACAGCCCGGCGGGCCGTAGAGCAGCACGCCCTTCGGTGGGCGCAGCTCGTACTCGCGGAACAGCTCGGCGTGCAGGAAGGGCAGCTCCACCGCGTCGCGGATCTGCTCGATCTGCCGGCCGAGACCACCGATGTCCTCGTACGCCACGTCCGGGACCTCCTCCAGCACGAGGTCCTCGACCTCGGCCTTCGGTACCCGCTCGTAGGCGTACGCCGCCTTGGTGTCCACGAGCAGCGAGTCGCCCGGCTTGAGCGGCACTGCGTCCGGGTTGTTCGGCCCCGCGATGAGCGGTTCCGCCAACCAGACCACACGCTCCTCGTCGGCATGCCCCACGACCAGGGCACGCGCGGCGAGCTGCTCGCCCTCCGAGTTGGGCGCGTCGAGCAGAACCTCACGAAGTGCGCACACTTCGCCGGTCCGCTCGAAATCGCCCGACTCGACGACGGTGAGTGCCTCGTTCAGCCGGACCGTCTGGCCCTTGCCGAGCTCGGTCAGCTCCACCGCTGGCGAGACCGCGACGCGCATCCGCCTGCCGGCGGTGAACACGTCGACGGTGCCGTCCTCGAAGCCGGACAGGAACACGCCGTAGCCGCTGGGCGGCTGGGCGAGTCGATCGACCTCCTCACGCAGCGCCACCAGCTGGCTGCGCGCTTCGCGCAGCGTTTCGGTGAGCTTCTCGTTGCGGGCGCTCAGCTGCGACAACCGGCTGGCCGACTCGGCGAGACGCTGTTCGAGGATCCGTGCGTGCCTCGGCGACTCGGTCAGCTTGCGGCGTAGCAGAGATACCTCATCTTCGAGGAACCTGATCTGGGCAGTCAGCTCTGCCGAGCTGAGCTCCCGCTCATCCGGTTGGTGCCCTCCAGGGCCTTCGTAGTGGTTCACGGCGCCTCCCCTCCGTGTTCCGTTTCCACACGGTACCTGTCGCCAGCCCTAGTCGCGGTACGTCAGATCGGTGATCCAGCACTCAGCCGGATGACAGCTTGACGTCACGCTCCGATAACCTGCCGGCCTCATCGGCTCGTTGGCCGGCGCTGCGGCCGGGGCGGTGTTACGCCGTCGGCGAGCCTCCGAGTGGTCAACAGGAACGCGGTGTGACCGATCATGCGGTGCTCGGGCCGCACCGAAAGACCCACAACATGCCACGGACGGAGCAACGTTTCCCATGACTGGGGCTCGGTCCAACACTGCTGCTCACGCAGGCTCTCGGTAATTTTGGACAGTTGCGTGGTCGTCGCTACGTAGACCGTCAGGACCCCGCCGGGCAGTATCGCCTTCGTCACGGAGGGCAACACCTCCCACGGCGCGAGCATGTCCAACACCACGCGGTCGACCTCGCCGACGAACTCTGAGACATCGCCCAGATGCAAGGTCCAGTTGGGTGGTGACGCTCCGAAGAAGCGTTCCACATTCCGGACGGCGTGTTCGGCATGGTCCTGTCGAACCTCGTACGAGATGACCTCGCCGCGCTCGCCGACCGCGCGCAGCAGCGAGCAGGCCAGCGCGCCCGAGCCCGCGCCCGCCTCCAGCACGCGGGCGCCAGGGCGGATGTCACCCCACATCACGATCTGGGCGGCATCCTTCGGGTAGATCACCTGTGCGCCCCGGGGCATGGACAGCACGTAGTCCGGCAACAGCGGCCGGAACGCGAGGTACGGCGTGCCGGAGGTGGACGTGACGACGTTGCCCTCGGGTCCCCCGATCAGCTCGTCGTGGGCAATTGCGCCGCGATGGGTGTGGTACTGCCCTCCGGTCTCGAGAACCAGGGTGTAACGACGCCCCTTCGGGTCGGTCAGTTGCACTCGGTCGCCGGGACCGAAAGGGCCGCGCGCCTCGGCGGAGCCGAGAGCACCGGAAACAGGGCCAGACATGGGCCAGGACGCTATCGGGTGGGTGACCCTCGACCAGTCGTCGGGTCTCGGGAATGTTTCGCGGAAACCCTAATGAGTGGAACGATAGAGGTCGAATTAGTTGGAGGGCAGATTTTCGTAGGCAAACGCCTACCTAGCGTCAACTAATGCCCCCTTCGAAGACTAGTGACACTAATCGGGTCATCCGATATCTTGACCAAGCTCGGATGGAGAGTCGGGGGCTGGCAATCCACCGCCGGTAACGCGCGCCTTGATACAGGGGCAACTCCGGCGGCGTTTTGGCCTGGGACTTCCTGTGGGACGGGGGAAGATGACTATCACCGACGGTCGACGCTGCGCGCTTCCTGGTTGCTACGTCGTTATCGAGTCGGAGCCCGATGGCCGCCCCCAACGCAAATACTGCACCGCGGCGCACCGGGCAATCGCGCGCCAGATGCGTCGAGAGGGCACTCACCGCTCCGCCAGCGCGCCGCCTCTCCCGCTGCCCACCCCTCCTCTCCCGCTGCCTCCGCTCGCCCCGCTGCCCGGGGCCCGCCAGCGCCGCCGCGAGCTGGCCATGGCCGCCGCCAGGCGCTGCCGCGCGGTCGCGGTGCTCGGTTCGGCGGGTCTGCTCGTCACCGGTGGCGGGCTGATGGCCGCCAGCTCGCCCATCGGCGCGCCGAGCGCGGCCGTCGCCGAGTCGCCATGGCTGGCCTCCACACCGGAGGCCGAGCAGCAGTGGGCCAAGCAGGCCCAGGTCACCCTCGCCGCGCTGGACACCCAGCTCAACCAGGTGAGCCAGAGACAGCAGATCTGGAACGCACTGCCGCCCGATCGGCGCCCCGACCCGGACCCTGCCCCGGTGCGTGCCCTCAACGCGCGCAGGTCCCTGCTCGAGCAGCAGCGCACCACGATCTCCTCCGAGCTGGCCACCTGGCAGTCCATGCAGGACACCGACCAGCGGCTGGCCGACACCGAGGACCACGTCAGCAGCCTGGACAGGGCGCTGGACGACGTGCCCCACTACCGGCAGCTCTCCCCCGCCGAGGCCAGTGCCGCCCAGCAGCTCACCGAGCAGCGCAACATGCGCG
Source organism: Pseudonocardia sp. (assembly GCA_036272795.1). GTDB lineage: Bacteria > Actinomycetota > Actinomycetes > Mycobacteriales > Pseudonocardiaceae > Pseudonocardia. The sequence goes on from DATAYB010000787.1 coordinate 14,059, forward strand.
TGCGCCAGCGGGACTCGCAGCAGGAGGAGCTGCAGAACCTGCGCGACGACCTGCACCAGGCGATGGCGACACCGCTGCCGGACGACGACAACGCCACCAAGTCGATCACCTCGATGGTCGACCAGCTGATCGAGCACCCCGAGCGCAACAACGGCTCGCACGATCCGAACCCGCTCGGTGGCCAGCCCACCCGCCCGGAGATCGTCGCCCCGAAGGACCCGGACGACCCGGGCCGCCAGGACGTCGGAAACGGCGCGCCGCCCAACCCCGGCCGCACCCGCCCCGAGGTCCCGCCGAACCCGGAGATCCTGGCGGCCGGGCCGGACATCCCCGGTTCCGGTCCCACGCAGGCCCCGCTCAACGACGCCGCCAAGGCAGTACCGCAAGTAGGCGCACCGCTGCCCGCCGCCGGGGCTCCCGCCGCGCCGGCACCAGCCGCACCGGCACCAGCGGCACCGGCGCCCGCCGCACCGGCACCGGCGGCAGTGGCACCGGCCGCACCCGCGCCGGCCGCACCGGCGCCCGTCGCACCGGCGCCCGCCGCACCGCCGCCCGCCGCACCGGCACCGCAGGCGGCGCCCGCACCCGCGGCCGGAGCCCCTGGCGCCGCACCGGCGGCCGGCGACGCCGCCCGGGGAGCCGGCAACGCCGTCGGGGACACCGCACGAGGTGCCGGCAACGCCGTCGGCCAGACCGCCGACGGAGCCGGCAACGCCGTCGGCAAGGCCGCCCCACCCGCCGGAGCACCCGCCGCCGCACCTCCCGCCGGCGGAGCACCAGCAGCCGGAGCACCCGCTGCCGGCGCACCGGCCCCCGCCGGCGGAGCACCCGCACCAGCCGCACCCTCGGCCGGCGCACCAGCGGGCGGCGCACCACAAGCCGAGGCGGCGCCGGCCGCACCCGCACCCGCCGCCGAGCCCGCACCGGCTCACCCCGGCGGCGGCGCCGTTGGCGACACCGCACGGGGCGCCGGAAACGCAGTCGGCCAGACCGCCGATGGAGCCGGCAACGCCGTGGGCCGGACGGCTGACGGAGCGGGCAAGGCGGTCGGCGGCGGAGCAGCGACCCCCGAACCCGCTGGTGGCGGAGCCGCGCAACCGGCGCCCGCCGGCGGTGGAGCCGCGCCCGGCGGACCCGCTGGTGGCGGCCGCGCCGAGACCGGCGGCGGAGCGGCGGGTGGCGGTGGAACAGCACCGGCCCAGCCAGCGCCCGCCGAGTCGAGCCCAGGTCAGTCCGCCCCGGCCCAGTCCGGACCCGCCCAGCCCGGCCCGGTCGACGGGTCGGTCGGCGGCAGTGCCGCGCCGCTGGACGGGGTCACGCAGCCGGGCTCGCCCGGCGCATCCGGTGGTGGCCAGGCCTCGCCGCCACCGGTCGGCGGCGGTCAGGCGGCACCGGCACCCGCTGGAGGTGGCCAGGCCGCCACCCCGAACGCCGAGTCCACGGCGCCCGGCCAGGGCACCGCACCCGCGGGCGGAGGCGCGGGCGTCACGCCAGGCAACGGGCAGTCGGGGTCCACGTTCGAGGGCGGCGACCAGCCGGTCACGACGCCATACGACAAGGTCTCGGACGACAGCCCGTTCATCGGCCCGACGAGCCGGGGAGGCAGCGAGGTGACGCCCCAGACGACGTCGCCGAACTACACCTACTCCGACAGCGGCTCCAGCAAAGAGGCCATGGAGCGCCAGATCGCCAGCGACGCGATGTCCGGTGACATGGGTGGCGCGATCACCCACGCGATGATGGCCGGGATGCAGCAGGAGGCCGCAAAGGACTCCGGCGGTGCCGCACCCTCGTCGTCGTCCTCGTCCGAGAGCTCGTCCTCGCCGAAGCAGTACGAGAACAACTCAGGAGCCTATTTCTCCGAAGACTCCAGCCCGGCCAGCTCGAGTGAGTCGAGCGGGTCGTCGAGCTCGTCCAGCTCGTCGTCGGACTCGGCGAAGGAGCAGATGGCCAAAGAGATCATGTCGCAGTACGGGGTCGACTCCAGCGACTACTCCGACTCCGACAGCTCCAGCAAGAAGTCGAGCGACAAGTCCGACCGCGACTCCGAGAGCTCGAGCAACGACTACTCGAAGAGCTCGCCGGCGGACAGCTCGTCGGGCGACAGCTCGTACTCGGACAGCTCTTCGTCGAACAGCGGCAAGTCCTCGAGCGGCAGCAAGTCCAAGACCAGCAGCTCCGACCGGAGCGACTCCGACAAGTCCGACAGCGGCGACTCGGACAAGCACTCCGACAGCGACTCGAGCAGCCACCGGTCGGACTCCGGCTCCTCCGACATCGAGAAGATCCTCTCGGGCTACAGCGGGGGGAGCTCGAGCAAGGGCAAGAGCTCGGACGACGACTCGGACAGCCACTCGAGCAAGAGCTCGTACAAGAGCCACGACTCGGACGACGGCGACTCCGACAGCCACTCCAGTAGCAAGAGCTCGCACAAGAACGACGACTCGGACGAAGGCGACTCCGACAGCCACTCGTCGAAGCACAGCTCGAGCCACGACAGCGACTCCGACGACGACTCGAGCAGCCACTCGAGCAGCAAGAGCGACAGCCACGACAGCGACTCCGACAGCGACTCCAGCGGAGACAGCCACGACAGCGACTCTGGCGGCGACGACTAGGCCTCCGTCCCGCGCCCTGCCGTCGTCTGACTTGTCGTAGGAAATAGCCATGACAGGTCGCACTTGTCGTGATCAATAGCCACGACAAGTCGGATCGATGGGTGCGACACCAGCACGCGGCCACCCCGCACGACCTCGGCCCTTGGCCCGCACAGACAATCCAGCGCGAGCCCAGTCCGCGCGAGGCCAGCCCAACGCAAGCCACCCCGACCAGGCCAGCCCGGCGCGAGCCACCCCCACCAGGCCAGGCCCCCCGCGAGGCCAGCCCGGCGCAAGCCCCCGCGAGGCCAGCCCGGCGCAAGCCACCCCCACGAGGCCAATTAGCGCGAGCCACCCCGCGCGATGCCAACTAGTGCGAGGTCAGCCCAGCGCGGGCCAGCCGGCTCAGTCCGATCCGCGCGCGGACCACCTCGCCCCGCCTCCGTGATCCCACTTGACGTTGGAAGAAGACACGACAAGAGCCCCCGGCCGTGGTGACTAGCCACGACAAGTCCCACCTGTCGTTGGAAATGGGCACGCCGAGTCCCACCTGTCACGGCTATTAGCCACGACCAGTCGAGAGGGCCGCTCACCCCCGAGAACCCGCCCACCCTGGACCGCCACCCAAGACACCGCGAGCCAGCGCCAGCCCGAGCCAGCCCGAGACACCGCGAGCCAGCGCCAGCCCAAGCCAGCCCGAGACAGCGCCAGCTCGAGACAGCACCCCCGCCCGCGACTCAGCACCTTCCTCCGGACGGCGCCCGCCCTGGTGAGCCGAGCACCCCGAGAGACGTCCACCTCGCGGCAGCGCCTAACCCAGGCAGACGCGCACTCCGGGCCCCGCGGACCGCGGAGGCTCGGGGGATCGTCGGGGGTATCGCCTAGGCTTCGCCGCGTGACGGACACCGTGCCGGCCGCCGACATTCGGGGGCACGCCCCACCGGGGCAGCCGCCTCATGAGCACGCCCCTCGAGCCCCACTCCCCCTGACCCGGGCCACCGAGACCGCAGCCACCGAAAACCCGACCCCACAAGCAACGCCGGCCCCACAGAGCGCTCCAGCCCAACAAGCAACGTCAGCCCTGCTCAACACCCCGGCCCCGCAAGCTGCGGACGACGGCGCACCACCGCGGCCGAGGCGACGGCCCGCGCTCTCGCCGTCCCGTGCTGGTGACTTCAAGCAGTGTCCGCTGCTCTACCGGTTCCGGGCGGTCGACCGGCTGCCGGAGGTGCCTACGCGCGCGCAGGTGCGCGGCACAGTGGTGCATGCCGTGTTGGAGCGG
>DATAYB010000788.1:0-5959 GCA_036272795.1 Pseudonocardia sp.
CGCGTGCTGCAGCAGGTTGACCCCGCTCGCGCCGCCGAGGGGGTCCTGCATCAACCACCGCACGCTCAGCCCCAGCCGCCAGGCAAGGTCGATGACGTGGTCGGGTTGCAGGGTGAAGCTGCTGACGCCGAGGCCGTCGACCTCGCCTGCGTCGAGCCCCGCGCGGGCCAGCACACCCACCAGCGCCTCACCCAGCAAGCCCGACGTCGTGCGTCCTGACCTGGGGTGACGCTCGTAAGGGGTCTCGTAGGCGGCCGCGATGACCGGTACCGACATGCTAGCTCCAGGACTCACTCATCGGTCAGGGATGCCAGCCGTTCTTCGTGGGCCACGTTCAGCAGGATTGCGCGGAACTCCGCCGACTCCGCCTCACCGACGACCTCGGAAAAACGATCCTGGGCGATCTGCCAGAGCCGGCGGGCCTCCGCGTACTTCTCTTTCCCGAGGGGCGTGAGGACCACGTTCTTTACCCGCCGGTCGGCCTCATCCTCCACCAGCTGCAGGAACCCGTCCCTGAGCAGAGGACGCACCGAATGGCCCAGGGCCGAGCGGTCCATCACGAGGGCGTCGGCCAACTCACGCATGGTCGGCGCACCGCCGGGCCTGTGACTCAGCTCGGCCAGGATCGAGTACTGCGTGGACCTCACCCCGCTGGGCATCAACGCTTCGTCGTAGAGCTGGGTGAGCCGGCGCGACGCCTTACGGACCGCCGTGACGTTGCAGCCACCAGTGGGAATCGAGCTGAGATCGATCACCTGCGCCCCCTCCTCGGAGCCGGAGCGCCCAACCACCTGGTTACCGCGGCGCACCACCAGCCCAGGCTACGTGAATACAAGGGCATGTGCCCCTGGTTGCACACCGCCCAGCATCTGAACGGCCGGACAACCGGGCGTTCCAGTGACGGCCGCCCGCCGCGTCAGCTCGAGCTGCCGGAGGCGTCCGGCAGCAGGATGACCTTGCCGGCCGCGTGCCCGTCGCGCACGAACCGCAGCGCGTCAGCGGCCTGGGCCAGCGGGTACGTGCGGGCGACCACCAGCTTCAGCTCGCCGGCCTCGGCCAACGGCAGCAGCGTGCGCCACGCGTTGGCGCGGATCTCCCTTCCCTGGTCGGCACCCGCACCGCCGCCGATCCGGCGCACCCCCTCACGCGCGGCGGCGATCGTGACGAGCCTGTCGGGGTTGGCGAGCAACGCGAGTGAGACGTCGATCGCCTCCTCCGTGCCGACCGTGTCCACCGCGGCCGTGATCGGCCCCGGCACCGCCGTGATCACCCGCTCCGCGAGGCCAGGCCCGTAGACGACCGCGGTCGCGCCGAGCTCCTTGAGCAGCGGGTGGTTGCGCTCGGCCGCGGTCCCGACGACGGTGGCACCGGCCCGGGCCGCAAGCTGGACGACGAGCTGACCGACACTGCCGGACGCTCCGTGCACGAGCACCGTGTCACCCTCGCCGACCCCGCCCACGGCCGCGATGGCGTGCACCGCGGTCGCCCCCGCGAGCAGCAGCCCGGCGGCATCCACCCACGACAGGCCCTCGGGCTTGGGCACCGCGGCGGCCGCCGACACGGTGAGCTGCTCCGCGTAGCCGCCGACGGCCGGGAAGACGACGACCTCGTCGCCGACGGACAGCGGCCCGGCCGGCCCCGTCGCGTCGGGCCCGACCGCGGTGACCACGCCGGCGACCTCGCGACCGACTGGCAGCGGGAGCGCCGACCGGTCGGCGGGCCCGAACGTGCCGCTGAACAGCTTGTAGTCGACGGGGTTGACACCGGCCGCGCGGACCTGCACGGTCACCTCACCGGGCCCTGGCGCCGGCACGTCGACCTCAACCGCCGCCAGTACCTCGATGCCGCCGAAGTCGGTCGCCACGATCGCACTACTCATAGCTCGGGATCCCCTCGTCGATTTCGCTCGCCCGACCATACACCGAAATCGACCGAATATATCCTCGATCGAGGGTCCTGCATAGAATTGCGATCAGAGCGATTCAAAATATTCCCAATAGCACTCATCCGTTGCCCGAAAGGGTGAAAATGAGGAAGGATGCACCGGGCGCGTCCACATATTCCGGTGTCCTATCCGGTGTCGAGCAACAAGGTTGGCCATGACATTCGTATCCGCTCCGGTCGAGATCGAGGGTTCCTCGCGGGCACCTTCGACACGGCCAGGGGCACCTGCTCCGCCACTTCGGCGCGGCCGGGGACTCCTCGTCCGGCTGGGGTTGCCGCTGCTGTCGCTGGTGGTCTTCGTCGGGCTGTGGCAGACGGTCGTCTCGCTCCAGCTCTGGAACGAGACGCTGGTGCCTTCGCCCGGCGCCGTGTGGGAGGCGTTCCTGCGGACGTCCACCACGAACGACGGGGTCCGGGGCTACTCGGGCAAGTTTCTCTACGAGCACTTCCTGATCAGCATGGCGCGGATCGTCTACGGCGCGGGCATCGGCATCGTGCTCGGCATCGCATTCGGGCTGGTGATGGGCCTCACGCCGTGGGCACGCTCGGTGTTCGAGCCCTGGATCACGTTCCTGCGGGCGCTGCCCCCGCTGGCGTACTTCTCGCTACTGATCATCTGGCTCGGCATCAACGAGGAACCCAAGATCACGCTGCTCGCCATCGCCGCGTTCCCGCCGGTGGCCGTGGCGACGACGACGGCCGTGATCGGGGCGCCCCGGAGCCTGATCGAGGCCGCCAGGGCGCTGGGCGGCAGCCGGGCCCAGGTGATCGCCGACGTGATCATTCCCTCCGCACTGCCGGAGGCCTTCACGGGCATCCGGCTGGCTGTCGGTGTCGCGTACTCCTCCTTGGTGGCCGCCGAACTGGTGAACGGTCTGCCCGGTATCGGCGGAATGGTGCGGGATGCCGCGAACTACAACAACACCCCGGTCGTGCTCGTCGGAATCATCGTGATCGGGGTATCCGGTCTGGTCATCGACGGCCTGTTGCAACTCGCCGAACGACACCTCGTGCCGTGGCGCGGAAAACTGTAGTCCCCGCAGATCTGTCAGCACTTCGCGGAATGCCGCGGAAAGTGAGTCACCTGGCCATGCGCCGCTTCACGACAGTCCTTTCGGTATTCGCCCTCCTACTGGGTCTGGCCGCCTGCGGGGGACGTGGCGACGACAAGACGCTGCGGATCGCCTACCAGGCCTTCCCGAGCGGCGACCTGATCGTCAAGAACCAGCACTGGCTCGAGCAGGCCCTGCCCGGGTACACGATCCAGTGGACGAAGTTCGACTCCGGCGCGAGCATCAACCAGGCGTTCATCGGCGGCGCGCTCGACATCGGCGCCATCGGCTCGAGCCCCGTCGCGCGGGGACTGTCCGGAGCCACCCCGATCGCGTACAAGGTCGCGTTCGTGCTCGACGTCGCCGGCGACAACGAGGCGCTGGTGGCGCGCAAGGCCTCCGGCATCACCTCCATCGCCCAGCTGCGCGGCAGGACGATCGCGACCCCGTTCGCCTCGACCGCGCACTACAGCCTGCTCTCGGCGCTGAGCCAGGCCGGCCTGACCAGCGCCGACGTGAAGCTGGTCGACCTGCAGCCGCAAGCCATCCTGGCGGCCTGGGACCGGGGTGACATCGACGCGGCCTACAGCTGGCTGCCCACGCTGGACGAGCTGCGCAAGACCGGCACCGACCTCGTCACCAGCCGGACCATCGCCACGGACGGGCGGCCGACGCTGGACCTCTCGGTGGTGTCCGACCAGCTGATCGCGCAGCATCCCGACGTGGTGGCCGCCTGGCGCAAGGCCCAGTCCCGCGCACTGGCGCTGCTCAACAGTGACCCGACCGCCGCATCGCGCTACATCGGGCCAGAGCTCAACATCAGCCCGGACGCGGCGCTCGCGCAGCTGCGCCAGGGCACCTACCTGAGCCCCGCGCAGGTGTCGTCGCCGGACTGGCTGGGCAGCCAGGGCTCCCCCGGCAGGCTGGCGAACAACCTGCTCAGTGCCGCCGAGTTCCTGGTGCAGCAGAAGCAGATCGACAAGGCGCCCACGCTGCGGTTCCTGCAGGGCGCCCTCTACCTGCAGGGGCTGCCCGGTGAACTCCAGTAACGCGTTCGGGGGTGTCCCGCCGCTCGGTGAAGGCCCGGTCGGTACCGGGTCCGAGGCGATCGCGCTGCGCGAGGTCCGCCACCGCTACGGCAGCGGCGCCGACGAGGTCACCGCGGTGGGGCCGATCAACCTGCGGGTACCGACCGGCGAGTTCCTGGTCCTGGTCGGCGCTTCGGGGTGTGGCAAGAGCACCCTGCTGCGCCTGATCGCCGGCTTCGAGCGGGCCAGCGAAGGCACGGTGTCGGTGGCCGGCGAGAACCCCACCCCGGGGCGCTCCGCCGGCGTGGTGTTCCAGCAACCCCGCCTGCTGCCGTGGCGCACGGTCGGCGGCAACATCGACCTGGCGCTGCGCTACGCCGGCGTGCCGAAGCCCGACCGCCCCGCACGCCGGGCGGAGCTGCTGCGCCGCGTCGGCCTCGACGACATCGCCAGCCGCCGCAGCTGGGAGATCTCCGGCGGCCAGCAGCAGAGGGTCGCGATCGCCCGGGTGCTCGCGGCGCGCAACCCGCTGCTGCTGCTCGACGAGCCCTTCGCCGCCCTGGACGCGCTGACCCGGGAGCGGCTGCAGGAGGACGTGCGCCGGGTGACCTTCGAGACCGGCGGGACCTCGGTGTTCGTCACCCACAGCGCCGAGGAGGCGGTGTTCCTCGGCACGCGGGTGGTCGTCCTCACCAGCCGCCCCGGCCAGGTGGCGCTGGACCTGCGGGTGGACCTGCCACGCGGCGACGTCGACGCCGACACGATCCGCGCCTCGGCACGGTTCGGCGAGCTGCGTGCCGAGGTCGCCCGCGCGGTCAAGGCCGCCGCGGCCTCGTGACCAGCGGCGTGACCAGCGGCGTGACCAGCGGTAGCCGCGCCGTACCGCGTCGAGTGATGCGTTCCCAGTGGCGATGAACGACCCTGGTGCTCGAGGGTGACCAGGCGGGATATCGGGAGGAACGCATGCTGGGTGTGCTGCCGGCGCAGCTGCCGTGGTGGGTGACCGGGCCCGGGGTCGGGCTGTGCGTCCTCACGCTCTACGGCCTGGCGAACCTGCGCCTCGGTGTGTCGGGGGCCTGGCTCGCCGCCACGGTCGCCCCGGTGGAGCGCTGGCGCGGCGAGCGGTGGCGCGTCATCTTCCTGGGCGGGCTGATCGCCGGGGCCGGGCTGGCCGCGCTGCTCGGCCCTGCCGTCACGGTGCACGGCTACGGCCAGCTGTCCGTCCTGCTCAGCCCGGTGCTGCTGGTGCCGGTGCTGCTCGTGGCAGGGCTGGCGCTGGGCTACGGGTCGCGCTGGGCCGGCGGCTGCACCTCCGGCCACGGGCTCGCGGGCTGCCCCGCCGGTTCCCCGGACAGCTGGGCGGCCACGGTCACGTTCTTCGGGGTGGCCGTCCTGGTCACGCTCGGGCTGCACGCACTCACCGGCGGCGTGCTGTGAACCCGGTGGCCCAGGGGCGGCCAACGGCGCTGCGCATCGGGATCGTCGCCGGTGTGGTCGGTGTCGCCTTCGGTTTCCTGCTCACCGCGAGCGGCCTCGGCGACTACTACACGATCCACAACGGCCTGCTGCTGCGCGACCCGTACATGTACCTCATGATCGGCTCGGCCATGGCGACGACGTTCGTCGGGCTGCTCGTGGCACGGCGCATCGGCGGCACCTGGCTCGGCGGCCGGCTCACCCTGCCCCGCAACCGCGTGCAGCGCCGGCACATCTACGGCGGCGCGATCTTCGGCGTCGGCTTCGGACTCGGCGCCACCTGCCCCGGCATGACCGTCGCGATGGTCGCCACCGGCGGGCTCTACGGGCTGATCGTGCTGGTCGGGCTGGTCCTCGGGCTGTGGCTTCGCGGCCGGGTCGAGCGGCGGTCCGCGCCGGCCACCGGCCAGGCCGCCACCCGCCAGCGGCTGGCCGGAGCCGCGGCCCGGGACGCCTGAC
>DATAYB010000789.1:0-3406 GCA_036272795.1 Pseudonocardia sp.
GCCGGCGCGTCCTGTGCCGTCCACGCCTGCGTCCAGCGGGTCTTGAGCAGCCGCGCGGGCTTGCCGGAGTAGACGCGCGAGCGCACGGTGTCCGACGAGCCGGCGGCGAGCAGCGCGCGCTGGGTGGCCGAGCCGGGCACACCGAGGGTGTACTCAGCGGTGGTCAGCCAGGTAGAGCCCATCCACACGCCGGCGGCGCCGAGGGCGAGCGCGGCGGCAATCTGGCGCCCCGTACCGATACCGCCGGCTGCCAGCACCGGGACCTCCGAGCCGACCGCGTCCACCACCTCCGGCAGCAGCACCATGCTGGCGATCTCACCGGTGTGCCCGCCGGCCTCGTAGCCCTGCGCCACCACCACGTCGACCCCGGCGGCCACGTGCCGCTGGGCGTGCGCGGCGGTGCCGGCCAGTGCGGCCACCGGGATCCCGTCGGCGTGCGCCCTGGCGATCACGTCCGGCGGCGGTGAGCCGAGCGCGTTGGCGATCAGCGCGATGGGGTGCTTGAGCGCGACGTCGACGTGGGCGCGGGCCACCGAGTGCAGCCAGCCGAGCACGCCGGGGCGGCCGGAGTCGTCGGGGCCGGCGGGCAGCGGCGGTACCCCGAGCTCGGTCAGGGTGCGCTCGACGAACTCGCGGTGCGCAGCCGGGATCAGGGTGCCGAGGTCGACGGGGGTGCCCTCGGTGGGCACGGTCGCGGGCATCACGATGTCCACGCCGTACGGGCGGCCGCCGGTGTTGTCGTCCATCCAGTGCAGGGCCCGGTCCAGCTCGGCGGCGTCGTTGTAGCGCACGCAGCCGAGCACCCCGAGCCCGCCGGCGCGGCTGATCGCGGCGGCGACGTGCTCGGACGGGGTGAAGCCGATGATCGGGTGCTCGATGCCGAACCGGTCACAGATCTCGGTGCGCACGCTGCCTCCGTCTCAGCCGGTCGACGACATCGGGGTCGGTGCCTCGGCGGCCGGGTCGTGCGTCGTCGCCCAGTCCTTCGCCCACCGGTAGTCGGGCTTGCCGCTCGGGGACCGGCCGACCTCGTCCACCAGCCACAGGCTGCGCGGCACCTTGTAGCCGGCCAGCCGGGTGCGCACGTGCGAGTCCAGCGTGGCCAGGTCCGGTACGGCGCCCGGCCGCGCCTGCACCACCGCGCCGACCCGCTGGCCGAGCCGTTCGTCCGGCACCCCGATGACCAGCGCGTCGAACACGTCGGGGTGCGACTTGAGCGCGCCCTCGACCTCCTCGGGGAACACCTTCTCGCCGCCGGTGTTGATCGAGACGTTGCCCCGGCCGAGCAGGGTCATCGTGCCGTCCCGCTCCATCCGCGCGTAGTCCCCCGGTACGACGTAGCGGGTGCCGTCGACCTCGATGAACAGCTGAGCGGTCTTCACCGGGTCCTTGTAGTAGCCGTACGGGATGTGGCCGCCGCGCCCGACCCGCCCCACCCGGCCGGAGCCCACCGGTACGGGCTCGCCCTCGTCGTCGATGACGATCACGCCGGGGCCGGGGTTGACCCGGGGGCCGCCGGTCTGCTCGCCGTCCTTGGCCACCAGCTGGATGCCGTTGAAGCCGGACTCCGACGAGCCGATCGCGTCGGTGAGCACGACGTTCGGCAGCGCGGCGAGGATGCGCTCCTGCACCGACTGGGAGAACAGGGCCGCGTGGCTGGACATCGCCACCAGCGAGGACACGTCGTAGGCGGCGGCGTCGTAGGACTCGATCAGGGGCCGGGCCATCGCGTCGCCGACCATGGTCACCACGTTGACCCGGTTGCGCGCGATGGCCTGCCACACGGCCGCCGGGTCGAACCGGGGCACCAGTACCACCGTGCCGCAGCCGAACAGCGCGGGCAGCACCGACCACTGCGCCGCCCCGTGGATCAGCGGCGGCAGGCACAGCCGGACCAGCGCGTAGTCCTTGCCGGCCAGGGACTGCTGCCACTCGTCCGCCAGCGGTTCGCCGGAGAGGAAGTCGATCCCGCCGCCGAGCGCGCGCCAGACGTCCTCGTGGCGCCACATCACACCCTTGGGCATGCCGGTCGTGCCGCCGGTGTAGAGCACGTACGTGTCGTCCCCGCTGCGCGCCTCGAAGTCCCGCTCCGGTGACCCGTCTGCCAACGCGGCCGCGTACCCGGTGCCGTGCCCGTCCGGTACCTGGGCGCCGCTGTCGTCGTCGACCACCACGACGTGCCGCAGCGTCGGGACGTCGGGCAGCACCGGGACCACCCGATCGGTGTAGCGGCGGTCGTGCACCAGTGCGACGAGGTCGGCGTTCTGGAACAGGTAGCGCAGCTCGCCCTCGACGTAGCGGTAGTTCACGTTGACGGCCACCGCGCGCAGCTTGTACGCAGCCAGGATGGCCTGCACGGCCTCGATGGAGTTCTGGCACTGGATGCCCACGTGCGACCCGGCGGTCACCCCGTGTTCTCGCAGGTGGTGCGCGAGCCGGTTGGCGTTCTCCTCCAGCTGCGCGTAGGTCAGCCGGCTGTCGCCACAGACCAGCGCGAGCCGGTCCGGGACTAGGTCGACGGCGTGCTCGAAGAGGTCCGCGATGTTCAGCGCCATTCGCCATAAACTAGAACATGTTACTGTTTTCGACAATAGCCCGCCTCGGCGACCAGGAGCGCGATGACCCAGCCGACGACGCAGCCAGAGACCGCGACCCCCGAAGGAGACACCGCGCCGCACTGTCTCGTCGAGCGGCACGGCGCCGTACTCGTGGTGACGATGAACCGGCCGCATGCCCGCAACGCCCTGTCCGGCGAGATGATGGCGATCATGCTCGAGGCGTGGGACCAGGTGGACTCCGACCCCGCGATCCGCGCCTGCGTGCTGACCGGCGCTGGCGGCGCGTTCTGCGCCGGCGCCGATCTCAAGGCCATGACCCAGCTCCATCCCGGCGACAGGTTCGCGGGCGGCGGTTGGGACCTGTCCGTGATCGAACCGCTGCTCAAGGGGCGGCGGCTGACGAAGCCACTGGTCGCCGCCGTGGAGGGCCCCGCGATCGCCGGTGGCACCGAGATCCTGCAGGCCACCGACGTGCGGGTGGCCGGCCGGAGCGCCCGGTTCGGGGTGTCCGAGGCGCGCTGGGGGCTGTTCCCGCTCGGTGGCTCCGCCGTCCGGCTGCCCCGCCAGATCCCGTACACCGTGGCCGCCGACCTGCTGCTCACCGGCCGGCACCTGACCGCCGAGGAGGCGCTGGCCGTCGGGCTGATCGGGCACGTCGTGCCGGACGGTGAGGCGCTGTCCCGCGCGCTCGAGCTGGCCGAGATGATCGCCGCGAACGGCCCCCTCGCGGTGCGCGCCATCCTGCGCACCATCCGGGAGACCGAGGGCATGCCGGAGCAGGAGGCGTTCACGCTGGAGGCGAAGCTCGGCATGGCGGTGTTCGCCAGCGCCGACGCCAAGGAGGGCCC
>DATAYB010000790.1:0-2552 GCA_036272795.1 Pseudonocardia sp.
GCAACCCCGGGGCGATCGACATCCCCGGTGTCGTCCCGCTCCAGCTGGACATCACCGACCCGGCCTCGGTGGCCGCCGCCGCTGCCGTGGCCGGCGACATCACGCTGCTGGTCAACAACGCCGGCAGCTCCACCCACTCCATCCTGCTGGACGACGACCTGGCCGGCGTGCGCCTGGAGATGGAGACCCACTACTTCGGCACCCTCGCCGTGACCAGGGAGTTCGCCCCGATCCTGGCACGGGGCGGCGGCGGCGCGATCCTGAACGTGCTGTCCGTGCTCTCCTGGTTCACCTCGCCGGCGAGTGGCGCATACGCGGCGGCCAAGGCGGCCGAGTGGTCGCTCACGAACGCCGTGCGCCAGCAGCTCGCGCCGGCCGGCACCCTGGTCACCGCCCTGCACGTCGGCTACATGGACACCGACATGGCCGCCCACGTCGAGGGCCCGAAGTCTGACCCGGCGGCCATCGCCAACCTGGCCCTGGACGGGGTCGAGGCCGGCGAGTTCGAGGTCGTCGCGGACGAGGTGAGCCGGACCGTCAAGGCCTCCCTGTCCGGCCCGGTGACCGGCACCTACCCGTCACTCGCGCCGGCCGCCGCCCACTGAGCGACCCGGACCGGAGGGCGGCGCCGGCCACTGACCGGCGCCGCTAGACCCGGCGGCGGAGGACGCTGAGACCTCACGGAGCTCCTCAGCAGAGCCCCTCAGCGGGGCCTCAGAAACTACGCCGTCCGGATGGTGCCCGCTGGTGCGCTCTCGCCCGATCGGCCCAACCCTGGCGAGATCTTGACGCGGACCGAGCGGCCCGTCACCCACCGATGGTGTGACTACACTCTCGGGGCATGCTTCCCGGACCGGGACTCGCACATCGTATGCTGTAGCCAACCGGCGCAAGCCGGTCCTGCTTCCTATGATGGAGATCACACTCGCGTGACCGATGGAGTCCCCATGACGCTCTCTGACAAGCCGGCGCGTCAGATCGCTCGACCCGTGCCGCTGCGGCAGAGCGTCTACGAGGCAATCCTCGACATGATCGTCGAGCGCACCCTGCGCCCCGGCCAGCACCTGGTGGAGAACGAGCTGGCCGTCATGCTGGGAGTGTCCCGCCAGCCGGTGCGCGAGGCGTTGCAGTGGCTCAAGAACGACGGCTGGGTGGACCTGCGGCCCGGACACGGCGCCTTCGTGCACGCGCCCTCCGTCGACGAGGCCGACCAGCTGCTGGCGGTGCGCGCACTGCTGGAGACCGAGTCCGCCCGGCTCGCCGCCGCGCACGCCACACCCGCCGAGATCGGGCAGCTGCGCGAGATCTGCCGCCAGGGCGTCGCCGCGCTGAAGGCCGACGACCTGGCCAGCATGGTGGCCGCCAACGCTGACCTGCACGCCGCGGTCGCCCAGTTCTCGGGCAACAAGGTCCTCGTCGAGCTGGCCGCCCAGGTCGACCGGCGGGTCCGCTGGTACTACACGCCGATCGCCCGGTCCCGGGGCGAGCAGTCCTGGCGCGAGCACGCCGCCCTGATCGAGGCGATCGAGGCGGGCGACGGTGAGCGGGCCGCCCAGGTCATGCGCGACCACACGGAGTACACCCGCCGCGCCTACCTGGAGAGCACCGCCGCCGAGCAGGACGTCGCCGCCGCCAACGAGGTACACGGCGACGTCGAGCAGCGCCAGGCCCGCTGACCACTCCCTGACAAACCCGCTCGACCCGCACAGCCCTCGGCTGGCCGACTGATCGCTCAGCCGGCCAGCCGCGAGCCAAACCCGAACAGCGGCGGTCGGGCCAAGTTCGGGATCCCCCAACCTCTCCCGCCCGGCTGCCCCCGTCAGCCAGCCAGCCGGGTTCCTGGGTGCACGCTCGGCAGCGTGCTCGGCAGTCCCGGCCGCTGCAGCCTGGCGATGGCCACCGCCGAGACGAACGAGACCGCGCCCGCCACGACGAAGGTGGCCGGGTAACCCCAGTCGGTGACAGCGAGCGCCGCCAGGCCGACCCCGAGCACACCGGCGAACGCCTTGGCGCTGTACACCATCGCGTGCACCTCCGGGGCGCGCCGGTCGCCGAAGTAGTCCCTGGCCAGACTGGCGAACAGCGGGTAGAAACCGCCGCCACCCGCCCCCGCCACCGCGGCCGCCGCGATCAGCAACGCCGAGGAGCCGGAGGACGCGGCGATCGCCAGCAGCAGCTGCCCGGCCGCCTGCACCAGCAGTACGACCTTCAGCGTGCGGCAGCGCCCGACCTGGTTGGACAACCGCATCACGGCAGACCGGCCGGCGCCGTTGATCCCGGTGAGCACCGCGGCTGCCACCGCGACGACGCCGACCGCGACGCCGGACCCGAGCGCGAAGACGACCAGGAACGCCGCGTTGAACAGCGACACCGCGCCGGCGGCCAGCACGATCAGGTACATCACCGGGAGCGTGCGGGTGCGCAGCGCGGCGCGCAGCGAGAACTGCGCCACCGCCGGGGCGTGCACCCGCCGACCGGGCGCGTGCCGCAGCGCCCACTCGCGGGGGTCGATGTCGGCCGGCCACCAGTCCGGCGGCGGGTCGCGGAAGAAC
>DATAYB010000791.1:0-7290 GCA_036272795.1 Pseudonocardia sp.
CCGCGCGGTCCGGGCGGACGCCGAGTTCGGCACCATCGAGGTCGGCAAGCGCGCCGACCTGGCCGTGTTCGACCTGGCCACCCTGCACGCGGGCCCGGTGCACCGCCCGCTGAGCACCTTCGTGCACGCCGCCCGTGGCACCGACGCGCGCCACGTGATGGTCGACGGTGAGCTGCTGCTCTCCGACGGCCGGTTCACCCGGGTCTCCGAGCTGCGGGTCACCGAGCTGCTCGCCGAGGCCGGCGACCGGGGCCGCGCCCTGGCCCGCCGCGCCGGCCTGCTGCCCCCGGACTGACCCGTGAGTGGCGAGTGGGGTCCGCGTGCGGCATCTGTGGATCGGACCTGCACGCGCTGGCCCATCCCAGCGACATGGGCCGGCTGTTCACGGTCGGCGGGGCGGCCCGGAGACCGTGTCGCCACTGATCACGAGCACGATCGGCATCGACGGCATCGCCGCCGCGATCGAGGCGCTGCGGGCCGGCTCCCAGGTCAAAGTGATCATCGAGCACTGATCATCGAGCACTGATCAGCTGGCTGGGATGACCAGGGCGGACAGCCAGCGCGGTCAGTTGTCGTCGCCGCCGTCGTCGGAGTCGCTGTTGGAGTCGCTGCTGTTGTCACTGCTGTCCGAGTCGTGGTGGTGCTTGTGGTGGCCGGACCCGTTGTTGTCACCGTCACCATCGTCGTTGTCGTCCGAGTCGCCGTCGTGGCTGTCACCGGAGTCGCTGTCCGGCGCGGCGCCCAGCGGCACGAACTTGCTGAACTGCTCCACCGGCTTGTTGCGCAGCGCGGCGTTCATGAACTGCTGCCAGATCGAGCCGGGCACCATCCGGCCGTAGATCGGACTGCCGCCGGAGGTCTTGATCGGGGAGTTGTCGTCGGTGCCGACCCAGACCGCGGTGGAGACCGACGGGGTGTAGCCGACGGTCCAGGCGTCGTTGTTCTGGCCCTCGACCCGGCTCTGCACGGTGCCGGTCTTCGCGGCCACCTGGCGGCCACCGGACAGCGGGATCAGCGAGGAGCTGGCCACGTTCAGCATCGACTCGGTCACGTTGCGGGCCACCGCCGGGTCGATGCGCTGCTCACCGAGGCTGGTGCCGCCGTCGTAGAGCACCCGGCCGTCCGACGTCTCGACCTTCGTGATCATGTGCGGCGCGTGGTAGAGCCCGTCGGCGGCGAACGTGCTGTACGCCGACGCCATGTCGCCGGGGTGCACCTCCTTGTCGCCGAGCGAGATACCCGCCGTGGGGTTGGCCAGCAGCCCGTCGGGGATGCCGGCCTGGTGCGCCGCCTGCACCACCGCGGCCGGGCCGACCTGCACCGCGAGCTGGTAGAAGATCGTGTTGATCGACTTCGTCATGGCGGTCTTCAGGTCGCAGCTGTCGCAGCTGTCACCGTCGGAGTTCGCCACCGTCTGGCCGGCGATGGTCTGCGGTGACGAGCCGTCGAAGTCGGTACCCAGCCCGATCGGCGGGGACTTCTCCAGCGCGGCGGTCATCACGAACGGCTTGAACGACGAACCCGGCTGCTTGAGCACCTGCGCGTAGTCCAGCCCGACCCCGTTGTCCCCGCCGTAGTAGGCGAGGATGGCGCCCGTGCGCGGGTCGATCGAGACCAGCGCGGCGCGCAGGTTCGGCGGCTGCGCCTTGAGGATCTTCGCGGAGATGTCGGCGGCGTCCTTCTCGAGCACCGGGTCGATCGTGGTGGTGATCTTCAGGCCTTCCTGGTTCAGCTCCTGCTCGCTGATCCCGTCGTTCTCCAGCTCGGCCTTGACCTGCGTGTAGATGTGCCCGAGGTGGTTGCCCGGGATGCCGCCGCCGGCCGCTTTCTGGGCCAGCGTGGTGGGGAAGCGCGCCGCCGCCCGGTCCGCCGGGCTCAGCCAGCCCTGGGTGACCATGCCGTCGAGCACGTAGTTCCACCGCTGGGTGGCCTTGGCGGGGTCGGTGGCCGGGTCCCACCGCGACGGTGACTGGATCATCCCGGCCAGCAGCGCGCCCTGCGAGTAGGTCAGGTCGTGCGAGTCGACCCCGAAGTACGCCCGTGCCGCGGCCTGGATGCCGTAGGCGCCTCGACCCAGGTAGATGGTGTTCAGGTAGTCCTCGAGGATCTGGTCCTTGCTGTACTCCTTGGAGATCTTCGCGGCCGCGATCACCTCGCGGAACTTGCGCCACAGCGAGTGCTGGTCCTGCCCGGTGGTGATCTTGACGTACTGCTGGGTGATCGTGGAGCCGCCGCCGACGCCACCGGTGAGCTGGCGCCACGCGGCTCTGGCGATGCCGATCACGTCGAAGCCGGGGTTGGAGTAGAACGACCTGTCCTCGGCGGAGAGCACGGCATAGCGGACCGGCACCGGGACCTCGGCCAGATTTACCTTGACCCGGTTCTCCACACCGTCCGGGCGGACGGTGGCCAGGGGCTGGCCGTTCGCGTAGTTGATCGTCGCCACCTGGCTGGTGGACAGGTCGTCCGGGGTCGGCGCCGGGAACACCAGCCAGCCGATCGCGAACGCCACGATCGGCCCGAGCACCAGCACCGCGAGCGCGATGAGCACCAGCCGGCGCGGCCGCCACGGTCCTCGGGCACCACCGCCGCCGCCCGTGCCACCGAACGGCAGCCACCGCTTCGGCGGCACCGGGCCGCCGGGGCCGCCGGATCCGAGTGCCACGGTCGGTTTGGGCACGCTGTCGGGGTGTGCCGACACCACCGGACGGCGCATCACGCGGGTGGCGGCCGAGAACAGCCCACCCGAGGGGTCGGCGTCTCCGGCCGGCGGCGGGCCGCCCCGGGAGGGGCCACCGATGCCCCGCCCGGCGGGCGGGGCGGAAGGCGGCGCCGAAGGTGGTGCGGCCGGCGGGCCAGGCCGGGTACCGGGCGGTGGCCCGGTGACAGCAGGGGGCCCGGCGGGTGGCCTCGGGGAGTTGCCGGCCGGGGGTGCCGGCGGTGGCCCGGCGGCGGGTCGCGGCCCGGGGGCGGGGCCGGGCGGGGGCCCGGCGGCGGGCGGGGGTCCGGAGGGAGTGCCGGGGCGTGGCCCGGATGGCGGGCCTGCGACTGGCCCGGATGGCGGTGGCCCGGATGGCGGTGTCGGCGGGCCCGGGGGAGGGGCCACGGTGTCCCGATGGGTGAGTAACTCGGGGTCCGCATCGGGTGCAGGGGGCGGCGGCGCGGGGCGCCGTGGCGTGCGTCCGGAGCCGGGTACCGGGCCGTTGTTCCAGCGCGGCCGCTCCGGGCCCGGACGGCCCTCTTGTCGAGGATCGCGCTGGTTGTTCACGTCCGACTCCATCCACACCGACCCATTGCGCGGCACCCTGCAAGGCACCGCGCGCGGACTCGATCGTGCCGCACCGGCATAAGAGCCCCATAAGCCGGCCGGGCTACGGCCGTCCGCGACACGCGCCGGGCCGGCCCGAGACACCCGCTGAGCAGGCCCGGTGCGGTCTCCATTCGATCAAACTGAGAACGATGCCAGCAAGTCCTCCGTAGCGTTGCGGGGTGAGCACCGCAATCACCCGCGCGCAGCGTTCGCTCCCCCGAGGCTCGCGCACCCAACCTAGCGAGGGGTTTTCGGCGTGACCAGGACCCTGGCCCGGCAGAGCTCCCCGGCCAGCGAGTCGCCTGGTCCGGGCGCCGACGGCGAGGATCGCGGCACCCGGGGAATCATCGCCACGGCCGTGATGGCGACGGTGGTCGCGTCGTTGCTGGCCGCCGCGTTCGGACCGTCGGCGGCGTACGGATTCGTCGGTGGCTCGCTGGCGATTGTGCTGCTGATCACCTCGGCGCTCTACCCGGTCTTCGCCACCTACGCCTACCTGATCACGCTGCCGATCATCGCGGGCATCGACCGGGACACCCTGCTGCCCCTGGTGCGGCCGAACGAGGGACTGCTGGCCGTCGTGGTCGCCGGCGCGGTGCTCGGCGCCTACTTCAGGTACGTGCGAGGCGACGAGATCCGGCCCCGGTTCTTCCCGCTGATCGACGTGCCGCTCGCGGTCTTCCTGCTGGCCTCCACGGCGTGGCCGCTGGCCTCGCTGACCCTGCGTGGCATCGTCCCGGGCGGCGCGGAGTACGCCGGCATCCTGCCGATGGCCAAGCTGGTCGGTATTTATTTCCTGGTCCGGTACACGGTCACCACCGAGCACCGGATCCTGCGCACGATCCGGTTCATCGTCTGGCCGGGCGCCGCGGTGGCACTCATCGCGGTGCTGCAGACGCTGAAGTTCGGGCCGGTCCTCGCGCTGCTCGACACCTTCTGGAACACCGGAGCGAGCGCGGCCGACACCCAGGACCTCAGCGAGCGGGGCAGTGCCACCCTCGGGTCCCCGATCGCGGCGGGTGACGTGATCATCATCAGCCTGGTGCTGGTGATGTGCTGCGTGGCGCGCGGCCTGCTCGGGCGCCGGGAACGGCTGATCCTGGCCCTCATCCTCGGCACCGGCGTGTTCGCGGCGGGGCAGTTCTCCACGTGGATCGCCACGGCGGTGGCGTTCGCGCTGCTGGCCTGGCGGTTCCCCGACCTGCGCCGCCAAGCCAGGCGGTTCGCGCCGCTGGCCTTGGTCGCACTGGTGATCGGGGCGCCCGCGTTCATCACCCGGCTCAGCGGCATCGGTGAGAACGGCTCGTTCCTGCCCGAGCCGGAGCAGGGGCGGCTGGACAACCTGAGCCACATGTACCTGCCGCACTTCAACTGGGTGACCACGCTGATCGGCGTCTCGCCCAACGAGGTGCTGCAGGCCCCGGAGCGCTGGCGCGAGGTCATCTACCTCGAGTCCGGAGTGCTGTACTTCCTGTGGGTCGGCGGCATCCCGCTGCTGGCGGCGTTCATCTGGCTGTCGGTGCGCACGCTGCGCGCTGTCAAGCCCGCGCTCGCGCACCCCGGCCCGTTCGGCGCGACGACCTCGGCCCTGGACATCGTGTGGCGGTTCCTGCTGGTGCTGACGTTGATCGACCCGCACCTGCAGTTGCGCGGCACCGGTGACCTGATCTTCACGCTGCTCGGCATCGTGGCCACGGGGCTGGACCAGCGCGGCCTGGTGAACGAACGCAGGGGACTGCCCTCTTTCATGATCGGTACGCCGCGCCCGGCACCCCGGCCGGCGGCCGCGCCCGCGCCGTAGCGGGGTGTCACGGTTCTGACCGGCGCCATCAGCCGGCTCCGGTCAGGTTCCAGCCGATCAGCGTGGACACCGCCCACAGGCACAGCACGGTGACCACGGGCAGCCAGATCAGCAGCAACACGATGAGGATCACCCAGCTCAGCGCGCCACTGCGTGTCCTGGCGGCCAGGCTGTAGATCGCCAGCGCCGGGATCCCGCAGAGCACCGCCCAGACCAGCATGCCCGCCACGCCGAGCAGGGTCTGCCAGAGCGGCACGTCGTCCATCAGGGTCCTCCCGGTGCCGCGGCCGGGCTCCAGTGTCGCCTGTGCGGCGGGCCGGGTAGGCAAACGGCACGTGCCGGTTGGACCGGGCGGCCCCGCACCACTCGAGGGACGCCCACCTCTGGGTAGCTGTGAGTCGCTGTGACTCGCCCACCAGGGTGAGGCAACGCTCTGCTGATCGGGAGCGACTGGCGAGGATTTCGTCACACAATGAGTCGATCTGTGAGTTATTCGGCGATCTTTCATCCGTGTGGGTGTCCGGGTGACAGGCCGCGCACCCTTAGGTTCGAACCATCATGTACGGGGATCAGTTGCGGCTTGCCGAGTACGAACCAGTAATGGCCGGGTACCTGGGCGGCCCCAGTAATCGAGCAGTTCGTCGTCACGCGCGTCGTCACGGTCAGGTGACCCTCGGCGACCAGTTGGCCTACTGGAAGGCACACCGGTTCGGCCGGCAGTGCTCCCGGGGGCCGGCCACGAGCGGGTGGCCGGCACACATCCGGGTCACGCTGATATTGGTCTTCCTGATGGCCGGCTTGACCGTGGGTGTGGTCTTCGCCTGACCGGTCGGGCGGCCTGCGATCCGGCCGCCCCGCTCGGCGAGCCGCGCGGCCGGCCGGGGACTCAGGCGATGCGGCCGAGCTGCACGACGGAGAGCTCGCCCTCGAGCAGCGGGATCACGCGACCGATGGCTCCCTGCAGTGCCGGTGACTTCATGTGCTCGCCGAGCGCCCCGGCGCTCTCCCAGTTCTCGTAGAAGTAGAAGACCGCCTTGTCCTGCAGGCCCTGGTGCAGGTCGTAGTTGACGTTGCCGGGCTCCGCCTTGGTCGCCTCGGTCATCGACTCCAGGATCGCGCGCAGCTCGTCCTCCTTGCCGGCCTGCGCCCGCATCGAGGCGATCACAGTGATCAGGTCACGGTTCGTGTCGGTCGGTGTGGTCACGTGGGCGCTCCTCCGTTGGGGCCTGGCTGATCTTCGGACGGTACCGTCGCGCGGTGGGCCCCGCTCAGGGGAGCCGCCGGCCGGAGCCGGCGGTCGGCCGATCCCGTGATGCGCCGGCGGCGGGAGATCAGGGAGGATCGGGGAGTCAGCCGGAACACATGGAACCGGAGGTTCGGTGAAGGTCCTCTACCCGACGAACGTCGACCGCGCGCCCGAGGTGCCCGACGATGTGGAGCTGGTCCGGTTCGACCCGACCGAGCCGATCCCGGCCGGGCACCATGACGCCGAGGTGCTGGTGAGCTGGGGGAGCACCACCGAGCTGATGCGCGCGGCGGCCGCCCAACTGACCAAGCTGCGCTGGGTGCAGGGCCTTGCGGCCGGCCCGGACGACATTCTCGCGGCCGACTTCCCGCCAGGTGTGCGGATCACCACCGGCCGCTCGCTGCACAACGAGACGGTCGCCGAACACGCACTCGCGTTGATCCTCGGCGGTGTGCGCGGGCTGAACCTGCTGGTCGCCGCGCAGCCCCAGCACCGCTGGCGGGGTGACCTCGGTGGGCCTCGGGTCGAGGGCGCCGACGGCCGGCTGGAGACGCTGCACGGGGCGAACGTGCTGATCTGGGGCTTCGGCGCGATCGCGGAGTGCCTGGCCCCGATACTCACAGCGCTGGGGGCGAAGGTCTCCGGGGTGGCGCGGTCGGCCGGGGAGCGGGCCGGTTACCCGGTGCTCGCTTCGGACTCGCTGCCCGGAGTGCTGCCGGAGACCGACGTGCTCGTGATGATCCTGCCGAACGCGCCGGACACCAGGGCCGCACTGAACGCCGAGCTGCTGGCGCTGCTGCCCGGGCACGCCTGGCTGGTGAACGTCGGCCGGGGCGCCACCGTCGATGAGGATGCGCTGGTGGAGACGCTGCGGGCCGAGTCGATCGCAGGCGCCGCACTGGACGTGTTCCGCACCGAGCCCCTGCCCGCCGA
>DATAYB010000792.1:0-4205 GCA_036272795.1 Pseudonocardia sp.
CAGCGCGCCGAGGTTGATCGGCCTTACGGTGGCGATGACGAACACCGCGACCAGCACCAGGATCGCGATCACGTGCACGGACATGGCAACGTCCCCCCGACGGCCGGAGCACGTTCCGAGATGCGGAAATCGTGTTCCGAAACTAGTCTGGTTCGGGTCACACTTGCCCGTCAATACGGCGGGTCGCGAGGCAACGGGGGGCGCGTTGACCAGCACCGGTGGGCGTCATTTCCTGCAGATCCCCGGGCCGACGAACGTCCCTGACCGGGTGCTGCGGGCGATCTCCGCGCCGACCATCGACCACCGGGGGCCGGAGTTCTCGACCCTGGTGCGCGAGCTGCTGCCGGCACTCGGCCCGGTGTTCGGCACCGACGATCCCGTCGTGATCTACCCGTCGTCCGGCACCGGCGCCTGGGAGGCGGCGCTCGTCAACACGCTGTCACCCGGTGACCGCGTGCTGGGCTGCGAGACCGGGCACTTCGCCACCCTGTGGGCCCTGCTGGCCGGCCGGCTCGGGCTGACCGCCGAGCTGCTGCCCGGCGACTGGCGCCACGGCGCGGACCCGGAGCAGATCGGGGCGCGGCTGGCAGCCGACCCCGCACACGAGATCAAGGCCGTCTGCGTGGTGCACAACGAGACCTCCACCGGCGTGACCAGCCGGGTCGCCGAGGTCCGCGCCGCGCTGAACGCCGCCGGGCACCCCGCGCTGCTGCTCGTGGACACCATCTCCTCGCTCGCCTCGATCGACTACCGGCACGGCGAGTGGGGCGTCGACGTCACGGTGGGCGGCTCGCAGAAGGGACTCATGCTGCCGCCGGGGCTGGGTTTCAACGCGGTGAGCCGGAAGGCGCTCGCGGCCAAGAAATCGGCGCAGGTGTCGGCCGGCCTGCCCTGCGGCTACTGGGACTGGACGCCGATCCTGGCCGCGAACGCGGGCGGCTTCTACCCGTACACCCCGGCCACCAACCTGCTCTACGGCCTGCGCGAGGCGCTGCGGATGCTCGACGAGGAGGGCCTGCCGGCGGTGTTCGCCAGGCACCAGCGGCACGCCGCCGCGACCCGGGCCGCCGTGCGTGCCTGGGGGCTCGAAGTGCTGTGCGCCGACGAGCGGGAGCACTCCGGCTCGCTCACCGCGGTGCTGCTCCCGGCCGGCCAGGACGCCGACGCGGTCCGGAGCCTGATCCTGGAGCGCTTCGACATGTCACTGGGCACCGGCCTCGGGCGGCTAGCCGGCAAGGTCTTCCGGATCGGGCACCTCGGCCACCTCAACGACCTGTCGCTCGCGGGCACGCTGGCCGGCGTGCAAATGGGGCTGCAGCTCGCCGGGGTGCCGATCAAGCCCGGTGGGGTGGAGGCCGCTCTGGACGTCCTGCGCGAGGCGCAGCCGTGAGTGCTGTGCACACCTCAGGCGCGGACGCCGAGCTGGCCGCCGCCCTGAGCAGCGAGCTCGAGGGCGAGGTCGCGTTCGACGAGTACACCCGGCACCTCTACGCCAGGGACGCGAGCATGTACTCGATCTTGCCGCGCGGGGTGGTCGCGCCCCGGCACGCCGACGACGTGGCCGCCGCCGTCGCGCTGGCCGGGCAGCACGGCGTCCCCGTGCTGGCCAGGGGCGCGGGCACCAGCCTTGCCGGGCAGACGGTCGGCGCCGCGCTGGTGCTCGACCTGTCCCGGCACCTGAGCCGCATCCTCGAGCTGGACCCGGCAGCCCGGACCGCGCGCGTGCAGCCCGGGGTCGTGCAGGACCAGCTCAACCGCGCCGCCGCCGGGCACGGGCTGATGTTCGGCCCGGACACGTCCACCTCGAACCGCGCCACGCTCGGCGGCATGATCGGCAACAACTCGGCAGGCAGCGGTTCGGTGCGCTACGGCATGACGATCGACCACGTGCAGCGGCTGGACGTGGTGCTCTCGGACGCCTCGCGCGCGTCCCTGGGGCCGGTCGACGAGGCCACCAGGGCGCGCCACGCGGCGGAGCCCGGCACGCTGCACGGCCGGCTGCACCGCGACCTGCCGCGGCTCGTGGCGCGCTACTCCGACGCGATCGCCACCGGGTTCCCCGGCACCTGGCGCAGGGCCGGCGGCTATCGGCTCGACCGGCTGGCCGCGCCGGGCGAGTTCGACCTGGCCCGGTTCGTGGTCGGCTCCGAGGGCACCCTGGTGCTGGTCACCGAGGCCACCGTGGGGCTCGTGCCCAAGCCGGCGCACACCGTGATCGCGGTCGGCCACTTCCGATCCACGCAGGCCGCCATCGCCGCCACCGAGGATGCCCTGGCCTGCGACCCCGCCGCCGTCGAGCTGATGGACCGCACGATCCTGGACCTGTCACGGCAGAAGCTGGAGTACGCCGCGCTCGGCCGGATCCTGCACGACGACCCCGACGCGCTGCTGTTCGTCTCGTTCAGCGGCAACGACCGCGCCGAGCTCACCGGGCAGCTGGACCAGCTCGCCGCGCGGTGGGAGAAGCACGGTCACGGCTACCACACGCTGCGCGCCGAGACCCCGGCCCAGCAGGGCGCGCTGCTCAAGGTGCGCAAGTCCGGGTTGGGCCTGCTGATGGCCGCGAGTACGGGCTCGAACCGCCCGCTGGCCTTCGTCGAGGACACCGCCGTCGACCCGGCGCGGCTGGCGGACTACACCGAGCGGTTCGCCGCCGTGCTGGACCGCCACGGCATGCGCGCCGGGTTCTACGGGCACTGCTCGGTGGGCTGCCTGCACATCCGGCCGTTCGTCGACCTGGCCCGGCCGGACGAGGTGGCCCGGATGCGAGCGGTGGCCGAGGAGATCCGTGACCTGGTCACCGAGTTCGGCGGCGCCAACTCCTCCGAGCACGGCGACGGGCTGGCGCGCAGCGAGTTCAACCGGGAGCTGTTCGGTGACCGGCTGTACGAGGCGATGCGGCAGGTCAAGGGACTGTTCGACCCGGACAACCTGCTGAACCCCGGCAAGATCGTCGACTCCCCCGCGATGACCGAGCACCTGCGCGACGCCGCGCTGCCGCCCGCGCCGCCACTGCGCACCGCGCTCGACCTCACCGTGCTGGCCGGCGGCTCCGACGGCATGCGCGGCGCCGCCGACCGGTGCATGAACATCGGGCTGTGCCGGAAAACGGACGCCGGCGTGATGTGCCCGTCCTACATGGCGACCCGGCGCGAGGAGGACTCCACCCGGGGCCGCGCCAACGCGCTCGTCAAGGCGTTGACCATGCCCGACCCGGCCGCCGCGCTCGGCGACCCCCGGCTGCACGAGGTGCTGGACCTCTGCCTGATGTGCAAGGCGTGCAAGAGCGAGTGCCCGCTCGGGGTGGACCTGGCGACGCTCAAGGCCGAGGCCCTGCACCAGGCGCACCGTGCCGGAGGGGTGCCCGCTCGGTCCCGGCTGTTCGGGGGTATCCGGGCGCTGAACCGACTCGGCGCGGCGACCGCTCCGGTGTCCAACCTGCCCGGCCGGGTGGCGCTGGTGCGGCGGCTGCTGGGCCTCGCGCCGGCGCGGCCGCTGCCGTCCTTCAGCCGGGGGACGCTGCCTCGGTGGTTCCGCCGGCGCTCTGTTGTTGCCGGCGGTTCTGTTGCCGGCCCGCTGACGTGGCTGGCCGACTCTTTCACGTCGTACACCGAGCCGGCGGTGGGCATCGCGGCGATCGAGATGCTGGAGCGGGCCGGCTACGAGGTGCGGCTGGCCGACGGCGGGTGCTGCGGGCGGGCGGCGTTCTCCAAGGGGCTGCTCGACAAGGCCCGCCGGCAGGCGTCCGGACTGGTCGACCAGCTCGCCGGGGGCGCCGGCCCGATCGTCGGCGCCGAGCCTTCCTGCCTGCTGACCCTGCGCGACGAGCACCGTGCACTGCTCGGCGCCGACGATCCCCGGGTGGCCGACGTCGCCGGGCGCGCGCGGCTGGTGGACGAGGTACTGGTCGAGGCGCTGGACTCGGGGGCGCTGCGGCTTTCTCCGGACGCCTGGCCGGCCGGGCACCGGATCGTGTTCCACGGGCACTGCCACCAGAAGGCGGAGGTCGGCACGGCGGCCACGGTCGAGCTGCTGCGGCGGATCCCAGGTGCGGAGGTCGTCGAACTGGACGCCGGCTGCTGTGGCATGGCGGGCTCGTTCGGTTTCGAGGCGGAGCACTACGACGTGTCCATGGCGATCGGCGGGCACCGGCTGTTCCCGGCGGTGCGCGCGGAGCCGGCCGCCACGGTGGTCGCCGCCACGGG
>DATAYB010000793.1:0-3062 GCA_036272795.1 Pseudonocardia sp.
ACCTCGATGGCCATCGTCTTCGGCCTGATCTGCGGCAGGGTCTGGGTAGCGAGCACGTGCTCGACCTCGGACGTGCCGATGCCGAACGCCAGCGCGCCGACCGCGCCGTGCGTGGAGGTGTGCGAGTCGCCGCAGACGACCGTCATGCCGGGCTGGGTCAGGCCCAGTTGCGGGCCGATCACGTGCACGATGCCCTGGCCGGCGTCGCCCATCGGGTGCAGCCGCATGCCGAACTCGGCGGCGTTCTTCCGCAGCGCCTCGATCTGGGTGCGGGAGACCGGGTCGGTGACCGGGGAGCCCGGTCCGGTCAGCGGCAGCCCGGGGCCGGTGACGCCGGTGGTCGGGATGTTGTGGTCCTCGGTGGCGATGGTCAGGTCGGGGCGCCGGATCTTCCGCCCGGCGGCCCGCAGGCCGTCGAACGCCTGGGGGCTGGTGACCTCGTGGACCAGGTGCAGGTCGATGTAGAGGAGGTCGGGCTCGCCCGCCTGACTGCGCACCAGGTGAGCGTCCCAGATCTTCTCCGCGAGCGTGCGCGGCGCACTGCTCATGAGACCTCCTCGCTGCCGCTCGTCGGCCGCATTCGCGGATGCGCAGTGCTTACTAGTTCGCTCGCAAGCTCGCTCACACCAATCTCCTTCGGTTTGCATCTCATAATCCGAGACGGCAGTATCAGTACATGAACAACTCTAGCGGAGTGGGCGTCCTGGACAAAGCGGTATCGGTGCTGGCGGCCGCCGAGAGCGGCCCGGCCACTCTCGCCCAGCTGGTGCAGGCAACCGGCCTGGCCAGGCCCACAACCCACCGTATCGCGGTCGCGCTCGAACACCACCGGTTGCTCGCCCGCGACGTCCAGGGCCGGTTCATCCTCGGCCCGCGGATCGCGGAACTCTCCAGCGCCGCCGGGGAAGACCGGCTGCTGGCCGTCGCCCAGCCGCTGCTGCTGGCGCTGCGCGACCAGACCGGGGAGAGCGCGCAGCTGTACCGCAGGCAGGGCGACATCCGGGTGTGCGTGGCCGCCGCCGAGCGCGCCAGCGGCCTGCGGGATACCGTCCCCATTGGCGCCGCGCTGCCGATGACCGCCGGGTCCGCCGCCCAGATCCTGCTGGCCTGGGAGGACGCCGAGCGGATGCACCGCGGGCTGCGCGGCGCCAGGTTCACCGCGGCCAACCTGGCGAGCGTGCGAAGGCGGGGCTGGGCCTCCTCGGCCGCCGAGCGCGAGGTCGGCGTCGCGTCCGTGTCCGCCCCGGTACGCGGCGCGGGCGGCCGCGTCCTCGCGGCCATCTCGGTATCCGGACCGATCGAGCGCCTCACCCGCTC
The DNA here is from genome assembly GCA_036272795.1 of Pseudonocardia sp. GTDB lineage: Bacteria > Actinomycetota > Actinomycetes > Mycobacteriales > Pseudonocardiaceae > Pseudonocardia. The sequence continues at coordinate 1,318 of DATAYB010000793.1, forward strand.
CCCCGGCCGCCTCCACGCCGCCGCCGTCCTCGCCGCCGGCGAAAAAATCACGGATCAACTGCGCGCCGAGGCCGCTTCGGCATGAGCGTATCCAGGGTCATTTCCCGCCCGCACGGCGTCGGCGGGCGCCCGATGGGATGGCGTTCCTTGCCATCGGGTGTCCGCACCGGGGGTCCGGGGGTCGCCCCCGGGCAAGCACGGTCTCGGCGGGCGCCCGATAAGATGGCGCATTTGGCCATCGGGTGACCGCCGAGACAATCGTCAGAGAAAATTGGCGCTTGGGTCCTACCGCTTGCGTGCTCGTGCCGCCTACTGTTTCTTCCTATGAAATATGGTTCAGGCGGTGCAAGGTGGCGCTCGCCGCTCACGGTGAGCGAGGATCTAAGCCTATGAAGGTTGCCGTCGTAAAGGAACACGCGTCGGCAGAGCGGCGCGTGGCTCTGGTACCGGAGGGAGTTCCCAAGCTCACCGGTGCTGGTCTTGAGGTACTGATCGAAAAAGGTGCCGGGGAGGGGGCCTGGTTCTCCGACAGCGCTTACAGCGAGGCCGGGGCGAGTGTGGTGTCCGCCGAGGACGCCTACGGAAACGCGGACGTAATCTTGTCAGTGGCCCGGCCGGAGCCGGGCCGGGTGCGGTCCGGCCAGACCGTGATCGGCCTCCTGGCGCCGCTCACCGGTCCGTCCTACGCCTCGGAACTCGCCGCCGCCGGCGTGACCGCGGTGTCGCTGGACGGGCTGCCGCGCACCCTGTCCCGCGCGCAGGGCATGGACGCGCTCACCTCGCAGGCCAACGTCGCCGGCTACAAGGCCGTGCTGATCGCCGCCGGGGCCTACGGGCGATTCTTCCCGCTGCTGATCACCGCCGCCGGCACCGCGCGCCCGGCCAAGCTGCTCGTGCTCGGCACCGGCGTCGCCGGACTGCAGGCCATCGGCACCGCGCGCCGACTCGGCGCCCAGGTGAGCGGGTATGACGTGCGGCCGGCGTCCAAGGGGGAAGTGGAGTCGCTCGGCGCCACGTTCATCGAGCTGAAGTCCGTGGGCGGCGCGGCCGGCGAGGGCGGATACGCGCGCGAGCTGACCCAGGAGGAGCGCGACGCCCAGCAGGCCGAGCTAACCGGGCACATCGCCCGGCACGACATCGTGATCACGACCGCGCAGGTGCCGGGCCGCCGGCCGCCGCTGCTGGTCACCGAGGACGCGACCAAGGCCATGTCCGCCGGGTCGGTGCTGGTCGACATGGGCGCCTCCGACCTCGGCGGCAACGTGGCCGGGTCGGTGCCCGGCGAGACGATCGTCACCGAGAACGGCGTGACCATCGTCGGCGCCGTGAACCTGCCCTCGTCCGTGCCGACGGCCGCCTCCAACGCGTACTCGCGGAACATCTCCGCCCTGCTGCTGCACATGGTCTCCGACGGCGCCCTGGCGATCGACCTGGCGGACGAGATCCAGGCGGGGGTCGTGGTCGCGCACGACGGCCGCGTGGTGCATCCCGCGGTGGCGAAGCTACTGGGCGACGACAGCGACAAAAGCGTCGACAGCGACGATAAGAAAGGCTCGTAAGTGTCAACCGACCTGGTCACTGACCTGACCATCTTCGTGCTCGCGCTGCTCGTGGGCGTCGAGGTGATCGGCAAGGTCCCGGCCACCCTGCACACGCCGCTGATGTCGGCCGCCAACTCCATTCACGGCATCGTGCTGGCCGGCGCGATGCTCATCGGGGTTACCGCCCACAACGCCTTCGGGTAC
>DATAYB010000794.1:0-8117 GCA_036272795.1 Pseudonocardia sp.
GCCAGCCATGGGACACCCAGATGAGCCCGGTGCCGACCCGGGCGACCAACGCCGAGATGTCCTGCAGCCAATTGCGCGACAACATTCTGAACCGGGCTCCTCTACCGAGACTCGAACGACCGGGGCATCGTTGCTACTCGACCGCCATGTCGCGTCCGACAGCTGGCGGAGCGATCCCGCGGGCACCGGCGACAGGCGCACTTCGGTGCCTCCGAGCATAACGACGCCCCGGCGGGGCCCCTGCCGGGCCCGGGCCACCCTGCCGGCTGTTACCGAGCTCAGCAGGAGACACGTTTTCGGCGCGAAAAACCTGCCTGGTGTGGAGTTCGGTAACAACAGGCCGGACGCGCGTGCGTCGGCTGGCACGCCGGGGGGCCGCGTCGGATGATGCCGGCGTGCAACTGTCTCCGGGGGTACGTGTGGCACGGGTGTACGACCCGCCCGCGCCGACCGATGGCGTGCGCATCCTGGTCGACCGGTTGTGGCCGCGCGGGCTGAGCAAGCAGGCCGCCGCGCTGGACCTGTGGTGCCGGCAGGTCGCGCCGTCCACCGAGCTCCGCACCTGGTACGGCCACGCTCCCGAGCGGTTCGCCGAGTTCGACAGCCGGTACCGCGCCGAGCTCGACGAGCCCGAACGGGCGGCGGCCTTGGCTGCGCTGGCCGAACAGTCCGCCCGGCAGACGATCACCCTGCTCACGGCAACCAAGGCACTCGACCTCAGCCACGCCGCCGTGCTGGCCCGGCTCCTCTCCGAGCCGGCCCCGCCGGCCCCGCCGAGTTCAACCTGAGCTGGGTCTCCGGCGCGAAAGACCCCACTGAGGTTGAGCTCAGCGAAGGTTCGGCACGAGCTACCGGGTCATGTTCCGGCGGGCGGCGTCGCTGGTGGTGCCGCGTCGGCGATCCCGGTCAGCTTGGCGGGGTTCAGCACCCACAGGAGGCGGTCGATGCCCTCCGCCGAGGCAGCCACGGTGACAAAGGCGAGCACGGTGCCGTCCCGCGAGACCAGCGCCGAGGCCTGGCCGTTCGCCTCGATCCACCTGACCTTGGTGCCGGTCCAGAAGTGTCCCGCGAACGCCACGATGAACCGCGAGACGTGGGTGCGGCCGACCACCGGGATCTTCGCGGCGCGCACCGCCCCACCGCCGTCGGAGTAGCTGACGACATCGGCGGCGAGCATCTGTTCGAGGGCGGGGAGGTCACCTGACCGGGCCGCCGCGAGAAAGGCGGCCAGCAGGCGGCGCTGCTGATCCGTCCCGACCGGTGCGCGGCGTTCGGTGGTGATGTGTTTGCGGGCCCGGCTGACGAGTTGCCGTGCGTTTTCCTCCCGCACCCGGAGAATGTCCGCGATCTGTGGATAGGGGTAGTCGAACGCCTCCCGCAACACGTAGGCAGCGCGCTCGGTCGGGGCGAGCCTCTCCAGCACGAACAGGACCGCGAGCTCCAGCGCCTCGCCGCGCTCGGCACCCAGTTCGGGATCGGCACTGGTGTCCACCGGTTCGGGCAGCCACGGCCCGACATATGTCTCGCGGCGGGCTCTGGCGGACTGGGTCACGTTGATGGCCAGCCGCGTCGCAATGGTGGCCAGGAATGCCGGCGGATCCGACACGGTGGCCCGGTCATAGACCTGCCAGCGCAACCAGACGTCTTGCACGATGTCCTCGGCATCCATCCTGCTGCCGAGCATTCGGTACGCAATTCCGAAAAGCCTCGGGCGCACCTCGGCAAATATGGCGGCCGCGCGCTCGACATCGAGCGCCGTGGCTGGAGGGTCGCCGGTCACATTCTCAGCCTAGTCACAGGTGCTCCGTGCGGCCGCGCACGGCGGGGCCAACCAGGTCGACCCCACACCGCGCCCCAGCAGGGCCGATGGCCGCACCGCCGGTGCCGGAATGGGCCCGAACGGCGGTACCTGGTTCAATTTGGGCTCCCGCAGGGACCGTGTTCGCTCGGTTTCGGTTCCCAAGAGCACCCACGAGCATGGCCGGGAGGGCCCCACATCATGCGCGTCGCTCCGCTGCTCTCGATCGCCGTTGCCGCCGGTCTGCTGGCCGGGTGTGCCAGCCAGAAACTGCCGCCACCCCCGCCGCCCCCACTGTCGACGTTCTCGACGGCGGCCGACCTCGGCACCGCGATCGACGCCGCCCAGAAGGCCAACCGGACCGCCACGGTGACGCTCACCGGCAGCATCGACGGGCAGCCGACCTCTGACGTGGACGGCGTCGGCGTGGTGCGGCTGGACGACGCGGGACCGTCGATGCAGGTCGCCGAGCAGCTCGACCGGGGGCCGAACGTGCCGGGCGACGTCGACCTGGTGATCCAACCGGGCTCCGTGCTCCTCAAGCCGCCGCCCGACATCACGATGCCGCCGCGCAAGACGTGGATGCAGATCCCGGCCGCGTCGCGGGATGCCTTCGTGGAGAGCTTCAACCCGCTGGTCGCCTCACTGCGCGACAGCCTGCAGATCAGCCAGCTGATCACCCGCTACGGCGACGCGGTCAGCATCGCGGACTCGGCGCAGGAACCGACCGACGGGACGCCAGCGGTCCGCTACAACCTGCGGATCGACCTGACCAAGGTGACCGCCGACCGGAGCAACCCGGCCTCCGTGCAGGCCGCCCAGGCCGCGAAGGCCGCCATCGCGGCCGGCCAGACCAGCCTGGAACTGAAGCTGTGGCTCGACGAGAAGAACAACCTGGTGCGGACCCTGTCCCACCAGCAGGAGCCCGGCAACCCCGGCACGTTCACCCTGGACGCCCACTACGGCGACTGGGGCAAGTCGATCAAGATCGCCCCGCCGCCGATCGAGGAGGTCGCGGCGCCGTAGCCCGCCGGCCCGGCGCCATGGTCCCTCCACGCGCCGCCGTCCGGACCGCCGCCGCACTGGCGGTGACCACGAGCGCGACCGCGAGCGCCTGCACGGGGCTCAGCCGCTGGCCGAGCACGAGGTAGCCGGCGAGCGCGGCGATCGCGGGGCCGAGGCTCATCAGCACCGCGAACGTCGGCGTCGGCAGCCGGCGCAGAGCCCGCAGCTCGAACGTGTACGGCAGCACCGAGGACAGCCCGGCGACGAGCGCGCCGAGGCCCAGCGCCATGGGGTCCAGCAGCGCGGAGCGCCCGGTGCCGACGCCGAGCGGCAGGGTGAGCAGGGCGGCCGCCGCCATGGCGAGCGCGAGCCCGTCCACCTTCGGGAACCGTGCCCCGGTACGTGCGCTGAGCAGGATGTACGCCGCCCAGAATACCGCCGCGCCGAACGCGCAGCCCACCCCGAGCGGGTCCAGCGCGGTGACCCGCCCCTCCCCGAGCAGCACCACCCCGGCGAGCGCGAGCAGTGCGCAGAGCCAGCTCGACACGCGCCGACCGGCGACCACCGACAGCGTCAGCGGCCCGAGTACCTCGCACGTGACTGCCACGCCGAGCGGGATCCGCGAGATCGCCGTGTAGAGCAGCGTGTTCATCCCGGCCAGTGACAGCCCGAAGCCGCCGACCAGCAGCCAGTCGCGCCGCCCGTAGCCACGCACCCCCGGGCGGCACACCACCAGCAGCACCGCCGCGGCCACCACGAGCCGCAGTGTCACCGCGCCGGCCACCCCGACCCTGGCGAACAGCAGCGCCGCGACCGCCGCCCCGAACTGCACCGACAGCGCGGCCCCGAGCACCATCCCGACGGGCCCGGCGTACGCGCCCCGGGCAGGGACGGGTCCGTCCGATCCGGCGACAGGTCCGGCTGTGGCAGAAGCGGCGGCGACACGGGCGGCGGGCTGATGGGTCACACCCGCGACGCTATGCAGCCGCCACCGCACGGGGAAATGCCCGTTCAGCCGCGGTTATGCTCCCCGAACATGACCGCCGAGCTCCGCCACCTGCGCGCGTTCGTGGCCATCGCCGAGGAGGGCAACCTGACCCGCGCGGCCGCACGCCTGCACCTGACGCAGCCGGCCCTGTCCCGCACGCTGCAGCAGCTCGAGGCACATCTCGGCGTCCGGCTGGTCGAGCGCAGCACCCACCACCTCGTGCTCACGCCGGCCGGCGAGCTGTTCCACGGTAAAGCGCTGGCGGCGCTCGCCGCGGTCGACGAGGCGCTCGACCCGAACCGGGCCACGAGCTGGCCGGTCCGCCTCGGGCACTCCTGGGCGGCGCTCGGCCGGCACACCACACCCCTGCTGCGGCGCTGGCGCGACACCCACCCGGCGATCCCGCTGGAGCTGCTGCGGATCGACGACCGGACCGCCGGGCTCGCACCGGGCCGGGTGGACGCCGCCGTGGTCCGCGAGCCGGTCGCGCTCGACGGCGTGCGTTGCGAGCACCTGCTCACCGAGGCACGGCTCGCCGCGGTGCCGGCCGGTGGCGCACTCGCCGCGCGGGACAGCCTGACGCTGGCCGAGCTGGCCGCGTACCCGGTGGCGCTGAACACGGTGTCCGGCACGACGACGCTCGAGCTGTGGCCGGAGCACAGCCGGCCGCCGTCCTCGGTCACGGTGGCCAACACCGACGACTGGCTCGCCGCGATCGCGGCCGGCAGGGCGATCGGGGTCACCACCGTCGCCACCTCGGCCATGCACACCCACCCCGCGGTGACCTTCCGGCCGCTGACCGACGCACCCGAGGTCGACGTCTACCTGGCCTGGCGCGAGCCGCCGAGCCACCCCGCGGTCGCCGACCTGCTCGCCCTGGTCCGGCAGATCGTCACCTCACCCCCGCCGAGCTGAAACGCTCCCGGCCGGAAGCTCCGCCGGACCGGAGACCGACCGGACTGAGACCCCGAATCGCGGGAGCCGCGCCGCGTCGTCACCTGTGTTGTGACGCGTCGTTGTGTCCCGTGGGATCGGCCTCGGCTGGCGGTGCAGGGGATTTCCCGAAGTCGGCGAGCTCCCATCCCCTGGAGGTACCGGTGCGTCTGGTCGCGTCCTCGGTCAGCGTCCTACTGGCCGCGTCCGGGCTGTTGGGTGGGGTCGCGCACGCCGCTGTGCCTTCGGTGCCGCCGGCCGCCACCGGCGCGGCGCTCTCAGCCCTGCTGCCGGTGCCCCCACCGCCGCCGCTGCCCCCGCTGGCCCACCCGGTGTGGATCTGCAAGCCCGGCATGCCCGGCGACTCCTGCGGCCAGGACGCCGACGGCAACCCCACCGACCGCACGCTGACCGGCCGCTACAACGACGGCTACCGCACCTCCCTGGATGCCACGAACGAGCACCCGGACGGCGGCACCTCGACCGAGCCGCTGCCGGCGCGCTCCGACCCGCCGGTGGACTGTTTCTACGTCTATCCGACCGTCGACGTGCTCAGCAACCCGGTGCTGCGGATCGGGTCCAACCCGCCGACCCGCCGGGACGAAGAGGTCTCGGTGGCGTTGACACAGGTCGGCCGGTTCGGCGGGCACTGCAGGATGTACGCGCCGCTGTACCGGCAGGCCAGCCTGCTGGACGGCATCACCGCCGTGCTGGTGCCGCCGGACATGGCGACCGGCTACGAGGACGTGCGCCAGGCGTTCCTGGAGTACTGGGACCACGACAACATCGACCGGTCCACCGGCAAGCGGCGCGGCATAGTCCTGATCGGCCACTCCCAGGGCGTCGGCATGGTTGCCGGACTGGTCAAGGAGTTCTTCGACGGCAAACCGGCCGCCAGGCAGCTGGTGGGCCTGTACCTGCCCGGCGGCGACGTCACGGTGCCGCTCGGCAAGACCGAGGGCGGCGGCAACGACCCGGTCTCGACGTTCCAGCACATCCCGGTCTGCACGCGCGACGGCGGCGACGAGCCGATCCCGACCGGCTGCGTCGTCGGTTTCGCGTCCTACCACCGCGACCCATCGGTACGCCCGGACGGCGGCACGGGCACCGCGCCCGACCCCCAGCACACGCGAATCTGCATCAACCCCGCCGCGATCCTCGCCGGCGACCCGCCGGACGCGCAGGCGACGCTGCACCCCTACCTGCCGACCCGGCAGCTGCTGCGCGGCAACGCGCTGGCCCCCGACGGCGGGCTGACCCTGCTGTTCGGCGCCTACCGCGCTCCGGACTACCCGACCGGCTTCTTCACCCCGCCGAACGAGGTCACCGGGCAGTGCTACAGCGCGATCGGCGTGCAGGGACGGCTGACGTGGCTGCAGGTCAACGGCCTCGAGAAGATCGCGCAGTCGAACGTGGTGCTCGGCCTGCACGTGTTCGACATGAACGTGGCCAACGGCGACATGCTCGACCTGATCCGCGCCCAGTCCGAGCAGTGGGCCGAGGACCACTGAGCGGACGCGCCGGGTGAGTCGAGCGCCGGCCGGCGCAAGCGGCCGGCTGACCCAAGAAGCCGGCTGACCTATCGGGCCGGCGCGGCGACCTCAGGCGCGCCACGCATGGCGGCGAGGTCGCGGCGCAGCCGCAGCCCGAGCGGCGTGCCGGCCAGCGCGAGCGCCGCGAGCAGCCAGAACGCCGGCGCGGGGCGGTGCACGAGCAGCCCGACGACCGTGGCGACGACGAGACCACCGAGGTTGCCGGCCATCCACACCAGCCCGGCGGCGGTGCCCTCGGCCTCCCCGGTGCGGCGTTCGGTGAGCTCCAGCACGACCGGCAGCGCGGGGATCAGCAGGAACCCGATCAGAGCGAGCGCGACAGCGGCGGTGGCCACCCCGGGTGCCACGGCGAGCACGGCGATCGCAAGCGCACCGAGCAGCAGCCCCACGATCAGCATGGGCAGCTCGGCGCGCCACCGCACCACCAGGATCGGCAGCACCGCGCAGCCGACCACCCCGAAGATCACGTTGCCCAGCAGGAGCAGGCTCGCGGTGGTGGCGGGCACGCCGGCCGGCTCGAGCAGCGCCTGGGCGAACGTGGTCAGCGCGATGAACACCCCGAACGGCAGGAACACGCTGGCACACAGCTTGCGGATGAACCCGTCACGCCACGCCACCCGCAGCGCACCGAGGCCGGCGGGCGGCCGGGCGTGGCGCTGCTGCCCGGGCCGGCGCAGCGCGGCGAGCAGCGCGAGCGCGGCCAGTACGGCGAACCCGGCGCCGATCCCGGTCAGCGTGGCGAGCTGGCCGGCCCCCGGCAGCACCGCGCACAGCACGAACGCGAGCACCATGCCGGCGAACGTCGCCGCGGTACCGACCGCGATGCCGGTGGGACGGTCCTTCGCCAGCAGGTAGTGGCCGGTCACGCCGGTGATGGCGTTGAGCACGAGCGGCTGGGCGATGGCCGCGAGGACCTGCCCGGCCAGCAGCCAGCCGTAGCTGCTCCCGGCCAGCCGCAGGCAGCCCCCGACGGCGGTCAGGACGGCGCCGGCGGCCAGCCCCGGGCGGAACCACCGGTCCAGCACCAGCCCGGCCGGGATCGCCAGCACCACGTAGAGCAGCGGGAACACCTGCGCGAGCCAGCCGACGGCGGCCTCGGAGACGCCGTAGTGCGCGGCCGCGACCGTGGTCACCCCGGCGAAGTTCAGCCAGAGGATCTGGGTCGCCGCGCCGACCAGCGCGAACGCGGCGATCACCGACCAGCGGCTCGGCGTGGCCTGCGTCATGGCCGGTCCTCCGGTCGTCGTCCGCCGCCATGGCGGGGGTCGGGTGCGCACTGGCGGGGTGGGGTGCGCCCTGGCGGGGGTGGGGTGCGAAGGACGCTAGACGTGGGCCGTGCCGGTGAGAAACAGCGGTTCGGCAGTGATCCACGCAATCCTGTTGTGAACCGCCCCGGGGCGCCGCAGGACCGGAATACCTGTGGCAGCGGCTGGCCCGAGGCACACGAGCTGGCCGCCGCCGGCATCACTTCGCACGGCGTGCTGACACTTCGCACGGCGTGCTGTCACTTCGCACGGTCTGCGGAGTATGCGAAGTGACAGGACGGTGTGCGAAGTGGAGGCGAGGGCGGCGGCGAGCACGGCGGCGAGGTGGAGGCGAGCGCGGCGGCGAGGGTGGCGTGCGCCGGATGGGCGACCCGGTTCTCCGCTCCGCTCCACCACTTACAGGACGCCGCGCCGTAGCAGCCCGGCGACGCCCAGCAACCTCTAGAACGGCTGCTCGATGCGCGCGAGCAGCTCCGTCTCGCGGTCGCGGACCTCGGTGGCCACCGCCAGGAACCGCTCGACCAGTGGCGTGCGCTTCCCGGCGCGCCAGCCCAGCGCCAGCGAGCAGCCCGGCA
>DATAYB010000795.1:0-6794 GCA_036272795.1 Pseudonocardia sp.
GCTACGGAGCTGGACCACCAGCGCGGCCGCGAACGCCGCCGCCCCGACGAGCACGGCCGGGACGTGCCCGATCAGGTGGCCGAGAAAGTCGGAGACCGACTCCCCCATCGCCGTGCTGAGGAGCTTGGTGAGCCAGAATGCGGCTGTCGCGTCCGGCACTTTTGTCACGACCTGCGAGAGCCCGCTCCCGATGACCCTCTGATCGATATCAGGCTTGTCCATTCGGCCAGCCTGGCAGTTCAAAATGAGAGCGAAATAAGCACACTGAGAGTAGCTGAGAATAGATGTTGATCAATATTTATATCACAGTAATCGAATTGTCACGCCACGGAAATTTAGGACCGCACGCATCCGATGGTCGCGCCCCTCTCCGCGCGAACGTCGACAGACCGGTGGACGAGTCGATAGAGCAACTACGGTAGCGATCCTACATGAGCTCGCCCTCGACGAGCGGGTTCCGAGCGCCCCCCGATGGCGCTCGCGCGCACCAGTTCTGGCGCCTGAGAACTTGGTCAACCACGCCGAGACCCACCCGCGCGAGCTTGAGGCGCGAGTGGGTCCCGGTGGAAACTGTCTACGGTCAGCGGTCGCCGGCGGCGGCCAGACGCGCCGGGGCGCCCCGGCGGCCGGCCGACCCGGTGCCCTTGCCGTCCAGGTAGACGAGCCGGAAGACGCCGATGGCGAGCTCGTCGCCATGGCGCAGCACGGCGGTGTCGACGGGTTGGCCATTGCGGTAGGTGCCGTTGAGCGAGCCGACGTCACGCACCTCGAAGCCCTCGGGGTGGGTCCGGATCTCGGCGTGCCGGCGCGACACGGTGACGTTCGACAGCACGATGTCGCACCGGGAGTCCCGGCCGAGCACCAGGTCGGTGCCGGGCTCGAGCACGAACCGCTGGCCGGCGTCGGGCCCACGCCGGATCTCCAGCACGGCCTCCATCCCCACCGGCAGATCCCGCGCGCTCCGGCGCGAGCTCGGTTCGGGCGCCGCGGGAACCGCCGTGTACGCGGTGTCCGGCTCCTCCATCCATCCCGACCCGGATCCGCACGGCTGAGCGTTGGTCATCATGTCTCCATTCGAGTCCATCGGGTTCATCTCAGTCGGCCAGCTCGGGTGGGAGATAGCTGGCAAGTCGGGCACGCAGGTCGCAGGATCGCACGATCGGTGGCTTGAGCTGCCCGGCGCCCTGGCCGCGCAGCAGCGTCCGGACGAACGCCACCACCTCGTCCGGTTCGGGCAGCACATCTTCGCCGAGGTAGGCCAGCATTATCAGGTCCTCGCCCGAACTGGTCTCCACCCCCAGTCCCCAACCGTGGTGGGCATCCCAGACCACGGCCACCTCCCGGCCGGCAAAGTCGGGCAACCGCTCCCGCAGGGCCAGGTAGGCGCCCGCCCGAGGACGCGGCACGTGACCCACCGCACTCGGCCGCACCCCGAGACCGTCAGCGACGGCCAGCACGTAGTGGCGCAACCCCTGCTCGGCCACCTCTTCGACAACTTCCATACCGGTCACCGCGGTGAAACCTCCACGCCGCCAACCCCCACATCTGGGTCGCACCTCTCAGACCGTTCACAGACCGCACACCGGCGCCTACTCTCAGCAACCGCGGGCCGCATAACTCTGGTAATTACCCAAACGGGCCAGACACCAAACCCGATGCTGCCGGGAGGCGCCTCAGCTCGGAGGGCCGCTCAGCTGGTGCTCAGCTGGTACGGCCGCTCAGCCGGTACCGGCCGTGATGCCGTCCAGCCAGCTCAGGACCTCATCCCAGCCGAGCTCGGCGCGCGAGGCCAGCTCGCGCAGGCTCTCCGCCGTGAGCCTCGGGTGGACGGGAGACGAGTCGAGCAGCAGCAGCGCCTCGGCGCGGTAGAGCCAGATCTCCTCGGAGCGCTCCGGATAGCTGATCTTGTCGAACGCAAGCGATGCCATGACCGGGGTGGCGTCCGCCGCGTACTCCGGGCGGACGCAGAGGTAGCGCAGCAGTGCGACGGTCTTGCCCAGCTCGGTCTCGCTGCGGTCGTAGTGCAGGCCGACGGCGTCGATGGCCGGCACCTGCGCCTTGAACTCGCAGACCAGGGCGCGCATCTCCGGCTCGGTCGGACCGTCCACCCACTCCAGGTGCCAGCCGCTGTAGCGATGGTCCCGACCGAGGCCCCACCAGGCGCACTCGACCTGCACACCACTGCGCCGCCGCAGCAGCTCGACCAGCCGAACCGCCTGGCGCGACCGGGAGGTCACGAGGACCCGAACCTTGACATTGCAATCAATTCAAGTCCGGCACAGCTGTGTCTTCAAACCAATTTCACACAGCTGGCCGTACGCGGTGCCCCGCGCTCGCCGCCTCGAAGGCCGGCGGCGGGCGACCTGGCGAGTTTCGGCCTATCGTCGAGAGCGTGATCGAGGTCCGGGACTTCACGGCGGACATCACGGACGCCCAGATCGAGGACCTGCGCGAGCGGCTGGCCAGGGCGCGGCTGCCGGAGGCCGAGACAGTTGACGACTGGTCGCAGGGCATTCCGTTGGCCTACCTGCGCGAGCTGGCCGAGTACTGGGCGCGGGACTACGACATGTCGCGAGTGGCCACCCGGCTCAACGCGTTGCCGCAGTTCCACGCCACGATCGACGAGCTCGGTGTGCACCTGCTGCACATCCGCTCGCCGCATCCCCAGGCCCGGCCGCTGCTCCTGACGCACGGCTGGCCGGGCTCAGAGCTGGAGTTCCTGAAAGTCATCGGCCCGCTCACCGACCCGCCTGCGCACGGCGGCTCCGCCGAGGACGCCTTCCACCTGGTCGTGCCGGCACTGCCGGACTACGGCTTCAGCGACAAGCCAACCGCACCGGGACCCTAGGCTACGCGTTGGCCGACTCCCCGACCGGCCGGCTCACCTGGATCATGGAGAAGTTCTATGCCTGGACCGACTGCCACGGGCGCCCAGAGAACGCGCTGTCCCGCGACGAGATGCTGGACGACGTCTCGCTCTACTGGTCACCCACAGCGCGACCTCGTCGGCCCGGCTGTACTGAGAGAGCTTCCCCAGCCCGGTGACCAGCCTGCGGCGGCGGTTACGCAAACGTGAGTGTGTTGGGACGGGTGCGCTTGAGCTCGAAGAAGCCTGGGTAGCCGGCCAGGAGGCGGGCGCCGTCGAAAACCCGCAGGGCGTCCTCGCCACGGGGGACCGAGTTGAGCACCGGGCCGAAGAATGCCACGCCGTCGACGTGCAGCGTGGGTGTGCCGACGTCAAGCCCGACCGGTCCCATGCCTTCCTCGTGGCTGGCCCGGACAGCGTCGTCGTATTCGGTCGAGTCGGCGGACGGCGCGAACGTGAGAGCGTCCAGCTCGTCCAGCGCCGCCGTCAGCACTGCGTCCCGGCCCCGCATGCCGTCGTTGTGGTACCGCGTCCCGAAGGCCGTGTAGTAGTCGCGCAGCGCCTCCTCGCCCCGGTGCTCGGCCAGCGCCGCACCGACCCGGACCGGTCGCCACGCGCTGTCCAGGCCCTTGCTCGACTCCGGCGGCCGGCCCTCGCGGCCCTCGTTCAGCACCGCCAGGCTCATCAAGCGGAACCGCAGGTCGAGGTCACGATGTTGCTCCACCTCGAGGATCCAGCGCGACGTGATCCAGGCGTACGGGCAGACCGGGTCGAAGTAGAAGTCCACGCGTGTCGGCGGCATCTCCCCATCCTGGTCCAACCCAGGACGGCCCGGCCACTGACTTCGGCCGCCACCAGCCGGGTGCCCCGAGCGACCCGCCCGCCTACGCCGGGGTCATCGCGGAGACCAGCCAGCGGCCGGCCACCTCGGTCATGGTCAGCCGCACCCGGCTGCCACTGATCGTCGGCGCGGGTGAGGAGGCCGACTCCGTGATCTGGTTCAGGTAGAGCAAGGTGGTCACCTCGCGCGGGGCGGCGGTGACCACGGCGGCGGCCACGACCTGCGCGTGCGTAGAGACCTGGCGTTCCTTGGCGGCCGGCGCGACCTGCGTGCTCGTCACGGTGCGGAAGTCGGCCTGGAAGGGGCCGGTGATCAGGTCGGACGCCGTCGCCAGCTGCGTGTCGACGGTGCGGCTGTCGTAGGACAGCAGGGCCACCGCCGCGCGCCGCGCCGCCGCCAGCGCATCCTGCCCGCCGGCCTCGGTGTCGCGCTGGCCGTCGGCGACCCTCCACAGCGCCACCGTCGCGCCTGCCAGCAACACCGCGGTGACCAGCAGCGCGATGCCGACCGGCCGGGCGTTACCGGCCAGCCAGCGCGGCAGCCCCCGCCGTGCCGCCCACGCCCGCACCAGCCCCGCCCACGCCCGCGCCGGCCCCGTGCGGGCGCGCGCCAGCCCGGCGCGTGCGCCAGCGAGCCCGCCGGTGACGTCGGTCTTCCCGCCGGTCACGGCTTCCCGCCGGTCACGGTACGAAGCTCACGTCGGCGACCAGCCAGCGACCGGACTCGTGCCGCACCACCAGTCGAAGCCGGTAGTCGCGCGGCGTACCACCCGGGCCGGCGGTGTTGCTGACCTGCGCGGTTGCCGCGACGAGCACGGTCACCGCTTCGGCGGTCGCGCTCTCCACACCCGCCTCGGTGATCGAGCCGGTGGACTCGACGTGCGCCTGCCGGACGGTGTCGAGGAACGGCTTGGCGCGCTGGTCGAACTGCGCGCGGAACGCGCCGGTGGCGCCGTCGAGCATGCGCTGCACGTCCTGGTCGGCGGTGCGGAAGGAGATCGTGGTGAGGTTGAGCGTCTCCTGGCGGGCGGCGGCCACGGCGGCCGACCGGTCCGCCCCCCGGCCCCACCCGCCGAGTACCCGGACCGCCGGCACCGCCGCCGCCACGAGCAGCGCGAGGACCGAGGCGGCCAGCACGGCGAGCACCACCGCGCGCGGCCGGCCGAGGGTCGCCGGCCGGTCGGTCCCGACCCCGGAGGCCGAAGAGTTCAGCACAAGAGCCTCCGCAACCGGGGACGAGGACGGCGACGGCTCGGCGGTCAGTGTCCCAGCGGGTCGAGCAGCAGGTTGCGCCACGATGCCTCCCCACTCCGGTGCTCGGTGCCGACGCCGCCCAGCACGAACAGCTGCCCGTCCGGTCCGAGATAGCCCCCGGACGCCCGGTCGTAGCCGGTGAGGCCAGCCGGCGGCCGTGGCGGCCCCCCGGCCGGCGAGCCACCCGGCGGAGGGGTCTGCCCGGCCGGCGGGAACGGGCTGTTCCCACCGAGCGCCCGGAAGTCGCGGCCGTCGCACTGCTCGACGGAGGCACCGCGCTTGCCCGGCTCGTCGGGGCAGGGCGCGTTGCGGGCACCGCGCACGACGGAGGGGTCGTTCTGGGGCAGCTTGCAGTACAGGTTGCTCGGGGTCCTGGTCACCGAGACGTCCTCGACGTCGCGCCGCGAGGAGATCGGCAGGAAGCCCAGCGTGCAGGGCGGCGGCACGTTCACGGTGGCCTTGAAGTCCAGGTTGGCCGAGCCCTCGGCGGTCAGCGGCAGCGTGATCGTCTGCAGGGTCGTCACCACCAGCGGGTAGAGCACGAGCACCTGGCGCAGCGCCGGGTTGTAGGTGACCCCGACCTGGCCGACGCTGACCAGGTTGTCCAGCAGGATCGGCACCGTCGGCTGCAGGTCCTGGAACAGCTGGTCGGTCTGCTCGGCGAGCGGCTGACCGGTCGCTAGCAGTGAGCGCAGGTCCGGGTCGCGCTCGCGGACCTTGGCGGTGAACGAGTTGAGGTCGTGGGTCAGCGCGCGGATCTGGGCGCTGTCGGCGAGCTGCGTGTCCAGCACCGGCCCGGCGTCCGCGATCAGGGTGCGGGTGGGGTCGACGTTGCGCTGGGCCTCGGTCACCAGGTCCCGGGTGCCGTCGAGCAGCCGCCCGAGGTCGGGGCCGGCCCCGTCGAACGCGCGGTACGCCTCGTCGATCACCGAGGTGAGGTCCTGCTTCGGCACGCTGGCGAGCAGCGCCTGCACCTGGTCGAGCAGCGGGCCGATGTCGGTCGGCAGCGCGGTGCGCGAGACCGGCACGGTGGCCCCGGCCGGCAGGTAGGGCGCGCGCCCGGTGGGGCTGGCGAACTCGACGTACTGCTCGCCGGCCGCCGAGACGCTGCGGATAGCGGCCGTGGAGTCGGCCGGCAGCGGCGTGTCGTCCTGCACCACCAGCTCCACCTCGGCGCCGGCCGGCGTCGCACGCACGGCGCTGACCTGGCCGATCTCCACACCCCGGTAGAGCACCTTGGCGTTCGCGTAGAGCCCGGCGTTCTTGGCGAAGTCGACGGTGACGTGGTGCACTCCGACGCCGAGCACCTCGGGCAGCCGCACGTACACCAGCAGCATCGCGCCCACGCCGAGGATGCTGACCAGCACGAAGACGACCAGCTGCACTCGGATCAACCGGGAGATCACCGGCCACCCCTCCCCTGGTCCGCGCCGGCGGCGCCCTGCAGTGGCAGTGTCAGCGGGTCACGGGGCGGGCCGGGCGCCCCGGGAAGCGACGCGGACCCACCGCCCGCGCCGACCGTGCGCGCGAGCACGCCCTGTAGCCCGGACAGCGTGCCCTGCAGCGGGGTGCCGGAGAGGAAGCCCCGGTCCAGGGTGTCGAGCTGGAGGTCGGCGGTGACCCGGATGTTGGCGAAGTCGCCGCGCACCGCGTTGCGGAACGTGGCGAGCGGGAACGGCACCGTGCCCGCAACCCCCAGCGAGTCCGGCAGCGACCGGCCGGCGTCGGCGAGCGCGCGCAGCGTCGGCTCCAGGTTGTCCAGGTTCGCCACCAGGTCGTCGTGGCTGTCCCGGACCACCGTGTCGGCGACGTCCCCGAACCGGCCCAGCGCGTT
>DATAYB010000796.1:0-3327 GCA_036272795.1 Pseudonocardia sp.
GTCTACCCGCTCGCGGTGCTGGCGAAGCTGGTGGCCAGCCTGGATCAGGTGTCCGGCGGGCGGTTCGACTTCGGGGTCGGCGTCGGCGGCGAGTACCCGCCGGAGTTCGTCGCGGCCGGGGTGGACGTGAAGCAGCGGGGCGCCCGGACCGACGAGGCGCTGGCCGTACTCGGGCCGCTCCTGGCCGGCGAGAAGGTCGACCACCACGGCCGGTTCGCGGAGATCCCGGGGCTGGCGCTCCAGCCGCCCGCCGTGCAGCGACCCGGCCCGCCGGTGTGGCTGGGCGGGCGCAAGCCGGCCGCGATCCGCCGCGCGGGGCGGTTCGCCGACGTGTGGCTGCCGTACATGTACAGCCCTGAGCAGCTGGCGACCTCGCTCACCGAGGTCAACAAGGCCGCGGTCGAGCACGGCCGCCCGGCCGGCGCGGTGCGGGGCGCGGTGTACTGCTGGGGTGCGGTGCACAACTCCGCCGAGCGCGCCCGGCAGTCCGCGATCGACGTCGTCAGCAAGGTCTACCAGCAGGACTTCACCCCGCTGGCCGACCGCTACCTCCTGCACGGTGACCCCGAGCGGGTGCTGGCGCGGCTGCGTGAGTACCACGACGCCGGGGCCGAGCGGCTCGTGTTCAGCGCGGCGGGTGCCACACCGGCGGAGCGCGCGGCAATGCTCGACCTGTTCGCCGCCGAGGTGCTGCCGCTGGTCAGCGGGTGGGGCGAGCCGCCTCGCAGCGCCGCTTGAGGCTGCTCGCCTCCAGTGACACGTAGCGGCGGGTGAGCGGGCCGAGCAGCAGCCACATCGCGCCGGCCAGCGCCCCGACGGTCGCGATCTCCAGCGTGACCCGGCTGCGGCCGTCGTCCAGCGGCTCGACGACGTGATCGCCCCGAGTGGTCACCCCCGGACCGCCGGCCGACCACTCGAACCGCCGGCCCGGCTCGAACCTCGTGACCCGCCACACCGTCTTCGGCAGCTTCGGCTGGCGGATCTCGGCGGTGCTGTCCGGCCCGAGCGGGCCCTCGTCCAGCCGCCGCACGCTGGTCATCGTGGGTGTCCAGTCCGGCCAGTGCTCGACGTCGGACAGGACGGCCCACACCTGCTCCGGCGCGGCGGCGATCTCTTCGGTGACCTGAAAACGCATGTACCAAATGGTACAGGCGATCCTTACGGTGCGGTGTGACACGTCACCGTCGCGTTGACACTTCTCCACTGATCTGATGGATTTGGTTCTATGTGTCGGCAGTTCCTCACCCAGCGGCGCCATATCGACCTCGCCCGGGTGAGCTCGCAGGCCTGTCGTAGCTAATCGCGTCGTCGCCCTGGCGGTCCGTGGTCCCACCCGCGCCCGCGACGAATACCCGGCGTAACCGTCCTGCCTCCTGCCCAGACCAACCCGATTCCGGGGGTACCAACTCGCATGTCAGCACAGCCGAGCACCGACCCGATCAAGTTCGCCTACTGGGTGCCGAACGTCAGCGGCGGCCTCGTGACCAGCGATATCGAGCAGCGCACCGACTGGGGATACGACTACAACCGCGAGCTGGCCGTGCTCGCGGAGAACAACGGCTTCGACTACGCGTTGTCACAGGTGCGGTACATGGCCAGCTACGGCGCCGAGTACCAGCACGAGTCCACCAGCTTCAGCCTGGCGCTGTTGCTGGCCACCGAGCGGCTGAAGGTGATCGCCGCCGTGCACCCCGGGCTCTGGCACCCGGGTGTGCTCGCCAAGCTGGGCGCCACCTCCGACCACCTTTCCAAGGGGCGGTTCGCGGTGAACGTGGTGAGCGGCTGGTTCAAGGGCGAGTTCACCGCCCTCGGTGAGCCGTGGCTGGAGCACGACGAGCGCTACCGCCGGTCCGAGGAGTTCATCCGGGCGCTGCGCGGCATCTGGACCGAGGACCACTACGAGCTGGCCGGTGACTTTTACCGGATCCGTGACTTCACCCTCAAGCCAAAGCCGCTGAACACCCCGGAGCGGCCGAACCCGGAGATCTTCCAGGGCGGCAACTCCACGGCGGCCCGCACGATGGCCGGCCGGGTCTCGGACTGGTACTTCAGCAACGGCAAGGACTTCGACGGCGCCGCGGAGCAGCTGCACGACGTCAACACCGCCGCCGCCGAGCACGGCCGGTCGGTGAAGTTCGGGCTGAACGGGTTCATCATCGCCCGTGACACGGAGAAGGAGGCCCGGGAGACGCTGCGGGAGGTCATCGCCAAGGCGTCGAAGCCGGCGGTCGAGGGATTCCGGGACGCGGTCGCCCAGGCCGGCAAGTCGTCCTCGGACGGCAAGGGCATGTGGGCGGACTCCACCTTCGAGGACCTCGTGCAGTACAACGACGGGTTCCGCACCCAGCTCATCGGCACGCCGGAGCAGATCGCCGAGCGGATCGTGAAGTACAAGGCGCTCGGCGTCGACCTGATCCTCGCCGGCTTCCTGCACTACCACGAGGAGGTCGAGTACTTCGGCAGCCGCGTGCTGCCCATCGTCCGTGAGCTGGAGGCCGAGCTGCCGGCGCGCGAGCCGGTCACGGTCTGACCGAATCCCCGACTCACCCTGACCGAATCCCCGACTCGCGGAGAAGTTGAGAGACATGAGTATTAGGGCGCACTGGTTTCTGCCGACCTACGGTGATGGGCGACAGCTGGTCGGCGGTGGGCACGGAGTGCCGGTGGGGTCCGCGGGTGGGGTGCGGCCGGCCACCCTGGGTTACCTGACGCAGGTCGCGCGGGCCGCCGAGCAGCTCGGGTTTGAGGCCGCCCTCACCCCGACCGGCATGTGGTGCGAGGACGCGTGGCTCACCACCGCGATGCTGTCGCAGCAGACCGAGCGGCTGAAGTTCCTGGTCGCGTTCCGGCCGGGCATGCTGACGCCGACCCTGGCCGCCCAGATGGCCGCCACCTACCAGCGGCACTCGCCGGGGCGGCTACTGCTCAACATCGTCACCGGCGGTGAGCCCACCGAGCAGCGCGGCTACGGCGACTTTCTCACCAAGGACGAGCGCTACGCGCGGGGTTCGGAGTTCCTGCACGTGGTGCGGGCGCTGTGGCGCGGCGAGCGGGTCGACTTCGCCGGGGAGCACATCCGGGTCGAGGGCGCCGAGCTCGAGCGGGTGCCGGACCCGGTGCCGCCGATCTACTTCGGTGGGTCCTCGCCGGCCGCCGGGGACGTCGCCGCCGAGCACGCCGACGTGTACCTGACCTGGGGCGAGCCGCCCGAGCAGGTCGCCGAGAAGATCGCCTGGGTGCGCAAGCTGGCCGCCGACCGGGGTCGCGAGATGCGCTTCGGCATCCGGCTGCACGTGATCACCCGGGATACCTCCGAGGCGGCCTGGG
>DATAYB010000797.1:0-12937 GCA_036272795.1 Pseudonocardia sp.
TGTGCCCGGCTCGGCCACCCAGCGCGCGCTGCTCGCCGCCGGCTCGTCGGACACCGTGCGCTCGCGCGTCTACTCCGGCAAGCCCGCGCGGCTGCTCAAGACCCGCTGGACGCAGGCGTGGACGGCACAGGACGCGCCGGCACCACTGCCGATGCCGCTGCAGAACCTGCTGGTCAGCGAGGCGCACGCGCGCATCGCGCAGTCCGCCGACCCGGATGTGGTTGCCATGCCGGTCGGCCAGATCGTCGGCCGGATGAACCGGGTCCGCCCCGTCGCCGAGGTCTTCGACGACCTGCTCACCGAGCTCACCGCAACCCTGGACCGCCTCGCCAGGCTACGAGCTCAGGACCTGTGAGTGGTTTTGGTCGCTAATAGCGACCAATACCACTCACAGGGTCTGATCAGCCGCTCTTGCGGCGGAAGGTGCGCTTGCCGCCGGCCTTGCGGTGCGACTCGCCGACCTTGGGGGAGCCGGCGCCGTGGCCCTGCGCGGAGCGGGCCTTGGCCTCGCCGCGCTTGCGCTCCAGTGCGGCGCGGAAGCGGTCCTTGAGCTCGTCGGCGTGCTCGGCGTCCTCGGCGGGGGAAGCGGGTGCCGCCTGGTCGCTCGGGTCCTGGGTCTCCGGCGTGTCCGCCATGGTGTGCATCCCCCTGGTGTATCGATGTGAGCTCGGCCAGCCTGGCACGTCGGGAGCACCGCCGCGAGCGGGTTTGTGGCACGCCCGCCGCCGACCCGCGACTCTACGCCGCACCCCCGCCGGACAGGGTGCGCGGCGTACCGCGCGGCGCGTCGGTCAGGCGTCAGGCGTCGGGGCCGCGGCCAGCAGGGTGCCGAGGCGGAGCAGTTGCTCGGTGGCGCCGCCGAGGGCGAACTCGTGGCGCTTGGCGGCGATGAAGTAGCGGTGCAGCGCGTGGTCGGTGTCGATGCCGACGCCGCCGTGCACGTGGACCGCGGTGTGCGCGACGCGGTGGCCGCCGTCCGCCGCCCAGAACTTCGCGGTGGCCAGCTCGGCGTCGGCCGACTGCCCGGTGGAGAGCAGCCAGGCGGCCTGCCAGAGCGTCAGCCGGATCGCCTCGACGTCGATGTGGGCGTCGGCGAGCCGCTGCGACACCGCCTGGAAACCGCCGATCGGACGGCCGAACTGGACGCGGGTGCGGGCGTACTCGGCGGTCAGCTGCAGCGCGCGCTCGGCGACCCCCAGCTGCAGCGCGCACAGCCCGAGGGTGGCGCGCGCGGCCAACCAGCCGGCCACGTCGACCACGCCCGAGCCCGCTACGCCACCCAGCAGACGGTCGGCCGGCAGCGCCACGTCCACCAGCTCGAGCTGCCCGGCGCTGTCCAGGTCGACGAGCCGCTGCCGGGCCACACGCACGCCGGCGTCACCCGGCTCGACCAGGAACACCGCGCGGCCGGCGGGCGTGTCGGCAGGTACCAGGAACAGGTCGGCGATCGGGCCGGCGGGCACGGCGACCGCGCTGCCGCGCAGCACCCAGCCGCCGCCGGAACCCACCTCCGCGCGGGGCCGCTGCCCACCGGCCGCCACCTCGAGCGCGGCGGTCAGGACCAGCCGGCCGGCGGCGGCCGGGGTCACCCAGCGGTCCAGCTGCGCCGGGTCGCCGAAGCGGGCAAGCGCCGAGCCGGCCAGTGCGATCGAGGCGAGGTACGGCACCGGTGCCACGGTCCGGCCGATCTCGACCAGCACGGTGCACTGTTCGAGCACGCCGAACCCGCTGCCGCCGACCGACTCGGGCAGTGCGGCCGAGAGCACTCCGGCCTCGGCCAGCGCCGCCCACAGGTCCGGGTCGAACCGGTCCGGCCCGTCCTCGATCTTGCGCAGCCGCTCCTGGCTGACCTGGTCGGTCAGGATCCGCCGGGCCAGCGCACCGAGGTCGGCCTGCGCTTCGGTGGGGGAGAAGTCCATGGTGACCTTTCAGGGCGAGGGAGGGGCAGCGCAGTCAGCGGCGGGAGATCGGCAGACCGAGCGCGGCGGCCGCGATGATGTCGCGCTGAACCTCGTTGGTGCCGCCGCCGAAGGTCAGGATCAGCGCGGCGCGGTGCATCCGCTCGATCCTGCCGCGCAGCAGCTCACCCGGCGAGCCGGCGCGGACCACCGACTCCGGCCCGAGTACCTCCATCAGCAACCGGTAGGCCTCGGTGGCGAACTCGGTGCCGAAGACCTTGGTGGCCGAGGCGTCGGCCGGGCCGGGTGTGCTGGTGTCCGAGGCGGCGATCCGCCAGCCCATCAGCTTCAGGAACTCGGCCTTGGCGTGCACGCGGGCCAGGTGCACCCGCACCCACTCCCGCTCGATCGCCCCGGTCTCGCGGGCCCACGCGGTGACCTCGCGCAGTGCCAGGAAGATCGGCGCGGCTGACGTGAGCGCGACCCGCTCGTGGTTGAGCTGGTTGGTGATCAGGCCCCAACCCCGGTTCTCCTCGCCGACCAGCGCGGACACCGGCACGCGCACGTCGGAGTAGTAGGTCGCGCTGGTGCCGACACTGGACACGGTGCGCACCCGGGTCCACGAGAAGCCCGGTGCGTCGGTCGGCACGATCAGGATGGAAAGGCCGCGGTGCGCAGCCGAGGCCTGCTTGTCAGGACCGAGTATCGGCCCAGTGTCGGGGTCGGTGCGGCAGGCGAGCCAGACGTAGTCGGCGTGCTCGATCAGGCTGGTCCACATCTTCTGGCCGTTGATCACGTAGTCGTCGCCGTCCCGGACCGCCCTGGTCCGCAGCCCGGCCAGGTCGGTGCCCGCCTCGGGCTCGGAGTAGCCGATCGAGAAGTGCAGCTCGCCGCGCGCGATCCGGGGTAGGAAGTACGCGCGCTGCTCCGGGGTGCCGAACCGGATGATCGTCGGGCCGATCGTGTTGAGGGTCAGGAACGGCACCGGGACGCCGGCGGCGGCCGCCTCGTCGGTGAAGATCAGCTGGTCGGTGAGCGACCGGTCCTGGCCGCCGTACTCGGACGGCCAGCCCAGGGTCAGCCAGCCGTCCGCGCCGAGCTGCCTGACGATCTCGCGGTAGGCTCCGCCGCCGCCGTAGTCACCTTCCCCCGAGGTCAGGTCGGCGCGGCGCTCCGGCGTCATCACACCGGCGAAGTAGGACCGGAGCTCGGCGCGCAGCGCGTCCTGCTCAGGGGTGAACGCGAAGTCCATTCCGCTCTCCGTTCCGCCGTGCCGCGATCGACTCAACTGTAACGCGTTCCAGAAATTGTAGGGTCCGGGTAGTTCCAGGTCCAGCCAGGTGCGACACGGCCGTCAGGCCCCCAAGTTTGACCCGAATGAGAACCAGTTCTAGCATCCGTGTGACACCGGCCGTCGGCTCGGCCGGGGCTCGGGAAGGAGCTCGGCCGATGGCGGTCGCACCGCACGGGAACAGCCTCGAGGGCCGGGTCGCGGTGGTCACCGGCGCCGGCGCGGGACTCGGCAGGGCGGAGGCACTCGCGCTCGCCGCCGAGGGTGCCGACTTGGTCGTCAACGACGTCGGCCCGGGCGGCGCCGCTGTGGTCGACGAGATCGAGGCCGCCGGCGGCAAGGCGGTGCTGGTATCCGGTGACATCGGCGAGCGGGCCACCTCGGACGCGCTGCTCAGCACCGCGCTCGACCGGTTCGGCGGCCTGCACGTGGTGGTCAACAACGCCGGGGTCGTGCGCGACCGGATGCTCTTCGGGCTGTCCGACGACGACTGGGACCAGGTCATCCGTGTACACCTGCGCGGGCACTTCCTGCTATGCCGAGGTGCCGCCGCGCACTGGCGCGCGCAGGCCAAGGAGAGCGGTGGCCAGGTCTACGGGCGGGTGGTCAACACCTCGTCGGAGGCGTTCCTGCTCGGCCCACCGGGGCAGGCGAACTACGCGGCCGCGAAGGCCGGCATCGTCGCACTGACCGTCTCGGCGGCACGCGCGCTGCAGCGCTACGGCGTCACCGCCAACGCGATCTGTCCGAGGGCGCGCACCGCGATGACCGCCGACGTGTTCGGCGCCGCCCCCACCGACGGGCCCGACCCGCTGGGCACCGGGCACGTCGCCCCGCTGGTCGCCTACCTCGCCTCGCCGGCCGCCGCCGCGATCAGCGGCCAGGTCTTCGTCGTGCACGGCGGCAAGGTCGCGCTGCTCGCCCCGCCGACCGTGGAGCAGCGCTTCGACACCGCCGCCGACGAGTGGACCCCGGCCGAGCTGGACGCCACCCTCGGCCGCTACTTCGCCGACCGCGACCCCGGCCGGATGTTCGCCGGCACGGAGGTGTTGTCGCTGTGACCGGACGACTGACAGGCAAGGTCGCGCTGGTCACCGGAGCGGCGCGCGGGCAGGGGGCGGCGGCGGTGCGCCGGTTCGTCGCCGAGGGCGCCCGGGTGCTGGCCGCCGACATCGCCGACGACACCGGCAAGGCACTGGCGGACGAGCTCAACGAGGCCGCCGGCTCGAACGACGCCCCGGTCCGCTACGCCCACCTGGACGTCTCCTCGGAGGAGGACTGGGCGGCGGCCGTGTCGGCGGCGACGGAGGCGTTCGGCCGGCTGGACGTGCTGGTCAACAACGCCGGCATACTGCACTTCAGCGCACTGGCGGACACCACGCTCGCCGACTACCTACGCGTGATCTCGGTGAACCAGGTCGGCACGTTCCTCGGCATGCGGGCGGTCGTGCCGGCGCTGCGCGCCGCCGGCGGCGGCTCGATCGTGAACCTGTCCTCGGTCGAGGGCGTGTCCGCCGCGCCCTTCCTGACCGCCTACACCGCGAGCAAGTTCGCCATCCGGGGCATGACCAAGGTCGCCGCGCTGGAGCTCGGGCCGGACGGCATCCGGGTCAACTCCGTACACCCCGGCGTGATCGACACCAAGATGATCAGCGACGCGGTCGGCGGCATGGATCTGGACCTCACCCGGTTGGGGCGCAAGGTGGCCCTGCGACGGGTGGGACAACCCGACGAGATCGCCGCGCTCGTGGTGTTCCTCGCCAGCGACGAGAGCTCCTACTGCACGGGCTCGGAGTTCGTGGCCGACGGCGGCGCCACCGCGACCCACGCGCTGAACGTCACCTAGGGCAAGGGCGCGTCGTTGGATCACCAGATCATCAGTCGGCCGGGGAGGTCCTCATGACAAGAGGGGGCACCGAGGCCGCCGACTTTCCGGGCGTCCGCGCGCTGCGCCAGGTGGGCAACCTCGCCACCCTGGCCTGGCTCGTGCTCGTGGCGCTGCCGCGCCGGCCGTTCCAGCTCCGCGAGTTCCTGCTGCAGGCGTGGCTGTTCGCCAGCGTCACGATCCTGCCGACCGCGCTGGTGGCGATCCCGTTCGGCGCGGTGATCGCGTTGCAGCTGGGCTCGCTGACCGAGCAGATCGGTGCGCAGTCGTTCACCGGAGCCGCGAGCGCGCTGGCCATCGTGCAACAGGCCAGCCCGCTGATCACCGCGCTGCTGGTGGCCGGCGCCGGCGGTTCGGCGATGTGCGCGGACCTGGGCGCGCGCGCCATCCGCGAGGAGATCGACGCGATGGAGGTGCTCGGGATCAACCCTGTGCAGCGCCTCATCGTGCCCAGGGTGCTCGCCGCGATGTTCGTGTCGCTGCTGCTCAACGGCCTGGTCAGCGTGGTCGGCGTGATGGGTGGCTACTTCTTCAACGTGGTCATGCAGGGCGGCACGCCGGGGGCCTACCTCGCCAGCTTCAACGCCCTGGCCCAGCTGCCGGACCTGTGGATCAGCGAGTTCAAGGCGCTGCTCTACGGTTTCGTCGCCGGTGTGGTCGCCGCCTACCGGGGGCTGAACCCGCGTGGCGGCCCGAAGGGCGTCGGGGACGCGGTCAACCAGGCCGTCGTGATCACCTTCCTGCTGCTGTTCCTGATCAACCTGATCCTCACCGGGATCTACCTGCAAGTCGTCCCCCCGAAGGCCCTGTAGCTCCCCGAGACCCCCACCCGCTCCCCGAGACCCCGACCCGCGGCCACGCTCCCCAGCAGGCCATCGCTCCCACCGAAGGCCATGTCACACCCATGAACCGTTTCTCGCCGATCGTCCCGCCGTCCCGGTTGTCGCTGTCCGCGATCGCCGCGCGCGCGGTCGACCGGCGCGCCACCACCATGGCCGACGTCGGCTGGCAGCTGGCCTTCTACGGGCGCACGGTCAGCTCGGCGCCCCTCGCTATCCGGCGCTACCCGAAGGAGACGCTGCGGCTGCTCTCCGAGGTGTGCTTCGGCACCGGGGGGCTGGCGGTGATCGGCGGCACGCTCGGCGTGATGATCGGCATGACGGTGTTCACCGGCGCGGTCGTCGGCCTGCAGGGCTACTCGGCGCTGCAGCAGCTCGGGACCGCCGCGCTGACGGGGTTCATCTCGGCGTACTTCAACACCCGCGAGGTCGCGCCGCTGTCGGCCGGGCTGGCGCTGTCGGCCACCGTGGGCTGCGGGTTCACCGCCCAGCTCGGCGCCATGCGGATCTCCGAGGAGATCGACGCGCTCGAGGTGATGGCGGTACGCAGCCTGCCGGACCTGGTCACCACGCGGGTGGTCGCCGGGTTCGTCGCGGTCATCCCCCTGTACGTGGTGGGTCTGCTGGCCGCGTACCTGGCCTCGCGGCAGACCACGGTGTGGTTCTACGGCCAGTCCGGCGGCACCTACGACCACTACTTCCACGTGTTCCTGCCACCGGGCGACGTGCTCTGGTCGTTCCTGAAGGTGCTGGTCTTCGCCCTGGTCGTGATCCTCTCGCACTGCTACTACGGCTACACCGCCACCGGCGGGCCGGCCGGGGTCGGGGTGGCGGTGGGGCGGGCGGTGCGCACCTCGATCGTGCTGGTGTCGTTCACCGACTTCTTCCTGAGCCTGGCCATCTGGGGTTCCACGACGACGGTCCGGATCGCGGGATGATCTGGTACACGCGTGAGGAGCGGCCCCGGTACCTGCTGCTGGGGCTGCTGTTCCTGGTGCTCGCGGTGGGGTTCGTCGGGCTGACCATCGGCATCTACCGCAAGGTGTTCACCCCGGTGGACCTGGTCACGCTGCGGGTCGAGCGCACGGGTACCCAGCTGAACACCGGGGCAGACGTGAAGGTGCGCGGTGTGCGGGTCGGCTCGGTGCGCTCGGTGGCCGCCGACCAGAACGGGGCGTCCATCACGCTGGCGCTCGACCCCGACGAGGTGGCACTCGTGCCGGCCAACGTCACCGCGCGCGTGCTGCCCAAGACCCTGTTCGGCGAGCGGTACGTGGACCTGCGGCTGCCGAGCGGGGCCCCCGCCGCCCCAATCGCAGCCGGTGACGTCATCCCGCAGGACCGGTCGGAGACGGCGATCGAGGCACAGCAGGTGCTCGACCACCTGTTGCCGCTGCTCACCGCCGTACACCCGGCCCAGGTGGCCACCACGCTGAGCGCACTCTCGCAGGCGCTGCACGGGCGGGGCGCCCAGCTGGGCACGACGCTGGTCGGGCTGGACAACTATCTCAAGGGGTTCAACCCGGCGGTGCCCGACCTGGTGAAGGTGTTCGACGACCTGCCTCCGGTGGCCGACACCTACGCCAGGGCCGCTCCCGACCTCTTCGGCGGCCTGGCCGACCTGACCACCACGACACGGACGTTCGAGGACAAGCGCGACCAGCTACATCGGCTCTTCGTCGGCGTGGGCAGTGCCTCCGACGACCTGCACGACTACCTCGACGACCACGGCGGCGACCTCGTGGACCTGTCCGGCTCGGCGCGCCCCGCCCTGCAGCTGCTGGCCCGCTACTCGCCGGAGCTGCCGTGCTTCTTCCGGCAGATGGTCGGCGGGATCCCGCGTGCCGAGGCCACGTTCGGCAAGGGCTCGCCGCACCCCGAGCAGGTGAAGGTACTGATCGAGATCACCGCCAACCGCGGCAAGTACCTGCCCGGCGTCGACACCCCGCGCTACGAGGACAACCGGGGGCCGCGCTGCTACAACCAGACGCCGGTGTTCGCGCAGTACGCGCCGGGCGGCCCGCTCGAGGACGGCTCCCGCAAGCCCGTGGCGCCGGCCAACTGGCCCGACCCGCTCTCCGGCCTGCTGCCCCTGGACGACCCCGCCAACCACGGCCGCGAGGTCGGCCCCGGCGACGACACCCAGGGTGACGCGCTGCTGATGGTGCCGATGCTCGGCGACCGGCCCGGGGTGGCGTCGTCCGAAGGGCCGCACCCCGCCACGCCGCTGGAGGGGACGCGATGAGGGACGCGCTGGGCCCCACGGTCAAGCTGGCGATCTTCACGGTGGTGACCGTGCTGTTCACCGGCATCCTCGCCGCCACCATCGCCAACACCGGCTTCGGCAGGGGCTCCGGCTACACGGCGGTCTTCACCGACGCGTCCGGGCTGCAGGACGGGGACGACGTCCGGATGCGCGGGGTGAAGATCGGGCAGGTCACGGCGCTGCACCTGCGGGACGACCAGTATGCGGCCGTCGACTTCCAGGTGGACGCCACGCGCACGCTGCCGGCGTCGGTGACCGCCGTGATCAAGTACCGCAACCTGATCGGCCAGCGCTACGTCTCGCTCGACGCGAGCCCCCCGGGACCCGGCCAGCCGACCGGCACGCTGCCGGTGGGCGGCACGATCCCGCTCGGCCGCACCCGCCCGGCACTGAACCTCACCGAGCTGTTCAACGGGTTCCAGCCGCTGTTCCAGGCGCTCAGCCCCGACGACGTCAACAAGCTGTCCTTCGAGATCATCCAGGTGTTCCAGGGCGAGGGCCCGACCGTGCAGAGCCTGCTGACCTCGACCGCCTCGCTGACCGGCACGCTGGCCGACCGGGACGAGGTGATCGGCCGGGTGATCGACAACCTGAACACGGTCATCGGCACGGTCAGTGACCGGGCACCGCAGCTGTCCCAGCTGATCGGCACGCTGCAGCAGCTGGTCAGCGGGCTGAACGCGCAGCGCCAACCCATCGGCTCGGCGATCGACGCCCTCGGCGACCTGACCGACACCACGGCCGGGCTGGTCTCCGACGCCAGGTCGCCGCTGAAGGACGACATCGGGCAGCTGCGCCAGCTCGTCGGCACGCTGAACCACAACTCCGGCACGATCGACCACGCGATCACGACCTGGGGTCCGAAGCTGGACCGGCTGGCACGCACGGTCAGCTACGGCAGCTGGTTCAACTTCTACATGTGCCAGCTCAGCGCCCAGGTCTCGGTGCAGGACAAGGGCGTGGTGCTGCCGGTCTTCCCGCTGGAGGGCACGCAGCGGCCGGCGAGGTGCGGGCCGTGAAGTCGCTCAAGCAGCGCAACCAGGCCGCGGTCGGCGCGGTGGCCCTCGTGCTGATCGTGCTCGCCGCGTTCACCGCCTACCACGCCCAGGACCTGCCGGGCATCGGCGGCGGCACGGAGTACACCGCCCAGTTCACCGAGTCCGCCGGGCTGAACCCCGCCGACGAGGTGCGGGTGGCCGGGATCCGGGTCGGCAAGGTGCTCGACGTCGGCCTGGCCCGTGGCGTGGTCGTGGTCCGCTTCCGCGTCAACGGGGTGCGGGTGGGGGACCAGAGCAGGGCGTCCATCGAGATCAAGACGCTGCTCGGGGCGAAGTACCTGGCGGTGCACCCGGCCGGCGCCGGCAACCAGGATCCGGACGTACCCATCCCGGTCGGCCGCACGAGCACCCCGTTCGAGATCCCCGACG
The DNA here is from genome assembly GCA_036272795.1 of Pseudonocardia sp. Taxonomy (GTDB): domain Bacteria; phylum Actinomycetota; class Actinomycetes; order Mycobacteriales; family Pseudonocardiaceae; genus Pseudonocardia. The sequence goes on from DATAYB010000797.1 coordinate 9,607, forward strand.
CATTCAACCAGCTCAGCCAGACGGTGAACCGCATCAACACCGACCAGCTCGCGCAGAGCTTCCGCGTGCTGGCCACGACGTTCGCCAACACCCCACAGGAGTTCCGGGGCACCCTCGACGGGCTGTCGCGGCTCTCCGAGACGATCGCATCCCGTGACCAGGCCCTGAGCTCGCTGCTGGCCAGCGCCAGCAACGTCAGTGGTGTGCTGGCCGAGCGCAACCAACAGGTGGACAAGCTGATCTCCGACGGGTCGTCGCTGCTGGACGAGCTGCAGCGGCGCAAGGACGCCATCAGCCGGCTGCTCGACGGCACCGAGCACCTGGCCGACCAGCTGCACGGGCTCGTGGACGACAACCAGGGGCGGCTGCACCCCGCGCTGTCAGAGCTCGACGACCTCACCAAGCTGCTCCAGCGCGACCAGGACGACCTCGCGCACGGCATCGCCGCGCTCGCGCCCTACTCCCGCGCCTACAACAACGTGGTCGGCAACGGCCGCTGGTTCGACGGCTACTTCTGCGGGCTGCTCACCCCGACGATCAACCTGGGCGCCATCGAGCTGAACCCCGGGGGCTGCGGCCCGCCGAAGCCCCTCGACGTCCCGAATGCACTGCGGAGCAGCCGATGAGCCTGCGGAGCAACCGATGAGCGCGCGCCGGAGGACCTCGCTGATCGCCATGGCGTGCGTGCTCGTGCTGGTGGTGGCCACCGGGCTGTGGTGGCTGATGCGGCCCGCCGAGGGCACGCGGTTGACCGCGTACTTCGACAGGGCGGTCGGGCTGTACCAGGGCTCGGACGTGCGGGTGCTCGGGGTACGGGTGGGCACGATCGACAAGGTCACGCCGGACGGCCCCACGGTACGGGTGGACCTGACCGTGGACCCGAAGTACCCGATCCCGGCGGGCGCCTCGGCCGCGATCATCGCCTCCAGCCTGGTCAGCGACCGGTACGTGCAGCTCACGCCGGCCTACGTCGACGGCCCGACGATGGCCTCCGGCTCTGTGATCCCCAAGGAGCGCACGGCCACTCCCGTGGAGATCGACGAGCTGCTGCGCAGCGTGGACACGCTCTCCACCGCACTCGGCCCGAACGGCGCCAACAGCACGGGCGCGCTGTCGGCGGTACTCGACACCACGGCGGCCAACCTGGCCGGCAACGGCGCCGACCTGAACACCACGCTCACCCAGCTCGGCAAGCTCGCCGACACGCTGGGCCGCAACCGGGGTGACCTGTTCGCCACCGTGGACAACCTCAGCAAGTTCACCGCGACGCTGGCCCAGAGCGACACGCAGGTGCGGCAGTTCCAGTCGCGGCTGGCCGACGTCAGCAACTACCTGGCCAGCGAGCGCGGCCAGGTGGGGGACACGCTGAACGCCACGGCCGGCGCCCTCGGACAGGTCAGCTCGTTCATCAGGGACAACCGCGAGCTCGTGGCGTCCAACCTGCGCCAGCTCACCGACATCACCCAGGCGCTGGTCGACGAGCGCAAGGCACTCACCGAGGTGATCGACGTGGCGCCGCTGGGCTCGTCGAACTACCTGGGCGCCTACGACGCGGCGTCAGCCTCCATCGCGGTGCGCGGCGTGTTCACGGAGCTGCACCTGCCGATCGGCGTCCTGGCGTGCACCATTCTGCAGCGGTACGGCCAGCAGTCGCCCAACCTCACGCCGCCCATCGGGCAGGACGTGCTGAGCGCCTGCGTGTCGCTGATGCAGGGGCTGAACAAGGTCATCCCGACGCCGTCGCCGGCCCAGGTGCTCGGCGATGTGCAGCAGGGCAGGCTGCCCCTTCCGGTACCGGGGGGCAACCGATGAGGCGCCTGCTCGGGCCGCTGCTCACCGTCGCCGTGGGCGCCGCGCTGCTCGCCGGGTGCGGCTCCGGGCTCTACGGCGCCCCGCTGCCCGGCGGAGCCGACCTCGGTGACCGCCCGTACCACGTGACCGCCCAGTTCTCCGACGTGCTCGACCTGGTGCCGCAGGCGACCGTGCGGCTGAACGACGTCGCGGTCGGCCGCGTGGACCAGATCTCACTGGCCCCGGACGGTTCGGTGGCGCTCGTGGCGCTCGCGATCAACGGCGACGTGGTGCTGCCGGCGACCACTCGCGCCGAGCTCAGCTCCGCGAGCCTGCTCGGGGAGAAGTTCGTCGAGCTGGTGGCGACGCCAGGGCCGCCCGTGGCAACTGGCGCCGCCCTGCGCGACGGGTCGGTCATCCCGGTCGCGAACACCCGCCGCTACCCCGAGGTGGAGGAGGTGTTCGGCGCGCTCTCGCTGCTGCTCAACGGCGGCGGGCTGGCCCAGCTGCAGGACATCGTGCGGGAGGTCAACGCCACGACCAGCGGCAACGAGCCACAGCTGCGTGACCTGCTCTCCCAGGTGGCCCGGCTGACCGGGCAGCTGGACGCCCAGCGCGCCACGATCGTGCGTGCCATCGACGGGCTGGACCGGCTCTCCGGCGTACTGGCGGGGCAGACCGGCAACATCGACACGGCGCTGGACCAGCTCGGCCCCGGCCTGCGGGTCCTCAACGACCAGCGCGACCAGCTGGTCACCATGCTCAAGTCGTTGGACCGACTGTCCGGGGTCGCGGTGGACACGGTGAACCGCAGCCGCGACGACCTCGTGGCCGACCTGCGCGCGCTGGCCCCGACGCTGCGCGAGCTGGCCAGGGCAGGCGACGACATCCCCAAGTCCCTGCAGATCCTGCTGACCTACCCGTTCCCGGACTACGCGATGAAGGCCCTCAAGGGCGACTACTTCAACACCGACGTGCTGTTCAAGATCGACGTCAACAGCACGCTGGGCAACCTGCTGCGATCCTCCCAGCCGCCCTTGGCGATCCCGGGCACGCCCGGCGAGCCGCTGCCCGGCGCGCTTGGGCAGATAGTGAAGACGCCGCTGCTGCCCGAGCCGAGGCCACCGGCGGGGCTGGGCGGCCTGCTGCTGCCGTTCGGTGGCGGGGGAGACCGATGATCACCCGACGGGTCAGGATCCAGCTCGTGATCTTCGCGCTCATCGCGGCGATCGGTGTGACGTACACGGGCGGGCGCTACGCCGGGTTGGACCGGCTGTTCGGGGCGGGCGGGTACCAGGTCAGCGTGCAGCTGGCCGACTCGGGCGGCATCTTCCCCAACGCCGAGGTGACCTACCGGGGCGTGGCCGTCGGCGAGGTGACCGCACTGAGGCTGAACCCCGACGGCGTGACCGCCGACCTGCGCATCGAGGACACCGCGCCACCGATCCCCGCCGACACGGCCGCCGCGGTCGCCGACCGCTCCGCCATCGGGGAGCAGACCGTCGACCTGCGCCCCTCACACACCGGCGGGCCGTACCTG
>DATAYB010000798.1:0-6657 GCA_036272795.1 Pseudonocardia sp.
CGCCGCCAGCTCGGCGCGGTAGGCCAGGCCGAAGCGGAGCGGGCTGTCGGTCGGTAGCAGCCCCGGTGAGCGGTACTGCCAGAACTTGGTCTGCAAGAGCTCGGGGTTCACCGCCGGCGCCTCGGCGCCGAGGAACGGCCACACCCGCTCGTCGAAGTACGCCGGCCCGAGGCCCAGCGCGGTGTGCGCCCGGTCGTAGTAGGGCTGCAGTTCGGCCAGCGAGAGTGGCCAGCGGTGCAGCGGCAGGCTCGGGCGCGTCTCGAAGTCGCACTCGTCGAGCGGGCAGCACATCCCGCCCCACTCCGAGGTGCTGCCGCCGAGCACCCTCGGCCGGGTGGTCCGGAAGTCCAACGTCGGCGAGCCGTCCGCGGTCGTGTCGTTGAGCCCGTCGGCCACCGGGTCGCGGTCCAGTCCCCCGGTCTCCAGCACGCAGATCCGCAGCCCGGAGCGGCTCAGCTCCCGGGCGATGGTCAGTCCGACCGCGCCACCGCCGACCACACAGAGATCGGCGTCCAGTACCAGGTCCTGACCGCTCTCGGCGAAGTCGAGCAGCATCGAGACCACCCCCGCGTTCTCGCCGCAAGGCGGCCTCCGACCTGTCAGGTCAGCGTAAGTGGCGCCCACGATCTCGGGAGGTGCCGGCGATTCACAGCCGTGTCAACAAAACTTGGGGACCGCCCCGACCGCCGGGAGAGGTCAACTCGACAGCCTGGAGGGCGCGAAACACGGCGGTGCCCCGGCGGCCGATCGTGCTGGCCGCCGGGGCACCGAAGATCCGGTTATCCCGTCAGATGGACAGGAAACCCAGGAAGTGACCGGTGTCGAGGTTGTGGCTCGCACCGTTGTCGGAGCTGAAGTCGTGTACGGCGCTGCTGTCGTCGGCGTACGCGACTCCAGCGGCCCCGAGCAGCGCGGCGGCGGCGACCGCACCCAGGATGATGGCCTTCTTGAGCATGTTGTTCCCTCCGTTGCCCGCGCTCCGCCGCCGGGTGACCGGGTTGCGGAGACCTCTGTGTCTCGCTCAACGAGGCCGAGGGCCCCGCGTCACGACCATGTCGGCCCTTTCGGGTGAACTCTGCGTATCTGGGCAACCACGGCCCGTACGCGCGGCCGATGGTCATTCGAGGTCACGTGAGCAAGCTCGCCGTTGACAGGTCCCGGTGGCGGCGCGAGAGTTCGAAGTGGATCCTTGTGGTCTGCACCATCCAGAGCGGCTGAGAGACCTGGCTCGGTGACGCCGCAGCAACCCCACGCACAGGCGGGTGAGGGTGCTACCGCCGGGAACGATGGAGGTCGCGGGGTGCGCTCGTTCTACGGCGGCTGCCGCTACCGGCGCCATGTCGACCTGCTGAGGGTGGCCAGCGCGGCCTGTCCGGTCTGAGCCGAGCCAACCCCTCGACGACAGTCCTCGCGCATCCGGCGGCGACGCACCTCAGGAAGCGAATCCTCCACATGTTCTCCGTGCAGTCCACGCGGCGTGCGCCGCTGGCCGTACTCGCCGGCCTCGTGCTGGCCGCCTCGCTCGCACTGAGCGGCTGCGGATCCGGTGGGGCGGCTGGTGGGTCCGGGCCCGACACCGCCGCGCCGGCCGGCCCGCCGCGCCCAGGTGGCACGCTGCGTTTCGCGGTGTCCAGTGACCAGGGCTGCCTCGACCCGCAGCAGGTGACCAGCAACGACACCATCTACGCCGCCCGCCAGCTCGTCGACTCGCTGACCGACCAGGACCCTGCGACCGGTCGGATCACCCCGTGGCTGGCGACCACCTGGCAGAGCAACGCGGACGCCACCGCCTACACGTTCACGCTGCGCACCGGCGTCACCTTCAGCGACGGCAGCCCGCTCACCGCGGCCGTCGTGCGCGACAACTTCGACAAGGTGGCGCAGCTGGGGGCGCGGGCGCTGCTGGCCAAGGGCTACCTGGCCGGCTACGCGGGCGCCACCGTGACGAGCCCGACCCAGCTCACCGTGCACTTCAGCACCCCGAACGTCCAGTTCCTGCAGGGCACGTCCACGTTCACCCTGGGGCTGCTGGCGCCGGCCTCGCTCGCCAGGTCCGACGACGAGCGGTGCCAGGGGGTGATCGGGTCCGGGCCGTTCGTGCTCGGCGGCTACGTCAAGAACCAGTCGATCACGTTGACCAAGCGGGCCGGCTACCACTGGGGCTCGCCGCTCTGGGCGCACGACGGTGAGGCGTACCTGGACGGGGTGGAGTTCCGCGTCGTGCCCGAGTCCGGGGTGCGCACCGGCAGCCTGCAGTCCGGCGAGGTGGACGCGATCGGCAGCATCGGGCAGCAGGACGAGCAGCCCCTCAGCTCCGCCGGCATCCAGCTGCTGGCGCGCGCCAACCCGGGCCTGCCGTTCGGCATCAGCTTCAACGAGGCCAAACCCATCGTCTCCGACCCCGCCGTACGCAAGGCGCTCTCGCTAGCCATCAACCGCCCCGAGGTGGTCAGCGCGGTGTTCACCTCGCAGACGAAGCCGGCGACCGGGGTGCTGTCCTCGACCACCCCGGACTACGCGAACGCCGCCCCCCTGCTCACGTTCGACCTGGACCAGGCGAAGGCCACCCTGGACGCCGACGGCTGGGCACCGGGCCCGGACGGCATCCGCGCCAAGAACGGCCAGCGACTGAGTTTCGGGGTGACGTTCTTCGCCAACGCCGCCACCAACCAGCCGGCGCTCGAGCTGATCCAGCAGCAGGTCCGCGCCGCCGGCATCGAGCTGCGGATCGTCCAGCAGCCGATCGCCAACCTGGCTCAGGTGCAGGTCAGCGGTGACTTCGACGCGCTGTGGGGCAACACCACCCGGGCCGACCCGGACATCCTGCGCACCGCCTACTGGACGGGCGGCGCCAACTACTACCGGCTCACCCCTGGTCCGCTGGACCAGTCGCTCACCGCACAGGCCGCCGCGACAGACCCCGCCGAGCGCGCCAGGCTCGTCGCGGCCGCGCAGCAGCGGATGCTGGCCGAATACGACGCGGTGCCGGTCGTTGAGCTGTCCACGGTGCTCGGCGCCGGCCCCGGCGCCCGCGGCATCCGGTTCGACGCGTCCTCCCGGGTCACCCTGTCCGACGCGTGGAAGGCGGACGACTAGGTGGGTACGTACCTGGTACGGCGGTTCGGGCTGGCGGTCGGTGTGCTGTGGGCGGCGTTCACCGTGTCGTTCGTCGTGCTGTGGCTGCTGCCGGGTGACCCGGTGGAGGTGATGGCCAGCGGCGGCCTCGACGGCGAACCGGCCACACCGCAACAGCTGGCCGCGCTGCGCGCCCGCTACGGCCTCGACAAGCCACCCTGGCAGCAGTACACGGACCGGCTGTGGGCGGCGCTGCACGGCGACCTCGGCACATCGATCCAGAGCGGCCGAGGGGTGCGCACGGAGATCGCAGCCGCGCTCCCGCCGACCGCGCAGATCGCGCTGGCCGGGCTTGTGTTCGCCGTGGTGTTCGGCGCGGGGTTGGCGCTGCTGGCCACGTACACCCGGCTTCCCTGGCTGCGTCAGCTGCTGCTCGCGCTCCCGTCGCTGGCGGTGTCGCTGCCGACGTTCTGGGTCGGCCTGATGCTGGTCCAGCTGTTCTCGTTCCACCTGCGGCTGCTGCCCTCGGTCGGCGCGCGCGGGCCGGAGTCGGTGATCCTGCCGGCAGTCACGCTGGGCCTGCCGGCGGGTGCACTGGTCGCCCAGGTGCTCGCCAAGAGCCTGTCCCAGGCGCTGGACGAGCCGTACATCGTGACCGCGCGCGCCAAAGGCGTCGGCCGGGCCGCGATCCACCTGCGGCACGCGCTGCGCAACGCCACGATCCCCGCGCTGACCGTGCTCGGCTACCTGGTGGGCAACCTGCTGGCCGGCGCCGTGGTCGTCGAGACGGTGTTCAACCGCCCGGGGCTCGGCCGGCTCACCGTCGCCGCCGTCAGCGTGCAGGACATCCCCGTGGTGCAGGGCGTCGTGGTGTTCGCCGCCACCGTGTTCGTGCTGGCCAACCTGCTCGTCGACCTGCTCTACCCGCTGCTCGACCCCCGGATCGCGGCGGGGGCGACGGCGTGACCGAGCTCCTGCCGCTGCTGCGCGAACCCGGCCGCGAACCCGCCGGTGAGGCGACCGGGGCGACCGCCGTGGTCCCCGTACCGCTGACGGGGCGGGAGCGGGCGCGGCGGGTGGCGCGGTTCTACGCCAACCGGCCCGGGCTCGTGGTGTCCGTGCTCTACGTGTTGCTGGTGCTGTGCGCCGCGGTCGTGCCGAGCGTGCTGGCCGGCGGCGACCCGCTCACCGGGGTGTCCGCCGACCGGCTGCGCCCGCCCAGCGCCACGCACGTGTTCGGCACCGACTACCTCGGGCGCGACCTGTACACCCGGGTCGTGCACGGGGCTTCGCTGTCACTGCGCGCCACGGTGCTCGCGGTGGCGGTGGGCCTGCTGGTCGGCGGCCTGATCGGGCTGCTCGCGGGGTTCATCGGCCGGTGGGTGGACGAGGGCCTCATGCGGTTCGTGGACACCCTGCTGGCGATCCCGCCGATCCTGCTCTCCCTGTCCTTGATCACCGCGCTCGGCTACGGCACCACGAAGGTGGCGATCGCGGTCGGGGTGGCCAGCGTGGCGAGCTTCGCGCGGGTGATGCGGGCGGAGACGATGCGCGTGCGGCGCGCGACCTACGTCGAGGCCGCCCGCTCGGTCGGCACGCGCTGGTACACCACACTGCGCCGGCACGTCCTGCCCAACGCCGCCGGTCCGGTGCTGGTGCTCGCGGTGCTCGAGTTCGGGCTGGCCATCCTGCAGGTGTCGGCACTGAGCTTCCTCGGCTACGGCGCCCCGCCGCCGGCGCCGGAGTGGGGCGCGCTGATCGCCGAGGGTCGCAACTACCTGGCCAACTCGTGGTGGCTGTGCGCCATGCCCGGCTTCGCCATCGCCGCCACCGTGCTGGCCGTGAACCGGATCTCCCGGGCGCTGGACGGCGAGTGGGCGAGGTTCCGGTGAGCGGCGTTTCGGCTTCCGGCGGAGTTCCCGGGGGTGCCGAGTCGGTACTGCGGGTGGCGGACCTGCGGGTGTCGTACCGGACGGCGGGCGGCACCGTCGAGGCGGTGCGCGGCGCCGGGCTGAGCATCGGGGCCGGCGAGGTCGTCGCGGTGGTCGGCGAGTCCGGCTCCGGCAAATCCACGCTGGCGCACGCGATCATCGGGCTGCTGCCCGAGAACGGTCGGGTGGACGGCGGCAGCGTCCAGCTCGCTGGCCGGGAGCTGACCGGGCTCGGTGAGCGGCCGCTGCGTGCGATCAGGGGCCGGCGGGTCGGCCTCGTTCCGCAGGACCCCAACATCTCGCTGAACCCGGTGCGCAAGGTGGGCGGGCAGGTCGCCGAGGTGCTGCGCACGCACGGGCTGGCCGACCGCCGCCGGGCGCAGCTGGACGCCGTCGAGCTGCTCGGGCGGGTGGGGCTGCCTGACCCCGAGGTGCAGGCACGCCGCTACCCGCACACACTCTCCGGTGGCATGCGACAGCGCGTACTGATCGCCATCGCCATCGCCGCCGGCCCCGAGCTGCTCATCGCCGACGAGCCGACCAGCGCACTCGACGTCACCGTGCAGCGCCAGATCCTCGACGAGCTCGCCACGCTGTGCCGTGACTCGGGCACCGCCGTACTGCTGATCACCCATGACCTTGGGGTCGCCGCCGACCGGGCCGACCGCATCGTCGTGATGAGCGGCGGCCGCATCGTGGAGCAGGGCCCGACGCGCCAGGTGCTCACCGCTCCCGCCGAGCCCTACACGCGCACCTTGATCGCCAGTGCCCCCGGCCTGCGCGCGCCAGCCCCGTCGGGCGCCCCGCCCGTGTCGGGCACATCCGGCACGTCGGGTGCGGCCGGCACGTCCGGCGCATCCGGCACGTCGGGGGCGGCCGGCACTGAGACGCGACCGAGCAGGCCGGTTCTGAACAGGCCGGCGGACTCCCCCGCAGTGGTGCCCGCCGACGCTCCGGTCGTCGCTGAGGTACGGAACCTCGTCAAGGAGTTCCGGCTACCCAGGGTCGATGGCCGCCGCGGGGTGCTGCGCGCGGTGGACGACGTGAGCTTCGAGATCGCCAGAGGTGAGACGCTCGCGCTGGTCGGGGAGTCGGGGTCGGGTAAGTCGACGATCGCGCGATTACTGCTGCGGCTGGCCGACCCGACCGCCGGCGCGGTGCTGTTCGACGGGCTCGACATCACCACCGCGCGGGGCGAGCGGTGGCGCGCGGTCCGGCGCCGCGCCCAGCTCGTCTACCAGAACCCGTACGCCTCCCTCGACCCCCGGTTCAGCATCGAAGAAGTGATCACCGAGCCGCTGCGTGCCTTCGGGGCCGGCGACGCCACAGCTCGCCGTGCCCGGGCCACCGAGCTGCTCGCCCGGGTGGCGCTGCCCGCCGCCACGCTGGTCCGCAAGCCGGTGGAGCTGTCCGGTGGCCAACGCCAGCGGGTCGCCATCGCGCGTGCCCTGGCCCTGTCCCCCGAGCTCGTGGTGTGCGACGAACCGGTGTCCGCGCTGGACGTCTCGGTGCAGGCCCAGGTGCTGGACCTGCTGGCGGAGCTGCAGCGCGAGGCCGAGCTGAGCTACCTGTTCATCTCGCACGACCTCGCCGTCGTCCGGCAGATCGCGCACCGGGTCGGCGTGCTGCGGCTGGGCGAGCTCGTCGAGCT
>DATAYB010000799.1:0-7860 GCA_036272795.1 Pseudonocardia sp.
TTCGTGGCGTGGGCGTTCGGGGTGCTCGTATCCGTGCCGTTCTGGGTCTCCGAGGCCTACACCGGCGCGCTGGCCAAGGCACATCCGGACTGGGGCGACCTCAGCATGTACGTGGGCGCACTCGGCACCGTGCTGGCCTACCTCGCCACCTACCGCCTGCGCCCGCTCTGGACGAGGCCGGCGGGGCGCGCGGCACAACCCCGGTCGACCACCATGACCAGGTCGTCCTGACCATACGGCGGATCCATCCGACTTCGCACGGCGTGCCTTCACTTCGCACGGCGTGCCTTCACTTCGCACAGTCTGCGGAGTATGCGAAGTGACAGCACGCCGTGCGAAGTGGCGGTGGGCGCGGTGACGGGTCGGCGTGTGCACCCCTCGGAGATCCTCTAGTGAACGTGTGAGAATTCCGGCAACTGGGTTGACTTATCAACTCCCGCGGTCGAGGGTCACATTTACATGTAAACCTCGTCGCGGAGGTAGGCCGTGGATACTCCCGGGGCTGCCGGACCCGCCCGGCCCAACCCGTTCCTGGACCGGCTCCGTGCCGGAGAGCCGACGCTGCTGCTCGGGCTGCGCTCCAGCCGCACCTCGGAAGCGGTGCGCGTGGCACACGCGACCGGCCACCACGGCATCATGATCGACCTCGAGCACTCCACCATGCCCCTGGACGTGGCCGCGGCGCTCGCGGCCACCGCCTGCGACCTGGGCATGACGCCGTTCGTGCGCATCCCCGAGCGCGACTACGGCACCATCGGACGACTGCTGGACTGCGGGGTGCTCGGCATCGTGGCACCCCGGGTCGAGTCCGTCGCCGACGCCGAGATGATCAGCCGGGCCTGCCGGTTCCCACCGTGCGGACAGCGCTCACAGCTGGCCATGGTGCCCCAGTACGGCATGCGCCCGACACCGGCCAGCGAGCTCAACCCCGCACTCGACGACGCCACCATCGTGCAGATCCTGCTCGAGACCCCACGCGGCATCGCCCACGCCGACCCCATCGCCGCCCTCGACGGCGTGGACATGCTCGCCATCGGCGCCAACGACCTGACCGCCGAGCTCGGCGTGCCCGGCCAGCACAGCCACCCCGCCGTACGCCTGGCCATCACAGCCGCGGCAGAGGCATGCAAGCGCCACGGCAAGCTGCTCATGGTCGGCGGCATCTCCGACCCGGCGGTACTCGCCACCCTGCCCGCGCTCGGCGCCAGCCCCGTCCACCTCACCGGCTTCGACACAGACCTGCTCTACGCCGCCGCCAAAGCCCGAGCGGCCACGTTCACCACCCCGACCTGACACCCGGGTCGCCCACCGCCCGAAGGGAACGCCACCGTGGCCGCCAAGTTCTTCGTGTGCACCTCGATGCGGGACGCCGACACGAACACCCGCCCCACCTTCCCGATACCCACCGGCGTCTGCGACACCCACTTTCACGTGTTCGAGCCCGGTCACCCGTGCGTGGCCGACCCGCAGTACACGTTCCCCGACGGGACGCTGGAGGGGTACCTGCAGGTCTGCGACGTGCTCGGCATCGAGCGCATGGTGCTTGTACAACCCACCTACTACGGCACCGACAACAGCCTCACGCTCGACGTGCTGCGCAAGCTCGGCTCCCGGTGCCGGGCGGTGGTACGGATCGAGGAGGACACCCCGGACGCCGAGCTGGACCGGTACCACCAGCTCGGCGTGCGCGCCATCCGGCTCGACCTGTTCGCCCGCCGCGACTGGCCCATCGCCGACCTGATCGGCTACGTCCGGCGCATGGCTGCGCGCGCGACCCCGCGCGGCTGGCACATCCAGTTCTACACACCGGGCACCGTGGTCCGGGACCTGCTGCCCTACCTTGCCGACCTGGAACACCAGTTCGTCATCGACCACATGGGCTACATGCTCGAGTCCGAGGGGCTCACCCCGGCCGACTTCGAACGACTGCTCGACGTGCTGCGCGGCGGCAACTGCTGGATCAAGCTCTCCGGCCCCTACCGCATCGCCAAGGACAGGCCGCTGTCCTCGGTCGCCCCGCTCGGCCGCGCACTTGTCGCCGCCCGACCCGACCGCCTCATCTGGGGTTCGGACTGGCCCCACCTCCCCGACGGCGGGCGCGACACCGGCGAGCTGCTCAACCTCCTGCACGACTGGGCACCCGCCGAGGTCGACCGCACCCGGATCCTGGTGACGGCGCCCACCCGGCTCTTCTTCGCCGACGGCTCCTGACCTGATCATTAGCGCGTTCGTTACGCCTCGTCCGTTGCCGCTGGATGAACGGCCTGCAAGTGTTGTCATGACAGGATTCTGAGGGGGATCGAAGGAGTGGCTGCGGACGCTGTTGTTCGGTTCCGCGTGCTCGGCCCGGTGAGCGCCTGGTCCGGCCGCGGCGAGATAGACCTGGGTGCGGCACAGCAGTGCGGGGTGCTCGCGCTGCTGTTGCTGGCGCGGGGACGGCCGGTGACCCTGGAGTCGCTGATCGAGAGGATCTGGGGGCGCTCGGCACCGAGTGCGGCGGTCGGCACCCTGCGTGGCTACATCTACAAGCTCCGCCGGGCGTTCGCCGCCTCGGGCGTCGAGTTCGAGATCTCGTCGGGGCGCGGCTGGTACGGGCTGCCCATCCCTCCCGAAGCGCTGGACCTGACCGTGTTCGAGTCCCACGTGGCGCGGGCCAGGGTGAAGGCCGCGAGCGGTGAGCCCGCCGCCGCTTCGACCTTGCTGCGCGAGGCACTGGGGCTGTGGCGGGGCCACGCGCTGACCGGTGCACACGGCGAGTTCGTGGCGCTCGAGCGGGTCCGGCTGGGCCAGGAACGGCTGGGGGCCCTGGAGGAGCGGATCGCGCTGGACCTGGCGCTCGGCCGGCACGAGGAGGTCCTCACCGAGATCTATGGCCTGGTGATGTCGGCCCCGCTGCAGGAACGGCTGCGCGAGCTCCAGATGGTCGCGCTGTACCGGTGTTCCCGACAGGCCGACGCCCTCGCCGCGTACCAGGAGGTCAGCGGGCTGCTCGACGAGGAGCTCGGCGTCGAGCCGAACGCGGGGCTGCGCGGGCTGTACGAGCGCATCCTGCGCGGCGACCCGAGTCTGCGGACCCCCGCCATGGTGGGCCACCCCGCTCCCCCGACACCGACCGCGCCCACCGGGACCCGGCCGTCGACGTGTCCGGCGGCCGCACCAGGTGGTTCCCCGGAGGACCGGGGCGGCAACGGCCTGCTCGCGGACCGGTTGCGAGCGGTACGCGAGCGCGGGTTCGTGGGCCGGCACGGGGAGCGCGAGAGGTTCGCCTCGGCACTGGCCGGCGAGCCGAGCAGCTTCGCGGTGCTGTTCCTCCACGGGCCGGGCGGGGTCGGCAAGTCCATGCTGGCCCGCCGGCTGGCTGACGACGCAGAGCGGGCGGGCCGTCCCGTCGTCCGGGTGGACGGCCGGGTGCTGGGTTCCTCGGTCGCCGCGTTCGAGGACGCCATCCGACCGGCCCGGCACACCCCGGGAATGGTGCTGGTGATCGACACCTTCGAGCGGTGCGAAGAACTGGAACCCTGGCTCCGGGATGACCTCCTGCCCGGGCTGCCCACGGATGCACTGGTCGTCATCGCCGGCCGCAACCAGCCGAGCTCGAGCTGGCGGGCCGACCCCGCATGGACCCAGGCACTGCACACCGAGCCGGTACGCGACCTGAGCCAGTCCGAGGCCGCCGCCCTACTGCGGGCCAGAGGAGTACCCCCTCAGCTGCACGGCTGCGTGATCGACCGCGTCGGCGGGCACCCACTCGCCCTGGCACTGGCCGCCGAGGTGACCAACACAGGTGCGGATCCGGCGTCGGTGCTCGACCCGAACCGCAATGTCATCGAGACCCTGCTCATCGAGCTGGTCGGCACCACACCCTCGCCGGCCCACAAGCTCGCGCTGCAGGTGTGCGCCCACGTGCGCAACACCACCGAGGAGCTGCTGCGCAAGGTGATGCCCGGGGAGGACTCGAGCTCGCTGTTCGGTTGGCTGCGCGGTCTGCCCTACGTCGAGAGCGGCAGCCACGGCCTCTATCCGCACGACGTGGTCCGCGAAGCACTGCAGATCGACCTGCGCTGGCGGGACCCGGGCAGCCACGACGCGATCGAACGCCAGGTGCGCGACTACGTGGTCAACCGCCTGTTGGCCAACCGGGTCACGCCGGTGCAGGCACACTGGTTGGCCAGCGCACTGCACGGCCAGGGCATCGAGGTCCCCCGGTCCCTGGCCGAGCGGGCCGCCGACCCGACCCTCGAGCTGGTCCCGGGGCCGGACGACATGGACGAGATGCTGGGGCTGGCGACCGAGGTACGCGGCCCGCACACGGCCCAGCTCACCGAGTTCTGGCTCGCCCGCCAGCCCGACTCGTTCCGGATCTTCCGACGGCCGGGCACCGGAGAGCTGCTGGCCTTCGCCAGCCGGCTCCTGATCACCACACCGGCACCGGACGAGCTGGAGATCGACCCCGTGCTGGCCGCCGCCTGGACACAGGGCGTGGCGGTCCGCCCACCCGGGCCGGCCGAGCACGTCGCGCTGGTCTGGACGGTTGTGCGTCCGGTGGGCCAGCGCACTGACGCCCCTGCGAACGGGGCGCACCGGCCCGACCGGTCCGAGTACGGCCGCCCGTTGAGCAACCTGCCGAAGGAGGGCGTCGAGCCGGGTCTGAGCTGGTCGTTCGTGGCCTCCCTCGACCCTGATTTCTGGCAGCCGGTGATGGAGTACCTGGAACGGCCCCGGATGGCCGGCACACCGGTCCTCGACGGCCAGCAGATCGGCCTCTTCGCCCGCGACCGCCGGGTGGCCCTCCCCGCCCACCGGGCCGGAGCGCGCCTCATCCGCCAGCCGTGAGCGATGGTCAGGTGGCCGTCGCCCGCGATTCCTCGACAGCGGGTGAGGCAGCAGGACGGAGCTCCGAACCGCGGGCCAGAGTGATACCGAGGCACACCCACCAAATGGTGCACAGGCCGGCGCCGAGCATGAGGTTCATCGGCCCGCCCGGCGCGGTGAACCCACTGTGCCCGAAGATGGTGATCGTCTCGATCGACTGCTCGACGAGCGCGATGCCGCCGACGACGCCCAGCCAGCGTGGCAGTACGGGGCGAACGCCCCAGCTCAGCACGACCACGGGTGCCAGCATGGTGATGGTGACGCCGTTCAGCACCGGGCCCCAGAACGAGGTGATGTCGAGCAGCGTGCGCGCCGCCCCGGGCTCCAGCTGGTCGGGGTGCCAGCTCAGGCCGGCCCAGATCCACGTGCTGACCGCGGTCTCGGCGACAAAGGCGATCGCGCCGACGAAGAACACGTCGCGGTGCGGCGACGGCAGCCGGTCTCGGACCAGGCCGGCGAAGATGGCGAACACGGGCGCGAACACCGTCATCACCCAGACGAACGAGCGCACGGCGCCGCTTTGGCTGGAGAACCAGCTGACCACCTCGGCTCCGCTGGCCTCCGGTCCGGGAGGTGTACCCAGAACGAGTGCCTGGGCGACGACGAGCACCGGCAGCGCGACGGCGCTGGCGAACAACAGCCGTGAAGATCGCATCGACGTGCCTCGATTCGTGAGCCCCTGATCGCCCGGCCGGTCAGCCGTGGTCCCGGTGGGTCACGGTAGGGGCGGACGGCAGGGTAAACATCTGCTGATCGGCAGAGGACTCCGCCGAGGGCTCGGCCCGTTGCCCCTCAGATACCCGGCTAGATACCTCGGCGCGCCGCGGCGGCGGCCAGCTCCGCGCGGGTCCGCACCGCGAGCTTGGCGAACACGTGGCGCAGATGGGTGCGGACGGTGCCCTCACCGATCAGGAGCTGCTCGGCGATCGCCCGGTTGCCCAGCCCGGCCGTGGTCAAGGTGACGACCTCGAGCTCGGTCGGCGTGAGGCTGGCCCACCCCGACTGGGGGCGGGAGCGTCGTCCCCGTGCCCTGGCCGCGTAGGTGACCGCCCGCGGGGCGTCCAGCCGGCCGCCCTCCCGACACGCGGTGGCACGCTCCTGGGCGGGGAGCCGTCGGGCCACCTCCGCCTCGTCGGCCGGCCGGAACAGCGCGGCCAGCGGCGACAGCACACACCCCAGCTCGCCGCGCAGCCGTGCGCTCGCCCCGTGCAGCCGGGCCGCCACGGCCAGCCGGTCCTTGTCGATCGCGAGCCCCGCGACGACGTCGAGCGCATCGGCTACCTGTGGCCACAGCCCGAGGCCGGCGGCGTCGGCCAGTGCCTGGTGCGCGCGGGCGTCGGTGTCCGAGGCCGCGTCGGTGGTCGCGCCGCCCAGCAGCCGGTCGGCCGAGCAGCCGGCCAGGGTCGCCACGCAGACCGCCTCGCGCACCACGTACTGCCGCGCTACCTCGACAGCCGCCCCGGCGACGACCCGGGCGGCCTCGGCATCGCCCCCGGCCAGCCGGGACACCGCACGCATCGCACCCACCTCCGCGGCCAGCACTCCCCACTCGCCGCTGGGCACGTCCATCTGCAGCTGCTCCAGCCGCTCCCGTACCGATGCCGCGCCCGTGGCCCACATCGCCGCGATCGCATCCGCGTGCGCCACCAGCTCTCCACTGCCCACACCGGGGTGCTCGGCGAAGAACGACCGCCGCGCCGTCACCTCGGCCGCCGCCTCCTCGGAGCGTCCCAGCTGGCACAGCGCCTGGACCAACGGCCGCAACGCGAAAGCCGCGCTGACCGGGTCGCCCATCGGGCACGCCAGCTCCAACGCACGTCGTCCCGCGATGACCGCCACCTCGAACTGGCCCGCAAGCCTGGCGGCGTCCGCCCGCCCGCCCGCGTCCCAGGCCAGCAGCTGGTCATGCCCCAGCTCTTCGGCGATCGGGAGCGACGTATCGAGGTGGATCAGCGCGCGGCGGTAGTCGGACTGCGCGAGGTACAGGTACGCCAGCAACTGGCGGGACTCCACCGAACCCCAGCGGTCGCCGGCGCGGTCGGTGTACTCGATGGCCTCGATCACCGTGGCCTGGTTGGACGCCTGGTTGTCGAATGTGGCGACCATGCCGAGGGTGATCAGCGCGCGCCCACGCATCCGGTCGTCCCCGGTGGCCTCGGCCAAGGTCACCGCCCGCCGTGCCAGCTCGGCGGCCTCGGCCAGGTCGCCCGCGTAGCCGGCCAGGAACCCCGATGCCCAGGTCAGCCCGCTCGACGGGTACTCCGAGACGATGGACACCCGGCGCGCCCACTCCCACCCCTCCGCGAGCTGCCCCCGCACCGACCAGTAGAAGGCCAACCCGGTGACGACCTCCGCCGCGACATCCACCCCGTCTCCGGTTCTGATCGCGTAGCCCAGCGCGGCCCGGATCGCCACGTCGTCACGGACCAGCCTGCCCAGTACGGCCGGATCGGCCCGCTCGAGGCCGGGCACCGCCTCGCTCGTCAGGGCGACCACCCAGTCCAGCACACGCCGACCGGTTGCCTCGGCCTCGCCGGCCGAGTTGTTCTCGCGCGCCGCGAACTCGCGGATCGTGTCCAGCAGCCGGTACCGCCCGTCCACCGGACTGAACAACACCAGCGAGTGGTCGACCAACAGCTCCACCAGCTCACGGCCCCGTCGACCGATGACCGCGACCGCGGCGTCCAGGGTGAAGCGGCCGGGAAACACGGACAGCGCACGTAGCGCGCCCCGCGCGCTCGGGTCGAGGAGCTGGTAGCTCCAGCCGATCGACGCCTCCAGGGACCGGTGCCTCGGCTCGCCGACCGAGGGCAGGCCCGTCAGGAACCCCAGGCGGTCCGCCATCCCGGACTGGATCTCGGCCACCTGGAGTGCACGCGCGTGCGCCGCCGCCAGCTCAATCGCCAGTGGCAGCCCGTCGGCGAGCTCGCAGATCGCCCGGACGACGTCCTCGTCGACCACGAGACCGGGCTGCACCTGTCGCGCCCG
>DATAYB010000800.1:0-18564 GCA_036272795.1 Pseudonocardia sp.
GACGGCAGCGGCGATCTCACCCTGCGAGTGCCCGACCACGGCGGAGGGCACCACCCCGACCGACTCCCACATCGCGGCCAGCGCGACCATCACCGCCCACGACACCGGCTGCAGCACCCCGACATCGTCGAGCGAGCCGTCCCGGGTATCGAGGAGCGCGGCACGGGCGTCCACCGCGCCCATTTCGGACACCGCGGCCAGCGCGTCTGCGCACTCGGCGAAGCGCCGCGCGAACGCCGCCTCGGGGCCAGCACCGTCGGCAGCACCGAGCAGCGCGGCGGCCATCCCGACCCACTGCGCCCCCTGGCCGGGGAACACGAACACCGGGCCGGCCGCACGGGACGTGGCCCGGCCGCACGCCAGCGGCTCACCGGTGGCGGCGTCGAGCACACGGCGGTGCTCGAACTCCGTCCGGCCGGCGAGGACAGCGGCCACCGTGCCCGGCTCCGGTCCACCGTCGGAGGCCCCGGGCAGCGCGGCCAGGCCGGCGACGGCGTCATCGAGCGCGGCCGCCGTCCTCGCGGAGACGACCCATGGCACGATCCCCGCCTCGACCGGCGTGGCGGTGGGAGCCGGCGCTGATGGCGGCTCCTCGATGATCACATGCGCGTTGGTCCCGCTGACCCCGAACGAGGACACGGCGGCGCGCCTCGGCCGGCCGTTCGTCACCCACGGGCGCGGTTCGGTGAGCAGCCGGACCGCGCCGGCCTCCCAGTCGACGTGCGGGCTGGCATTGGCCGCGTGCAGGGTCGCGGGCAGCTCCTCGTGCCGCATGGCGAGCATCATCTTGATCAACCCGACGGCGCCGGCGGCGGCCTGCGTGTGCCCGAGGTTGGACTTGACGGAACCGAGCCACAGCGGGCGGTCCTCGTCGCGGTCGCGGCCGTAGGTGGCCAGCAGGGCCTGGGCCTCGATCGGGTCGCCGAGGCTGGTCCCGGTGCCGTGGGCCTCCACGGCGTCGATGTCGTCTGTGGTCAGCCCGGCGCGCCGCAGGGCGGCGCGGATCACCCGCTGCTGGGCGGGACCGCTCGGCGCGGACAGCCCGTTGGAGGCGCCGTCCTGGTTGATCGCCGAGGCACGGATCACCGCGAGCACCGGGTGCCCGGCGGCGCGGGCGGTGGAGAGCCGCTCCACGGTGAGCATCCCGGCGCCTTCGCCGAGCCCCATGCCGTCGGCGTCGGCCGAGAAGGCCTTGCACCGGCCGTCGACGGCCAGGCCGCGCTGGCGGGCGAACCCGAGCAGCCCGGTCGGGGCCGCCATCACGGCCACGCCGCCGACCAGTGCCCGGTCGCAGTCGCCGGCCCGCAGTGCCTGGCAGGCCTGGTGCAGCGCGACCAGCGACGACGAGCACGCGCTGTCGATGGTGACGGCGGGGCCCTCCAGCCCGAGGGCGTAGGCGATCCGGCCGGACGCGACGCTGGTCACGGTGCCGGTGACCAGGTGACCCTCGAGGCCGTCCGGCAGCTCGCCGACGGAGCCGAAGCCCTGGTAGGCAGCGCCCACGAACACCCCGGTGCGGACGTCGGTGGCGGCGCGGGGGTCGATCCCGGCCCGTTCCAGCGCCTCCCACGAGGTCTCCAGCAGCAGCCGCTGCTGCGGGTCCATCGCCAACGCCTCGCGCGGCGAGATGCCGAAGAACTCGGGATCGAACTCGGCCGCGTCGTGCAGGAACCCGCCATGGCGGGTGTAGACGGTGCGCTCCCGGTCCGGGTCGGCGTCGTAGAGCGCGTCGAGGTCCCAGCCGCGGTCGGTGGGGAACCCGGACACCACGTCGGTGCCCTCGTGCAACACGCGCCAGAGCTGCTCGGGGGTGCGGATCTCGCCGGGCAGCCGGCAGGCCATGCCGACCACAACGACCGGGTCGTCGGTGCTGTCGGCGGCATCGGTGGGCGCGGCCACCAGCTCGGCCGAGGCCGGCGCGCCGAGGCCCATCTCCTCCCGCAGGTGACGGGTCAGCGCGGTGACCGTCGGGTGGTCGAACACCACCGTGACCGGCAGGCGCTGCCCGGTGACCGCGACCACGCCGTTGCGGAGCGCCACGGCGGTCAGCGAGTCCACGCCCATCTCCCGGAACGCCCGGTCATCCTCCACCTTGGCGGAGTCGTCGAAGCCGAGGGCGGCCGCGACGGCCTCACGCACGGCGTCCAGCAGTACCCGGCCGGGGTCGGTGGCCGCGGCCATCCGGGCCCGCAGCGCGGCGCCCAGCTCCTCGGAGGTGCCCGAGGCGGTCACCGCTCCGCCGTCGGCACGGGCCAGCACCTCGACGACCTCGGGCACGCCGTCGAGCAGCGGGCGGCGCCGCGCCGCGGTGAACACCGGCGCGAAGATCTCCCAGTCGATGTCGGCGACGACCAGCAGCGTCTCGTCGGCGTCCAGCGCGTCGACCAGCGCATCGATGGCCAGCGCCGCCGCCATGAACCGGATGCCGCGCCACTTCAGCTGGGTGGTCACGACGTTCAGGCTCATGCCGCCGCCGGCGGTCTCCCAGATGCCCCATGCGATCGACGTACCGACCAGTCCCCGGGCGCGGCGGTTACCGGCCATCGCGTCGGCCATGGCGTTCGACGCCGAGTAGCTGCCGTGGTCGCCGGAACCCCACAGGCCCGCGACCGAGGAGAACACCACGAAGCTGTCCAGGGCGCGGCCCCGGTCGCCGTCGAAGATGCCGTCGAGCACCCGAGTCCCCGCGAGCTTGGCCAGCGCGCCGTCGGCGAACTGGTCGGGGGTCGTTTCCATGATCGGCGCCAGCACGCCGTAGCCCGCGGTGTGCATCACCGAGCGGACGACGTCCCCCTCGGCCTCGATCCGCTCGACGAGCGCGGTGACGGCGGCGGCGTCGGTGACGTCGCAGGTGGCGATGGTGACCCGCGCACCGAGCGCCTCGAGCTCGGCGCGCAGCGCCACGGTGCCCTCGGCGTCGGGTCCGCGCCGGCTGATGAGCACCAGGTGCTCGGTGCCGGTCCGGGCGAGCAGCCGTGCGGTGTGGCCGCCGAGCCCCCCTGTGCCGCCGGTGATCAGGGCGGTGCCCCGGGTGACACGACCGACTCCGGTCTTGGACCGGGCCACGCCGTCGGGGGCGCGGCGCAACCGGCGCACCATCGCGCCAGCCGGCCGGAGCGCGACCTGGTCCTCGTCCAGGTTGGCCAGGACGGTGGGCAGCAGCCGGGCCGGGTCGCCGGCCGGCTCGGCGTCCTCGGTCGGGCCGGCGGGAGGTGCTCCGGGCAGGTCGATCAGCCCGCCCCAGGATTCGGGGAGCTCCAGGGCGGCGACCCGGCCGAGACCCCACACGGCAGCTTGCACGGGTCGGACGGGCTGCTCGCCGGCGATGGCTTCGGCGCCCTCGGTGACCGCCCACAGCCGCGCGGCCACTCCGGCGTCGCCGAGGCCCTGCAGCAGGGTGAGAGTGCCGACCAGGCCGGTGGGCAGCCCGGGATGTCCGGGGTGGTCGGCCTCGTCGGCGGCCAGCAGCGACAGCACCCCGGCCAGGTCGGGGTGCCCGTCGGCGACGGCCCGGACCTGCTCGGCCGCCTTCGCGCGGCCGGTGGCGGGGTCGAGGGCCGCGACGACCACGGTGCCGGTCGGCTCCAGTGCCTCGCGCACGCGGGTGACCAGTGGGTCGTCCCCCGGGGTCGCGGTGGAATGGATCAGCAGCCAGGTACCGGTGGCCGAGACCGAGGTGTCCGGGTGCGGCTCCCACGCGATGCGGTAGCGCCAGTCCCGCTTGGTCTGCTCGTCGTCGTGGCGGCCGCGCCAGCCGGCGAGCAGGGGCAGTGCCTCGGTGAGGACGTCGTGCCCGTGCGGACCCTGCTCGCCGGGGAGGTTCCCGAGCAGGGCCCCGACGTCACCGTCGCGCACCGCCGCCCAGAACGCGGCGTCGACCGGATCCTGCCCGTTGCCGGCCGTCGACCCGGGCACCGGCGGGGCAGCGAGCCAGAAGGTGCCGCGCTGGAAAGGGTAGGTCGGCAGGGGTACGGCCCTCGGGTCCACGCCCTCGACGAACCGGCTCCATTCGATCGCGACGCCTCCGGTCCATGCCTCGGCCAGCGCGGTGCAGAGCCGGGCCGGCCCGCCCTCTCCCCGGCGCAGGGTGCCGCTCGCCGCGATCGACACGCCCGCCGCGTCGGCCGCCTCGACCAGCATCGGCACCAGCACCGGGTGCGGGCTGACCTCGATGAACGCGTCGAAGCCCGTGGCGAGGAGGGAGGCGATTGCTTCGGCGAAGCGGACCGTGTGGCGCAGGTTGGCGAACCAGTACTCCGCGTCGGTGCGGTCGTCGTCGACCCAGTCCAGGTCCCGGGTGGACAGCCACGGGATCGTCGGGGCGACTGGGGCTATGTCGCTGAGCGCACCGGTCACCGCCGCGCGCAGCGGTTCCATGCCGGGGGTGTGCGAGGCGTAGTCCACGGGGATCCGCTTCGCGCGGAGCCCGTCCGCCTCGGCGGCGGCCACGACGGCCTCCACCCCCGCGACAGGCCCGGCCACGACCACCGAGCACGGCCCGTTGACGGCGGCGATCTCGACCCCGTCGACGTCGGCGATCCGCGCGGCGGCCGCGTCCGGGGTCTCGGCCAGCGAGGCCATCGTGCCCGAGCCCGCCACCTGCCGCAGCGCCATCGCCCTCGAGACGACCACCTTCGCGCCGTCGGCCACCGACAACGCCCCGGCCACCACCGCCGCCGCGATCTCACCCTGGGAATGCCCCACCACCGCGGCCGGCACCACACCGGCGTCCAGCCACACCGCCGCCAGCGCCACCATCACCGCCCACGACGCCGGCTGCACCACCGCCACGTCGTCGAGCGCGGCCGGGTCGTCGTCACCCAGCACCGCGACCACGTCAGGTCCACCCACGGCCACCACCGCCGCCGAGCACTCCCGCAACCGCTCCGCGAACAACTCCGCCGAGCGACCCCCGCCATCCAACAGATCGCGTGCCATGCCCACCCACTGCGCACCCTGGCCCGGGAACACGAACACCGGGGAGCCGCTCTCGCTCACGGCGCGCCCGCGCACCGTCCCCGCCACGGTCAGGCCACGGCCGAGCGCGTCGAGGCAGCGCCCACCGTGGAACTCGGACGGGTCGGTCGCGCCGGAGTCGGCACCGGGGTCGACCACGACCGCGCGGTGCTCGAAGACGCTGCGCGCCGCGAGCGCGGCCGCCACCTCGGCCGTCCCGGCTGAGTTGGCTGAGTTGGCTGAGCCGAGCACACCGGCCAGCCCGGCCGCCACCGCCGAGAGCGCACCCTCGCTGCGCGCGGACAACGGCCAGGCCAGCGGGGCCCGAGGGCCCGACAGTGCCGGGGCCAGCTCGGGGTCGCCGCCGGCCGGGCCCGCCTCCCGAGCCGCCGAGTCCTGAGCCGCCGAGTCCTGAGCCGCCGAGTCCGGGGCCGCCGAGTCCGGGGCCGCCGCGTCCGGGGCCGCCGCGTCCTCGGCGGGTTCCGGGGCTTCCTCAATCACCACGTGCGCGTTGGTGCCACTGCCACCGAACGAGGAGATGCCCGCCCGGCGGGGACGGCCGGTGGCCGGCCAGTCCCTGGCGACGGCGATCGGTTCCACCATCCCCGCTTCCCAGTCCACCAGCGGGGTCGGCGCGTCGAAGTGCAGGGTCGCCGGCAGGTGCCGATGCCGCAGCGCCAGCACCATCTTGATCACCCCCGCGAGCCCGGACGCGGCCTGGGTGTGGCCGGTCGCGCTCTTGAGCGCACCCAGCCACAGCGGGTGGTCGCGGTCCTGGCCGTAGGTGGCCAGCAGGGCCTGGGCCTCGATCGGGTCGCCGAGCTCCGTGCCGGTGCCGTGCGCCTCCACGACGTCGACATCGGAGGGTTCGAGACCGCTGCGCTTCAGGGCGGAGCGGATGACCCGCTGCTGCGAGGGTCCGTTGGGCGCGGTGAGCCCGTTGGAGGCGCCGTCGGAGTTGATGGCGGAGCCGCGCAGCACGGCCAGCACCGGGTGCCCTTCCCGCCGAGCGGTCGAGAGCGGCTCGAGGAAGACCGTGGCGACCGCTTCGCCCCAGCCCGTGCCGTCCGCCGCCGCCGCGAACGGCTTGCAGCGGCCGTCCGAGGCCAGGCCGCGCAGGCGGGAGAACTCCACGAAGTTGCGTGGTCCGGCCATCACCGTGGCCCCGCCGACCAGCGCCGCCTCGCACTCCCCGGTCCGGATCGCCTGCGCCGCCAGGTGGAGCGCAACCAGCGACGACGAGCACATCGTGTCCACCGTGACGGTCGGCCCCTCCAGACCGAACACGTAGGCCAGCCGCCCGGAAGCCACGGCGGCCCCGTTCCCGGTCAGGATGTGCCCCTCGACCTCGGCGCCGACAGCGGCCTCGGCGGCGGCGATGTAGCCCTGGTCGCTGATTCCCACGAAGACACCGATGGCGCGACCGGGCAGGGTGTGCGGGTCGATCCCGGCGGACTCCAGGGACTCCCAGGTGGTCTCCAGCAGCATCCGCTGCTGGGGGTCCATGGCCAGCGCCTCCCTCGGGGAGACCTCGAAGAACCCCGCGTCGAAGCCCGTGACACCCTCGAGGAAGGCGCCCTCCCGGACGTAGGAGGTCCGGACGCGGTCGGGGTCGCTGTCGAAGAGATGCTCCAGGTCCCAGCCCCGGTCGGTGGGGAACGGACCGACGAGGTCGCGCCCCTCCCGCAGGGCCTGCCACAGGCCGTCCGGGGTGTCGATCCCGCCCGGGAAGCGGCACGCCATCCCGACTATGGCCAGCGGTTCGACGCGACGGCCACGCTCGGCCTCCAGTTCCCGCCGGGTGGTGCGCAGCTCGGACGTGACCCGCTTGAGGTACTCCCGCAGGCGATCCTCGTTCTGCATTTCTCGGCTCCTCCGGAATGTGGTGGCGCTCAGGCGCCGGTCGCGGGTGTGTGCGGGACGGGGTCAGGCCGCCCCGAACTCCTCGTCGATCAGGTTGAACATCTCGTCGTCGGACACCGCGTCGAGATCCACGACGGAGTGGTCGGGCACCGGGCTGTGGTCGGAGTGCCGGTCGGCGAGCCGGCGCAACCGGTTGGCGAGCCCGTCGAGGTCCTCGCCGTCGGCGCCGGACCCGGCGCCCGATCCCTTGGCCAGGTCCAGGGCGGACTCCAGCGCTTCGAGCGCGGCGAGCACCCCGGTCGGGCCGGCCGCCTCACCGGGACCGGCGGTGTCGGCGGTGTCACGGCACGGGCCCACCTGCTCGAGCAGGTGCTCGGCCAGGCGCAGCGGGGTCGGGTGGTCGTAGACCGAGGTGGCCGCAAGACGCACGCCGGTCATCACCGTGAGCCGGTTGCGGAACTCCACCGCGGTCAGCGACTCGAACCCGAGCTCGGTGAACGACCGGCGCGGGCTCACCGCCGAGATCTGGTCATGGCCCAGCGCGGCGGCCGCCGCGCGGCGCACCACGTCGACGGCGATCCGGACTCGCTCGGCGTCGGAGCCGGCCCGGCCGAGGCGTCCGCGCAGCCCGGTGACGGCGAGGTCCTGCCCTTCCCCAGTGTCCCCGTCGGCGGTCCCGAACGCTCCGGCGGCATTCCGGGCCCGACGGATCTCCTCGTGCTCGTCGAGCAACGGGCGGGCCCGGCGCGCGGTGTAGACGTCGGCGAAGCGGGCCCAGTCCATGTCCGAGACCACCGCCGTCGGCCCCACCCCGGCGCCCAGCAGCGAGCTCAGGGCGGCGAGCGCCGCGTCGGGCGCCATCTCCCGGATGCCCCGCGCGAGCAGGGCGGCGGCGTGGTCCTTGTCGACCATCCCGCCACCCGCCCAGGCGCCCCAGGCCACCGACAGCGCGGGGCGCCCCTCGGCGCGGCGACGGCCGGCGAGCCCGTCGAGGTGGGCGTTCGCGGCCGCGTAGCCTGCGCCGCCGACGTTGCCCCAGGTGGCGGCGCCGGAGGAGAACAGGACGAAGGCATCGAGCTCGGTGTCGGCGAACAGCGCGTCCAGGTACTCGGCCCCGCCGACCTTGGCCGCGAGCATCTCGGCGATGTCCTCCACGGTCTGCTCGGCCAGGGGCGCCTCCCGCTGCGCCACCCCGGCCGCGTGCACCACGGTGCGGACCGGGTGCCCGGCGAGCGCGGCCCCGAGCGCCGCCCGGCCCTCGGGTACGGCCAGGTCACACGCCACCAGGTCGACCGCGACGCCGTCGGCGCGCAGCTCGTCGGCGAGGACGGCCGCGTCGGGCGCACTCGGGCCGCTGCGGCTGGCCAGCACCAGATGCTCGGCGCCGTGCTGAGCCAGCCAGCGGGCGACCTGCCTGCCGAGCGCCCCGGTGCCGCCGGTGACCACGGCGGTCCCGGAGGTCCGCCACGGCGCCGGGGCCTGGGGCGGCGCGGCGGCCACCAGCCGGCGGGCCAGCACCCGCCCCGCGCGCACGGCGACCTGCTCCTCGCCGGTGCTCCCGCCGACGATGCTGACGGCAGAGGCCAGGTCGACGGGGTCGAACGACCCGAGGTCGAGCACACCGCCCCAGTGGTCGGGGTGATCGAGCCCGACCACCAGGCCGAGACCCCAGAGCTGCGTGAGCACCGCGTCCGGGGCCTCCTCCGCCTTGGTCGACACGGCGTGGTGGGTGAGCCACCACCAGGGACCACCGACCTCGGCGTCGTCGAGCGCCTGCACGAGAGTCACCGTGCGCTCCGTGGTCGCCGCAAGATCAGAGCCGGCCGGGCCGTGCGGCACGAGCCCCAGCGTCGATACGACCGCGCCGGGTTCGGTGCTGGTGGCCGCGCGCAGCCGCTCCGCCAGCTCCTTCCTGCTCTCCTCCCGGCCGACGGCCAGCACCGTCGGCTCGGGCTGCCCGTCGGCGGCGAGCGCGGCGCGGAGTGCGGACGCGGCCGTGCCCTCGCCGTCACCGTCGCCCTCGGGCACCACCAGCAGCCACGGCCTCGGATCGGGCGCCCCCGCCGGGGCGAGCTCGACCGGCCGCCACACCAGCCGCTGGTGCCAGCCGGCCGAGCGGGCCCGGCGGTCGCGGTCCCGCCGCCACCCGGCGAGGGCGGGGACGACGTCGGCCAACGCGGGGACCAGATCCGGCGGCACGCCCAGGGCACGGGTCAGTGCCTCGGTGTCGGTGCCCTCGACGGCGGCCCAGAACGACGCGTCCTCGGCGTCGACCGGGGCCGGTGTCCCGCTCACCCCGCCCACCGTGGGGCGCACCGGCCAGAACCGCTGGCGCCGGAACGGGTAGGTGGGCAGCACCGGCACCGCGCCCGCGCCCGCGCCCGCCACGAAGTTGCCCCAGTCCACGGCGGCACCGCGCGTCCAGGCCTTGGCGAGGACGGACAGCAGCCGGTCCTGGCCGCCCTCGCCACGGCACAGCGTCGGGGTCACCGAGACCTCCGCGCCGGCGGCGTCGGCCGTCTCCTCGATCGCCGCGACGAGTACGGGGTGGGCACTGACCTCGACGAACGCGTCGAAACCCTCGCCGAGCAGAGCGCGGACGGCCTCGGCGAAGCGGACCGGCCGGCGCAGGTTCTCCGCCCAGTACCCGCCCGGCAGCCCCGCGTCCACCCAACCCGGGTGCACGGTGGAGTACCACCGGATCTCGGGCGCGCGGCTGGCCACCGTTTCGAAGGTCAGCTCGTCGACCATCGGTGAGTGCGAGGCGTAGTCCACCGGCAGCACCCGGGTCCGCGCCCCCTCCTTGGAGATCGCCTCGACGAGGTCCCGCACCTGCTCGGCGGGGCCGGAGACGACCGTCGCGCCCGGCCCGTTGACCACCGCGACCGACACGCCGTGCGCTCCGGGCGAACCGGCGATGCGCGCGGCGACCACGTCCTCCGGCTCGGCGATCGAGGCCATCGCCCCGGTACCGGCCAGCGACCGCAGCGCCGTCGCCCGCGACACGACCATCCGAGCGCCGTCGGCCGGCGACAACGCACCCGCCACCACCGCCGCCGCGATCTCGCCCTGGGAGTGCCCGACGACCGCCGCCGGCACCACCCCGGCATCCACCCACACCGCCGCCAGCGCAACCATCACCGCCCACGACACCGGCTGGACCACACCCACGTCGTCCAAGCCACCCTCGGCGGCCTCGGCGAGCACCTCCACCACATCCGGACCGCCAGCGGCCACCACCGCCGCCGAGCACTCCCGCAGCCGCTCCGCGAACACCTCCGCCGAGCGACCGCCGCCGGCCAGCAGGTCCCGACCCATGCCCGCCCACTGCGCACCCTGACCCGGGAACACGAACACCACGCCACGGGCGCCGGTGTCGGCCGTGCCCCGGACGGCCCCGGCTGGCACCTCGCCGGCCGCGAGCGAGCGCAGGGCGTCGAGCGCGCCGGCGGTGTCGTCGGAGGTGTCGTCGGAGCGGTCGCGGCCGGGGGCGAGCACCACGGCGCGCTCCTCGAACACGGTCCGGCGCACCAGCGCGGCGGCCACCCCGTCGGCCGGCTCGCCGGTCCGATCCACGTGGTCGGCCAGGCCGATTGCGAAGGCGGCCAGCTCGTCGTCACCGCGCGCCGAGATCGGCCAGGGCACGAGCGCCCCCCGGTCGGCGTCGACCTGGTCGGCGTCGGTCCGGTCGGCGTCGGTCCGGTCGGCGGCCGGGGGCGGGGGAAGGAGCGGTGGTTCCTCCAGCACAACGTGCGCGTTGGTGCCGCTGATCCCGAACGAGGAGACACCGGCCCGCCGGGGGTGCCCGTTCTTCGGCCACGGCCGGGACGCGGTCAGCAGCTCCACCGCGCCGGACTCCCACGCCACGTGCGGGCTCGGGGCGTCGACGTGCACGGTGGCGGGCAGGACACCGTGTTGCATGGCCAGCATGGTCTTGATCAGGCCGCCGAGTCCGGCCACGGTCTGGGTGTGCCCGACGTTGGACTTGAGCGACCCGATCCACAGCGGCTCGGCGCGCTCGGCACCGAACACCTCGAGGAGCGCGCTGGCCTCGATCGGGTCCCCGAGCGCGGTCCCGGTGCCGTGGGTCTCCACGGTGTCGATGTCGGCCGGGGCGAGACCCGCGTCGCGCAGCGCGTCGCGCAGGACGCGCTGCTGGGCGAGGCCGTTGGGGGCGGAGAGCCCGTTCGAGGCGCCGTCGGAGTTCACGGCGGACCCGCGCACCACGGCCAGCACCGGGTGCCCGGCGGCGCGGGCGGTGGACTGCCGCTCGACCATCACCACGGCCGCACCCTCGGACAGCGCGAACCCGTCGGCGGCGGCGGCGAACGGTTTGCACCGCCCGTCCGGCGCAAGCGCGCCTTGCCGGCTGAACCCGATGAACTGGTCGGGGTTGACCATGATCGTTGCTCCGCCGACAAGAGCCTGGTCGCAGTCGCCGTCGCGCAGCGAGCGGACCGCGAGGTGCAGGGCGACCAGCGTCGAGGAGCAGGCGGTGTCCACGGTCAGTGCAGGGCCCTCGAGGCCGAGCACGTAGGCGATCCGGCCGGATGCGACGCTGTTGGCCGCCCCGGTGATCAGGTGCCCTTCGGCCTCACCGTCCCCGCGCAGCAGGCGTGCGTAGTCGGTGTCTCCCAGCCCCACGTACACCCCCGTGCGGCTGCCGCGCAGCGAGCGCGGCTCGACCCCGGCCCGCTCGAGTGCCTCCCACGTGCACTCCAGGAGGACCCGCTGCTGCGGGTCCATCGCGGTGGCCTCCCTCGGTGAGATCCCGAAGAAGCCGGCGTCGAAGTCGCCGGCCCCCGCCAGGAAGCCACCGCGCCCGACCGTCGAGTGCCCGGCTGCCGCTGGGTCGGCGTCGACCAGGTCGGCCGGCCACCCCCGGTCGTCCGGGAGGGCCGAGGTGACGTCGCCACCAGCGGCGAGCACCTCCCAGAGCTGTTCGGGGTTGGCGATGCCGCCGGGGAACCTGCAGGCTGCCCCGACGATGACCACCGGGTCGTCGTCGACCGAGGCGGCGCGCGCGGTGACCACGGTCGTCCGGTCGGTCTCGCCGTCGGGCCGCAGCCGGCCGAACAGCCAGTCGGCGAGCCGATCGGGCGTCGGGTGGTCGAAGACGATGGTGGTAGCCATGTTGACACCGGTGGCCTCGCGCAGCGTGCGCCGCAGCTTGACCGCCCCCAACGAGTCGACCCCCAGCTCGGAGAACGCGCGGGAGCCGTCCACGACATTCGTCCCGGTGTAGCCGAGCACCGCCGACAGCTCGCTGTTCACCAGCTGACGCACGAGTCGACGACCCTCGTCGGCGTCGACGGAGGCGACCTTCCGGCCGAACCCGGACTCGGCGGCCCCCTCGGTGGCGGCTCCGCCCGCCACGGCGGACGGGCTCGACGTCAGGGCGGCCCGCGCCTCGGGCAGGTCGTCGAGCAGGTGGGTCGGGCGCGAGCTGGTGAAAATGGGGGCGAACGTGGCCCAGTCGACGTCGGCGACCGCCACGGCCGAGTCGCCGAGGACCAGTGCGCGGCCCATGGCGACGACGGCGGGCTCCGGGTCGATCAGCGGCACGCCCACGCGGGCCATGGTCTCTCCGAGCGCCTCGGTGATCATCCCGCCGCCCGACCACGGTCCCCAGGCGATCGAGAGCGCCGGAAGACCGGCGGCGGTGCGGCGGGCGGCGAGTGCGTCGAGGTGCGCGTTCGCGGCGGCGTAGGCGCCTTGCTCGGCCACACCCCAGACAGCGGAGATCGAGGAGAACAGCACGAACCCGTCCAGCGGCCGGTCGCCGAGCGCGGTGTGCAGGTTCTGCGCTCCGGCGATCTTCGCCCGAGCGACGTCCTCGACCTCCGCCGGCCCCAGCTCGGCCAATGGCGCACGCGCGCCGACACCGGCGGCGTGCACGACCAGATCGGGCGGGTACCGGTCGACGAGCGAGGCGACCGCGCCCGGATCGGTGACGTCGCAGGCGACCAGGCTGGTCCGCACGCCGCGCTCCTCGAGCTCGGCCCGCAGCGCCGGGGCGCCCGCGGTGTCGGCTCCGCGCCGTCCGGCCAGGACGAGGTGCTCCGCGCCCGCGTCGGCGAGCCAGCGCGCGATGTGCGCCCCGAGGGCACCGGTACCGCCGGTGATGATCGCGGTGCCCCGGGCGGTGAACCGGGCGAGCTCGTCGTTCGAGTCCCCCGCCGGCTGGGCCCGTCGCAGGCGGCGACCGAAGGTGGCGGCGGCCCGCACCGCGACCTGGTCCTCGTCGTCACCTCGGCGGACCGCCGCGACGAGCCGGGCGGCCAGGGTGGCGTCCTCCGGGTCGAACGCGTCCGGGCCGGGCAGGTCGACGAGCCCGCCCCAGTGCCGGGGATGCTCCAGCGCGGCGACCCGCCCGAGTCCCCACAGCTGCGCGGCCCACGGATCCGGTGCCGCGTCCGCGTCCGTGTCCGTGTCCTTGTCCGTGTCCTTGTCCGTGTCCACCGCGACGCCACCGAGGGTCACCCACCACAGCCGGGCCACCGGGCCGTCGTCGCGGGCCGCGTCGAGCACCGCCCGCAGCGCGGCGAGTGCGGCGCCGACCGCAGGGGCCACCGCGGTCGCGTCCGGCGTGGCGACGAGCCCGAGCAGGCTCACCACCGACTCGGCCCGGTGGGCGCGGACCGCGCCGGCGATGTCGCTCGCCGGATCCGCGGCGTCGACCACGTGCGCGACCGTTCCCGGCGCCGAGGCGGCGACGGCGCCGGCCAGCGCGGCGACCCGAGGGTGCTCACCGGCCGGGACCAGCAACAACAGCGGGGCCTCACCGTCCGGGGAGCCGGCGGCCGGCCGGTCCTCCAGGGGCCGCCAGCCGACCTGGTAGCGCCACGAGTCGGTGCGCCGCTCGTCGCCGCGCCGGCGTCGCCATGCGCCCAGCCGGGGGACGATCTCGGCCAGCGTGGCCCGCTCGTCGAGCTCGAGCGCCCGGCCCAGCGCGGCGACGTCGCCCTGGTCCACCGCCTCCCACAACCGGGCGGACTCCGGGTCCGGTTCCGTCGAGGGGCCGGCGGGATCAGCGGACTCGCGGGGCTCCGGCATGGCCCAGTAGCGGTCGGCGCGGAACGGGTAGGTCGGCAGGTCCGCCGGCACCCGCGCGGGCGGCAACAGACCGGACCAGTCGACCTCGACGCCCAGGACCCACCCCTGCGCCAGCGCGGTGAGCAGGCGGGCCGGCCCACCCTCGCCGCGCCGCAGCGTCCCGGTGGTCGCCACCTCGTGCCCGGCGTCCTCGGCGGTCTCCTCGATCGCCGACGCCAGCACGGGGTGCGTGCTCGTCTCGACGAACACGCCGTAACCCTCGTCGAGCAGCGCCCGGATCGCCGCCCCGAACCGCACCGGGCGGGCCAGGTTGGCCATCCAGTAGTCGGCGGGCCGCTCGTCGGCGATCCAGCCGACCTCGGTGGTGGAGAACCACGGCACCCGGGGCCGCGCGATCCGCACGCCGTCCAGGGCCGCGAGGACCTGAGGCCGCAGCAGCTCCATCGACGGGGAGTGGGAGGCGTAGGGCAACGGCAACACGCGGGTGCGGATCCCGGCCTCGGTCGCGGCGGCCACGACCGAGGCGACGTCGTCGACCGGGCCGGAGACCACCGTCGCGCCGGGCGAGTTCTCGGCGGCGATCCCGACCTCGCCGCTCAAGAGCTCGCGCACCCTGTCCGCCGGCTCGCCGATCGAGGCCACCGACCCGGTCCCCGCCACCGAGCGCAGCACCTTGGCCCGCGCGACCACCACCCGTGCGCCGTCGTCCACCGACAGCGCCCCGGCCACCACCGCCGCGGCGATCTCCCCCTGGGAGTGACCCACCACCGCGGCCGGCGCCACCCCCGCCGACTCCCACACCGCCGCGAGGGACACCATCACCGCCCACGACGCCGGCTGCACCGCCACCACGTCGTCGAGCGTGGACGGGTCGTCGTCGCCGAGCACCGCGAGCACGTCCGGCCCGCCCGCGGCCAGCACCGCCGCCGCGCACTCCCGCAGCCGGCGCGCGAACACCTGGGCGTGCGGGTCGTCGGCGTGCGGGTCGTCGGCGCCGGCGGCCAGCAACTCGGCGCCCATGCCCACCCACTGCGCGCCGTCCCCGGGGAACACGAACACCGCGCCGCGCCCGCCGTGGCCGCTCACGGTCCCGAGTGCGAGCGTCTCGCGGGTGACACCGTCGAGGACCGCGCGGTAGCGGTGCGGGATCCGACGGGCCAGCGCGGCGGCGACCGGGGCCGGGTCGGCGCCGCCCGGCAGCGCGGCCAACCGCCCGGTCAGCACGTCGAGGCGCTCCCGCTCGACCGCCGAGCACACCCACGGCGTCGGGGCGGACCGGTGGTGTCCGGGAGGCTGCTCGAGCTCGGGCGTGGCCGGCGGCTCCTCGAGGATGACGTGGGCGTTGGTCCCGGAGATGCCGAACGCCGAGACGCCCGCCCGGCGGGGTCGTCCTGCCGCGCGGGGCCATGGGCGCGGCTCGGTGCGCAGTGCGAGGGCCCCGGCCTCCCAGTCCACGTGCGGGCTGGGGGCGTCGACGTGCCGGGTGGCCGGCAGCTCCTCGTGCTCGAACCCGAGGATCGTGGCCAGCAGGCCGGCGACCCCGGCGGCCGCCTGGGTGTGCCCGAGCACGGACTTCGCCGAGCCCAGCGAGAGCGGCTCGTCCCGCCCGGTGCCGTAGGCCGCGAGCAGCGCGCCCGCCTCGATCGGGTCGCCGAGCCTGGTGCCGGTGCCGTGCGCCTCGACGGCGTCGACGTCACGGGCCTCGATCCCGGCAGAGGCGAGCGCGGCGTGGATCACCCGCTGCTGCGCGACCCCGCTGGGGGCGGACAGCCCGTTGGTGGAGCCGTCGGAGTTGACCGCCGTGCCACGTACGACGGCCAGCACGCGGTGCCCGTCGCGGCGGGCGACCGAGAGGCGCTCCAGGAGCACGACGCCGGCGCCCTCACTCCAGCCGGTGCCGTCGGCGGCGGCCGCGAACGACTTGCACCGACCGTCCGGGGCGAGCCCGCCCTGGCGGCTGAACTCGACGAAGATTCCGGGGCGCGCCATCACCGTCGCCCCGCCGACCAGTGCGCGGTCGCACTCGCCGGCACGCAGGCTGCCCACCGCCAGGTGCAGCGCGACCAGCGACGACGAGCACGCCGTGTCCACGGTCAGCGCAGGGCCCTCGAGCCCCATCACGTAGGCAACCCGGCCGGACACGACGCTCGTGGTGTTGCCGGTCAGCAGATAGCCGTCGAGCCCGCCGGCGGGCTGATCCATCCGGGGTCCGTAGTCCTGCGCGAACGCCCCCAGGAAGACCCCGGTCGTCGCGGGCTCGCGCAGGTCGACGCCGGCACGCTCGACGGCTTCCCACGCGCACTGCAGCAGCAGCCGCTGCTGCGGGTCCATCGCGGTCGCCTCCAACGGGGAGATCCCGAAGAAGCCGGCGTCGAACTCGCTCGCCCCGGTCAGGAAGCCGCCCCGGTCGACCGAGGAGTGGCCGGTCGCGAGGGGGTCGGCGTCGAACAGCCCCGACGGCCAGCCCCGGTCGGTCGGGAAGCCGCTGCGCAGGTCCCGCCCCGAGGACAGCGCCTCCCACAGGCCCTCCGGGGTGTCGATCCCGCCCGGGAACCGGCAGGCGGCACCGACCGCGACCACCGGGTCGTGCTCGGGCGCGGCAGCGCGCGGGACCGCCCGCGCCCAGGAGGGCTGGCTGGCGGCCTCACCGGCGTCGACCTCGACGCTGTCGCCCTCAGTGGCCTCGACCCCAGCGGCGTCGGCCCCCGACCGCTCCAGCAGCCAGTCGGTGATCCGCTCCGGGGTCGGGTGGTCGAACAGCACCACGCTGGGCAGGCGGACGCCGACCGCACGCCCGAGCGCGGAGCGCAGCTCGACCAGCGTGACCGAGTCCATGCCCAGCTCGAGGAAGGTGGCGCCGGACGTCAGCTCACCGGTGCCGGTGTGACCCAGCAGCTCGGCCGTGGTCCGCCGGACGACGTCGAGGATCTTCGACCGCCTGGCCTGCGGGGAGAGCCCGTCCAGGCTGTCGGACAGGGCTCCGGCGGACGCGGCGGCGCCACCGCCCTCGGTACCGGCCCCCGCCGTCGACATCAGGCGCCCGGGCTGGTGCGTCAGCGGCGCGGCGCCGGCCGAGGGCCAGAACGTCCGGTGCTGGAACGGGTAGGGCGGCAGTGCGTACTGCGGGAACGCGGCGCGCCCCGGCAGCGGGGTCACGTCCGCCCAGCCGACGTCGATCCCAGCGGCCCAGGCCCTGGCCAGCGCGGTCATCAGCCCGCTGACCCCGGGGTCACCCCGACGGAAGGTGGGCAGTACGAGCGGCTCAGGGCCGCTCCCGCCCGCCACCTCGGCCAGCGTCGACTCGATGGCGCCCAGCACCACCGGGTGCGGGCTGCACTCGATGAACGCGGTGTGCCCGGAGGCCAGCAGTGCGGCGACGCCGTCGGCGAAGCGGACCTGCTGGCGCATGTTGCGGGCCCAGTACCGGGCGTCCGCAGGCGCCTCCTCGCTGATCCAGGCGCAGTCGACGGTGGAGAACCACGGCACCCGGGTCGCTCGGGCCGGGAGATCGCCGAAGCCCTCGAGTGCCCCGTCCAGCACCGCGTCGACCGCCGGCGAGTGCCCGGCGCCATCGGCCTTGACGCGACGGTGCCGCACATCGTCGGCCGCCAGGCCCTGGACGAGGGCCTCGATCTCGTCCTTGAGCCCGGAGACGACGCAGGCCGTCGGGCTGTTGACCGCCGCGATCACCAGGGAGGTGCCTTCGAGGCGTGGCGCCAGCTCCTCCGGCCGCAGCGACACGGACACCATCCCGCCGTTGCCGTTGATCCGGCGCAGCTCGGCCGATCGGACGGTGACCACGCGCGCGCCCTCGGCCAGGGTCAACGCACCGGCCACGACCGCGGCCGCGACCTCACCCTGCGAGTGTCCGAGGACGGCGGAGGGCTTGACCCCGGCCGCCTCCCACACGGCGGCCTGTGCCACCAGCACCGCCCAGAGCACCGGCTGCAGGACGGCCGGGTCGTCGAGCCCGTCCTCGGCCGCGGCGGAGAGCACGGCGGTGGCGTCCGGGCCGCCGACCTCGAGGAGCGCCCGCGAGCAGGCGTCCAGGCGGTCGCGGAACACCCGGGCGAGCGGGTCGGGCGCGGTGAGCAGGTCCCGGCACATCCCGACCCAGTGCGAGCCCTGGCCGGGGAAGACCAGCACCACGCCCCCGTGCTCGCGGGCCGGGCCCTCGCCGGTGACCACGTCGGGGCGCGCGGCACCGGTGGAGAGCGCGGTCAGCAGGTCCCGGGCCGGGTTGCCGGCGCCGGTGAGCAGCACCGCCCGATGCTCGTGGACGTCGCGGCGGGTGAGCGCGCCCGCGAGGCCGGGACGGGACCGCTCGGCCCCGGCCAGCGGGATCAGCCGCCCGGCCGCCGCCGTGAGCGCGGCCGGCGAGCGCGCCGAGAGGACCCAGGGCACGATCTCCCCGGACGACTCGCCACCGGCCGGGCCACCCAGGGCGCCCAGGCCGGTTCCCGACGGCGCCTCCGTCACCACGACGTGGCAGTTCGTCCCGCCCATCCCGAACGAGGACACCCCGGCGTACCTCGGCGCCGCACCCTGCCGAGGCGGCCACGGGCCGGTCTCGGCCTGCACCCTGAGCCCGAGCTCGGCCAGCGGGATCGACGCCGGGGGGCGGCTGAAGTTCAGGCTCGCCGGCAGCTCGTCGTGGGCCAGCGCCAGGACCGTCTTGACCAGCCCGAC